>JAUIBG010000121.1 GCA_030428165.1 Actinomycetes bacterium
TGCTCAACACGTACCTGGGCATCGCGCTGCCGGCGATGTTCTTCTCGCCGTTCGTGGTGTTCTTCCTGCGGCAGTTCTTCCTGGGCGTGAACCGCAGCTTCATCGAGGCCGCGCTCATCGACGGCGCCGGGCACCTGCGCATCTTCACCAAGATCGTGCTGCCCATCGTGATGCCGCAGATCATCACCATCGGCATCCTCCAGTTCATCTTCTACTGGAACGACTACCTCTGGCCCCTGCTCGTGGGGCAGACGGAGGAGTCGACCCTGCTGACCGTGGGCCTGGGCATCTTCCGCTCGCAGACCCCTCAGGGCAGTCCCGACTGGGCCGGCCTCATGGCCGGCTCCCTCATCGCGGCGATCCCGATCTTCATCCTCGTCGTCATCTTCGGCCGGCGCATCGTCGGCTCCATCCAGTCTTCCGGAGTCAAGTAGGGGCGGACTGCACCCGCCCGACTCCGGTCGCGTCTCATGGCGCAACCCCTTCAGAGCACTACCTCAACACCCTCAAGGAGCACTTCGATGAAGAAGGCAATCGGCTCACTGGCGATGCTCGGCCTCGCCCTGGGCACCCTCGCGGCCTGCTCGTCCGGCACCACGGACGACCCGTCGTCCGGAACGTCGGACGGCACCGACGGCGACGTCACCACCATCTCCTACGGCCTGTGGGACTCGAACCAGCTGCCCGCCTACCAGCAGTGCGCCGCGGACTTCTCCGCTGCGAACCCCGAGTACGCGGTCGACATCGAGCAGATCGGCTGGGACGACTACTGGACCAAGGTCACCACCGGCTTCGTCTCGGGCGAGAGCTACGATGTCTTCACCAGCCACGTGGCGTACTACCCCGAGTTCCAGAAGAACGGCCAGGTCCTACCCCTGGACGACTACATCGCGGCCGACGGCCTCGACATGTCGATCTACCAGGACGGACTCGTCGAGCTCTGGCAGAGTCCCGACGGCGTCCAGTACGGCCTGCCGAAGGACTTCGACACCGTCTCGCTGTTCTACAACGCCCAGCTCACCGAGGAGGCCGGCTACACCGCCGAGGACCTCGCGGACCTGACGTGGAACCCTGAGGACGGCGGTACCTACGAGGAGGTCATCGCGCACCTCACGATCGATGCCAACGGCGTGCGCGGCGACGAGCCGGGCTTCGACAAGGACAACGTCGCGCAGTACGGCCTCTGGATGGAGGGCTCCGGCGGCGCCGACGGCCAGACCCAGTGGTCGTTCCTCACCGCGTCGCTGGGCTGGACCCAGACCGACGAGCCGTGGGCCACGTCGTACAACTACGACGACCCGGCCTTCGCCGAGACCATCGACTGGTGGTACTCGCTCGTGGAGAAGGGCTACATGCCCACCTTCGCCGCCCAGGAGGGCGTGAGCTGGGCCGACCAGCTCATCGCGGGCACGGCCGCCATCGTGCCGAACGGCTCGTGGATGACCGGCTACGTCTTCGGCTCCGCCAGCGACACCTTCACGCCGGCGATCGCCCCGACGCCCATCGGCCCTGACGGGTCGAGCTGGTCGATGCTCAACGGCCTCGCTGACAACATCTCCGTGACGACCGAGAACCCCGACGCCGCCTGGGCGTGGGTCAAGTACCTCGGCTCCGCCGAGTGCCAGGACGTCGTGGCCGATGCCGCGGTCGTCTTCCCCGCGATCAAGACCTCGACCGAGAAGGCCGTGACGGCGTTCGAGGCCAACGGCGTCGACGTGGCCGCGTTCACCGACCACGTGTCGGAGGGCACCACGGTGCTGTTCCCGATCACGGACTACAAGTCCGACGTCAATGCCATCATGGGTCCGACAATGGAGGCGATCATGTCCGGTTCCGCCGGGACCGACACCCTCGTCGCGGCCAACGACAGCGTCAACGCGCTGTTCCAGTAGTACGGCTGGGCCGACCCGCCGGGAGCACTCCCGGCGGGTCGGCCTCCGCCTTCAGAGCTCATAGGAGAGTGACCACGTGACCACGTCGCCCCACACCGACGCCGTCGAGACCGCCGTGCTGAGCGCGGCAGGCGTCGAGCTGGTGCTCGACCTCAGCGATGGCTACCCCGTCGTGCTCCACTGGGGTGCCCCGCTGGGCAGCGTGGACGGTGCGACCGTCCGCACGCTGGTCGACGGCGGCATCCCGCACAGCGACCTCGATGAGCCGGTCGACCCCGGCACCCTTCGCGAGGGCGCCCGTGGCTTCACCGGCAGGCCGGCGCTGCGCGGTCACCGAGGCAAGGCCGGCTTCTCGCCGCTCTTCTCCGTCGCCTCGGCGACGGTCTCCGATGGATCCTGCGCGCTGCGCCTCGTCGACGAGTCGCTTCGCATCGAGATCGCGCAGACGCTGACGATCACCCCCGAGGGCGTGCTCCTCATCGACAACGTCCTCACCAACGCCGGCGACGACGTCTACACGCTCGACGAGCTGTCCGCGTGGCTGCCCGTCCCCGAGCGCGCCGTCGAGACCCTCGACTTCACCGGCCGCTGGCTGCGGGAGCGCCAGCCCCAGCGCCTGAGCTTCGCACCGGGCCTGCGCCTGCGCGAGAGCCGCGAGGGTCGCACCGGTCACGACTACACCATCGTCCAGTGCGCGCTCACGGCCGGTGCGGGAACCGAGTCGGGAGAGGTGTGGGCGCTCGGCGTGATGTTCAGCGGCGGCGTGCGGCACCTCGCCGAGCGGGACACCGCGGGCCGCGGCGCGCTCGGCGCGGGTGAGCTCATCGAGCCCGGAGAGGCCGAGCTCGCTCCGGGCGAGTCCTACACCGCCCCGACCGTCGCGGCGTTCTACTCGAGCGCCGGCCTCGACGGCATCAGCGACCGCGCCCACCGCTGGCTGCGCTCGCGGCCGCGCCACCCCTCGTCGCCCCGCCCGCTCACCCTGAACGTCTGGGAGGCGGTCTACTTCGACCACGACCTCGACACCCTGAGCCGCCTCGCCGAGCGCGCCGCCGCCGTGGGCGTCGAGCGCTTCGTGCTCGACGACGGCTGGTTCGGCTCACGGCGCGACGACTGGTCGGGCCTGGGGGACTGGGACGTCTCGGCCGATGTGTGGCCCGACGGTCTCGGGCCCCTCGTCGATCGCGTCAAGGGCCTGGGCATGCAGTTCGGCCAACCCCGACTCCGACCTCTACCGCGCCCACCCCGACTGGATCCTGCAGGTGCCCGGCCGCGTCCCGCCGCTCGCGCGGCACCAGCTGGTGCTCGACCTCGCCAACGAGGACGCCTACAGCCATGTGCTCGAGAAGGTGCACGCCGTCATCAGCGAGTACGGCGTGGACTACATCAAGTGGGACCACAACCGCTTCCTCACGGACCCGGGCCACGAGGGCGCGGCGGCGGTGCGACGCCAGACCGAGGCGCTCTACCGCATGTTCGACGAGCTGCGCCGGCGCAACCTGGGGCTCGAGATCGAGTCCTGCGCCTCGGGCGGAGGGCGCGTCGACCTCGGCATGGCGATGCACGCCGACCGCTTCTGGACCTCGGACCAGAACGACGCGCTCGAGCGCCAGCAGATCCAGCGCTGGACCTCGCTCGTCATCCCTCCGGAGATGCTCGGCACCCACATCGGCCCCACCGACTCCCACGGCACCGGGCGCCGGCACAGCGTCCAGATGCGCGCCGTCACCGCGCTGTTCGGGCACGCCGGCATCGAGTGGAACCTGCTGGACGCGACGGACGACGAGCTCGCCGCCCTCACCGAGTGGACCGCGTTCTACCGGGCCGAGCGCGAGCTGCTCCACACCGGCCGTGTCGTCAGGGTCGAGCACTCCGACCCCAGCGCGCTGGCCCACGGAGTCGTGGCGCAGGACCGCTCGCGCGCGCTGTTCGCCTACGTCCAGTGCACGACGACTGCGGCGACCCGCCCCTCGGCGTTCCGCCTGCCAGGGCTCGACCCGGCGGCGACCTACCGCGTCCGAGCGCAGTACTTCGGTCCCGCCGCGACGATCCAGCGCCGCGGACCCGCGTGGCTCGACGGCGTCGAGGCGACGGGGGCCGCGCTCGCGAACCTCGGCCTGCGCGCCCCGATCCTGTGGCCCGAGGAGGCCGTCCTTGCGGTGGTCGAGAGGGTCGACGGCTAGTGTGCTGACAGCGCGGCGCCCGCCGCGCGGCGTGAGGAGCGGCGGATGAGCAACGGGGCGACCGACACGATCGGCGCTCGCGGCGTCGATGTCGAGCTTGCCGTGCTCACCTCGGTGCTGGTGCACGGGCCCATCTCCCGCACGTCGCTGGCCGCGAGGCTGTCGCTCTCGCAGTCCACGATGACCCGCGCGGTGAAGCCCCTGGTCGAGCGCGGGCTCGTCATCGAGACCTCCGAGCCCCTCGAGGGCCCGGGCCGGCCGTCGCGCCCGCTCATCGGCTCGCCGGGACCCGGCCGATACATCGGCATCAAGCTCACCGGCGACGAGGCCTACGGCGTCGCGACCGACATGCTCGCCCAGGAGCTCGCGAGCGAGGTGGTCGTCCTCGCGGCGCACGACGTCGACTCGGTGGTCGACGTCATCGCCGGGCTCGTGGAGGCGCTGCAGGGCGACGAGAGCGCGCTCGGGCTCGGCGTCTCGCTCGGAGGCAGCGCGGCCGACGGGCGCCGTGTGGACCGTGCGCCGTTCCTCGGCTGGCGCGGCGTCGACCTCGCGCACCTCGTCGAGGCCCGCATCGGCATCCCCGTCGTGATCGACAACGACCTCTCCGCGCTGACCGCCGGCGAGCACTGGTTCGGCGTCGCACGGGGCGAGCGCGACTTCGCGGTGGTGACGCTGGGCGCCGGAGTCGGCCTCGGCATGGTGCGCGAGGACCACGTGGTCCGCACCAGGGACATCGGCCTGGGGCTCGCCGGCCACATCCCGATCGACCCGACCGGACCCAGGTGCCCGATGGGCCACCGCGGATGCTCGAGCGGGCTCATCAGCATCCCCGCGATCGAGGCGCAGGCGCAGATCGCGCTGCAGCGTCCCGTCGAGTTCGGGGAGATCCTCGCGCTGGCTGGGCGAGGTGAGCCGGCGGCGTCGGAGATCATCGGCGCGGCCGCGCGTGGGCTCGGGCGTCTGGTCGCACTGGTCGCGAACCTCGCGATGGTCGACGTGATCGTGCTCAGCGGCGAGGGTCTCGCGCTGCTCGACGTCGCGGGCGACGCCATGGCGGAGCAGCTCGCGGCGGACCGCGATCCCGAGGCGCACGACCTCGACCTCAGGTACGAGCGCGGCGGCTTCCTGCGCTGGGCCCGCGGCGCGGCGACCGTCGCGATCCAGGCCTCGCTGCCGCGACTGCTCGAGCGCTAGCGACGCCGGCGCATCGGCGCCGTCTCACCCCGCCCCCCACCCCATCGCAATCTGCACAGATCGGGGACTCACTCGCGCCGCGATGCACGACGCCGCTCGCGAGTGTCAGATGTGTGCAGAAAACGACGACGGGAGCGGGGGCGGGCCTAGCGCCGGCGCATCGGTCCAGTCGACTCGCGCACCACCAGCTCGGTCGGCACCGCCACATGCGGGTGCTTCCGGGTCGTGGCGCCGTTCATCTGGTCCACCAGCAGGTGCACCAGCTCGGTGCCCATCGTGGTGAAGTCCTGCCGCACGGTCGTGAGCGGCGGCGTCGCGTGTGCGGCCAGCGAGATGCCGTCGAAGCCGATCACCGAGACGTCCCCGGGCACGTCGATCCCGCGCTCGTGCAGCGCGTGGAGGAGTCCGAACGCCGTGTGATCGTTCGCGCACAGCACCGCGGTGACCTCGGGGTCGTCGGCGATCTGCTGGCCGATGCGATACCCGGCATCCGCAGTCCAGTCGCCGACGATCGGCTCGACGACGGGCACGCCCTTGGCGACCAGGCGGTTGCGCCAGGCGGTGGCGCGCACGCGCGCGGGCTCGGAGTCCGTGGGGCCGGAGATGTGGTGCACGGTGCGGTGGCCCAGGTCGAGCAGGTGGTCGACGGCCGCGCGCACGCCGATGGGCTCGTCGTTGATCACCGAGGGGTACTGGCCGTTCTCGCGCGAGTCGCTCACCACGACGGGGAAGCGCGGCGGCAGGGCCAACGGCTCCGTCGAGTCGCCCTCGGAGCGCAGGATGATGAGCCCGTCGACCGTCTGGTGCTGCAGCCGCTTGGCTGCCGGCGCCCACCCCTCGCTCTCGGGCTCGTGGACGCTGACGAGCGTGACGCTGAGGTCGCGGGTCTCGGCCGCGCGCAGCACCGCGTCCGTGGTCATCGCCTCGCCGGTGCGGTCGAACCGGTGGGCCAGCAGGCCGATGGATCCGTAGACGCCGTCGCGCAGGGCCCTGGCGGCGCGGTTGGGGGAGTAGCCCAGCTTCTCCATGGCGTGCAGGACGCGCTCGCGGGTGGCGGGCTTCACCAGCTCCGGCTGGTTCGAGACGCGGGAGACGGTCTGCCCCGACACGCCGGCCAGACGGGCCACGTCCATGATGGACGGCCCGTTCCTGCGGCCGGTGCGCGCCTCGTTGATCGCCACGCTCGACATGCTAGTGCCCGTGCTTAGAAAAATGTTGACGTCGACATCCTGAGAGCGGTCTCTCCCGTTCAGGAGGCCGTTCGTGACCGGATTGTGACCTGATTTCGAGTTGGCACTCTGCCCCGAGTCGGTTATGTTGACCTTAACATTCCGCTGCCGGGATGGACGGGTGACGAGGAAGTCGGGCCGTGAGGGGCGACTTGCGAGGTGCTCGTGAGGAGTGGCAGCGGAGTGGGACAACCGGTGGGCGTTCGACGTAGTTCGCCCGTGACGCCGGACATGGCGACTTCAACGATGAAGGGCATGACACATGACTAAGTTCCGTGCAGGAGCAGCGGTGGCCGCCACGGCGGCGCTCGCTCTGGGACTCGCCGCCTGCAGCAGCGGCACCACTGATGAGGGATCGACGGACGGCACCACCGACGAGGCCATGGGCACCGAGCTCACCGTCTGGGCCTGGGACCCGGCCTTCAACATCTACGCACTCGAGGAGGCCGCGAAGGTCTACCAGGAGGAGCACCCCGACTTCGTCCTCAACATCGAGGAGACGACGTGGGACGACGTCCAGATCAAGCTGACGACGCTCGCGCAGTCGGGTGAGTACGACCAGCTCCCCGACATCTTCCTGATGCAGAACAACGCGTTCCAGAAGAACGCGATCAACTACCCCGACCTGTTCACGGACCTCACCAGCTCGGGCATTCCGTTCGACGAGTTCCCCGCCGGCGTGACCGCCTACTCGACGGTCGACGGCATGAACCTGGGCGTCCCGTTCGACTCGGGCACCGCGATCAACGCGATCCGCACCGACATCATCGGCGAGGCGGGCCTGACGGTCGACGATTTCACCGACATC
>JAUIBG010000122.1 GCA_030428165.1 Actinomycetes bacterium
CGAAGAGCCCGAGCAGCAGCGCGATCGCGATCTCGTTGACCAGGGGGCTGGCGATCAGGAAGCTCATCGTCACGCCGACCGGCACGCCGGCGGCCACGAAGCCGATGAACGCCGGCACCGCGGAGCACGAGCAGAACGGCGTCACGACGCCGAGTCCCGCCGCCATCACGTTGCCGACGCCCTCCCGCTTGCCGCCCAGCAGCGCCCGGGTGCGCTCGACCGACATGAAGGTGCGCAGCACGGTGATGACGAAGATGATCCCCGTGAGGAGCAGCAGGATCTTCACCGAGTCATACAGGAAGAAGTGGATCGCCGAGCCGAGCCTGGAGTCGAGGTCGATGCCGGCGACGACGCCCAGGATCCAGTCCCAGAACCTCTCATTGCCCCAGTAGAGCCCTACCCACAGAAGAGCCGCCGTGCCGACCGCGGTCCAGCGCTTCGTGGGGCTGGCGGCGACGGCCGCCTCGGTGAGGGTCATCTCGGGGAGCCCTATCTCGAGGGTGCGACGACGGCGGCGCCTGGCAGCGCTGCGCGCATGCGGTCCTCGGCGTCGTCAGTGAGCGAGTAGTCGATCCAGCGGCCCCGGCGCTCCCCCGTCACGAGTCCGGCCTCGCGCAGCACCTTGAGGTGGTAGCTCAGGAGGTTGGCAGGCGCGGGGATCCGCTCCTGGATGTCGCACACGCAGAGCTTCTGCTCGGCGAGCATCGCGAGGATCTCCCAGCGAACGGGCTCGGCGATGGCCTTGAGCGTGTCCAGGGCGCGCTCCGCGTCGCCAGCATCCGGGCGGGAGCTCGACAGTTCAACAGCGATTGAATCAACCACGATTGAAGTGTGGCACCGCGATCGTGGCCGCGCAAGGGGCCCTAGGTCCCCTGTTCCTCGTTCGCGACCCCGTACGGCACGTGCACTCCGGCGACCGTCTCGAGCGCCTTGACGAGGTGCCCGTCCTGGTCGTCGAAGAACAGGTGAGGGCGCATCACCTCGAGCACCTTGGCCTTCTCGACGCCGCCGAGGAAGAACGCGTCGTTCACCGTCACGCCCCAGCTGCGCAGGGAGCGCACCGCTCGCTCGTGTGCGGGTGCCGCCCGTGCCGTGACGAGCGCGATGCGCACCCGCGGCTCGTACGTCGGGTCCACAGCCTGACGCTCCTGCTCGAGCCGCTGCAGGCGGTTGAGGTGCGCGAGCAGCGGTGACAGCAGCCCTGGCTCATGAGCGACGTCGCGCTTCGCGACCTCGTTCGCCACGAAGCCGTCGAGCCCATCGGTCTGGAAGATGCGCTCGGACTCGTCGGTTGCGAGCACGGCGTCGAAGTCGAAAGCGATGCGCAGGCCGCGGTCGTCCTCGTCGTACGCCGCGTTGGTCGGGAGCACGTGCCCGGCCGGGTGGCCCGCTGCCACGGCAGCCCGCACATCGGCCCTGTTCTGGGTGAGGAAGACGCTCATGCTGAACGCGGGGATGTACTCGAGCGGCTGCCGTCCCTGGGTGAAGATCGCGCGGGTGACGGTCAGTCCGTGGTGGTCGACGCTGCGCATCACCCGCAGGCCCGTCGAGGCGTCGTTGCGCGACAGCACGATCACCTCGACGAGGGGATCCCCCGGTCGCAGGTCGTTGAGCTGCAGGAGCCGCGACACGAAGGGGAATGCGGGGCCCGGCGCCAGCGGGACGTCGACCTTGTCGTCCTGATAGGTCGCATATGCCGCCTCGCCGTGCTCGCGGAAGTAGGCGTCGGACTCGGAGAGGTCGAACAGCGCGCTCGAGGCGACGCCGACGACGAGGCGGTCGGTCAGGTCGTAGGCGGGCATGCGCCCGACGCTAGTCCACCACCCTGACGCGGAGGAAGATCAGCCGTTCAGCAGGTCGGCGGCGCGGCGGGCTCCCTCGCCCAGGCTCTCGAGCTTGGCCCAGGCGATCTGCTGGTGCACACGGCCGCCCAGTCCGCAGTCAGTCGACGCGATGACGTTCTCGGGGCCCACGAGCTCCGCGAAGCGCACGATGCGCTCGGCGACGAGGTCGGGGTGCTCGACGACGTTGGAGCTGTGGCCCACGATGCCGGGGACGATCTTCTTGCCGGGCGCGAGCTCGACGTCCTTCCAGATGCTCCACTCGTGCTCATGGCGCGGGTTCGCGGCCTCGAAGGAGTACTCCCCCGCATTGATCTCCATCACGAGGTCCACGATGTGCCGGAACTCGAGGTCGGTGGTGTGCGGGCCGTGCCAGGAGCCCCAGCAGACGTGCAGGCGCACCTGGTCCTCGGGGAGGCCCTCGATCGCGTGGTTGATCGCGTCGATGCGCGTGCGGAGGAAGGCGCGGTAGTCGGCGACCGACGGCTCGGGGTTGACCTGGTCCCAGGACTCCGCGAGCGACGGATCGTCGATCTGCAGGGTCAGGCCGGCGTCCGTGACGGCCTTGTACTCCTCGCGCATGGCCTCGGCCCACGCCCAGATGTGCTCCTCCTCGGAGCCGTAGAAGGCATTGCCGACGCGGGCGCCGCTGCCGGGGGCGATCGAGGTGATGAAGCCGGACTCCTGGCCGGTGGCGTCGAGAGCCGCGCGCAGGTTGGCGACATCGGCGCCGATGAGATCCTGGCCGCGGTACGAGAGCTCGCCCACGGTGATGGGCCAGAACGGCGGGTCGCCGAACAGTACGCCCGAGGTCGGGTCGTAGTAGGCCTCGGCGAAGCGCACCCAGTCCCGGCGGTCGTTCATCGAGGTGAGGCGCACGTGCCCCGGCTCGGAGCGGACGGGCTCGGGCATCGGCGCGTCCTCGGGAGGAAGGGCCATGCCGGCGACGCGCTGGAACGAGTAGGACCACCAGGCGCCGAAGTCGTGGCTGGCCGTCATCGCCTTGCCGTACTCCCCGTCGCCCACGATCGTGAGGCCGGCGTCGAGCTGGCGCTTGACGAGATCGCGCACCGCCGTGGCGCCGAGCTCGTTGTACTCGGGCGTGCGGATCAGCGTGAAGCCGTCGTCGGCGAGCTGGAGGGCCTTCGTGGCCTCGACGAGCTCGGGCGAGCGCGGCAGCGACCCGGAAGTGGTGGTCTGGATGGTCAGCGAGGACATCGAGGCTCCTGTCTCAGTGCTGCGCAGTCGGCTGCGCACGCGTGGGGCTGGCTCCGCCGGCAATGCCCGCTGACGCGGATCCGAGGCCTCGTTTGATGCACGGCGACCGGCCTATTGTGCACGGTCTCGCGCATTGATAGCCAGAATGAGCGCCTCGACCTCATCGGGAAGCGGGTCGCCGGTGACGATCAGCTCCGGCACGTCGACGCCAGAGCCGTCGGCGGGAATGTGTCCGGACACACGTGTCGATCCGGCTGGATGCCGCACGGTGAGGACGACCTGAGCGCGCGCGAGGTCGCCCTGGGCCCAGTACGCGCGCTCCACCTCGAGCGCAAGCGGGCCGTCGTCCCAGCGCTCCTCCTCCGTGAAGGGGCAGTGTGGCGGTTCGACACCGTCCATGGGCTGCCAGGCGCGTCGCTGCCGGGACGGCGGCGACGACCATGCCGTCCCGAGCGCGTCGGCGACCGCGGGCATGAGGGCATGCCAGCGCGTGGCGAGCTCGTCGAATGCGACCGGTGCGATCGACACGCGCCGCTGTGTGGCGCGCAGACGCGCGTAGCGCTCCAGGAGCGCGCCCCCTCCCGACTCGGTCGAGTGATGCGCGCGTCCCGGCCGATGCCGGTCGCAGTACCAGTCGCGGGCGGCGGGGGCGATGCCGGCCGGGTCGGCGCGGCCGGCGGGCGACGTGCCAGTGGGCGACGTGCCGTGGAGATTGGCGTCGACGGGGTCGACGGGCGCATCGCAGACGGCGCAGTACGGCGGCTTCACCGTTCCAGACTGGCGGAAGGGCGCGGGGCACTCAAGGGCGGACGCGCAGCGGGTGCGAGAGCGAAGATCGCGATCGCCGCCAGACCGACGACGGCGAGCAGTGCGAGGCGGACCGTGACCACCTCAGCGAACAGTCCGATCAACTGCGGGACGATGAGGCCGCCCGTGGTCCCGAACACGCTGACGGCGGCGACCCGTGCGGTCGCGTCGGTGCGGACGTCTGCGGCGGCGGACAGCGCCACGGGGAATGAGAAGGCGGTGCCCGCACCCCACGCCAGGAGGGCGACGGGTGCGGCCCACGGCCACGGCGCGAGAGCGAAGACCAGTGTTCCGCTCAGGATCAGCACGGCGGACGTGCGCAGCATGGCGACACGGCCGATGCGTGCGAGCGCGCTCACGCCGAAGAGCCTCGTCGCGCTCTGCGCCAGGACGACTCCCGCATACATGAGGCCGGCGACCGACTCGGTGACGGCGAAGTCGTCCACGAGGGCGATCGGAATCCAGTTGCCGGAGGCGCTCTCGGTGCTGAACGCCGCGAGCAGCAGCAGGCCGAGCAGCAGCGTGCGGCGCTCACGTGCGGCGAGCTGCAGGCTGATGAAGAGCCCCGTCCGCCTCGGTGTGTCCGGCTGTGCGGGGTCGCCTGCGCGCGGGTCCTCCGGGATCGACGGGCCGGAGGCCGCGAGATAGGCGGCGCCCAGTGCCACCCCGACGATGGCGAAGTGCGTCGACACCGCGATGCCGAGACCGGCGATGGCTGCGCCGGTGCCGATGCCGGCGAGCATCGCGATCGAGAACGCCGCATGGAACTGCGACATCACCGGGCGATCGAGCAGCCGCTCGATCGTGGCGGCATTCGAGTTGGCGACGGCGATGATGAGCTCGAAGGTCGCCAGCGCGAGGAACAGCCCGGTCGCGTACATCGAGGGAAACGCGAATGCCGTCGCAAGGGCCAGTCCGACGATGCCGACCGTCATCACGAGCGTTGCCGTCCGGATCAGCGTGAGGGGGCCGAGTCTCGCGACCAGTCCCCCGGCGAAGATCAGTGAGACGAGGCCTCCCAGTGCGCCGACGAGGAGGACCGTGCCGAGCTGTGCCGGCGTGACGCCGAGGTCGTCGCGCACGCTGGGCATCCGCGAGGCCACGGTTCCGGCGGTGAAGCCCGCGCCGACGAAGAACGCCATGACGCCGAGGCGTGCACGGGCCACGGCTCTGCCCGGCTGCGCAACGCCCATCTGGCGGCCTTCCGTTCGGGGACTACTCCGGCGCGTCCCTTTCACGCTACGGCGCAATGTGCGGAATGTCACGCATGGCGTAGGGGCATGAGTCGCCGCGCGGGAATCGTGGCGACGCCTCAAGTGTTGTCGGTGCCGACGGGTACGGTGTTCCAGGCGCCTCGCCGCGTCCCGCCCGATGCCGAGGAGAACCATTGCAGTCCGCACCCGACCACGCCCAGCCTGAATCGACGAGTCCGGCCATCGACCCCGCTGGCATGCGGGTCATCTGGCTCCTCATCGTCGCGGCCTTCGTCGCGATCCTGAACGAGACCACGATGGGCATCGCGATCCCTCACCTGAACGAGGACCTCGGGCTCGCACCCGAGCTCGGCCAGTGGCTCACGAGCGCGTTCATGCTGACCATGGCGGTCGTCATCCCGGTGACGGGATTCCTGCTGCAGCGATTCACGACCAGGCAGATGTTCCTCGCCGCGATGACCCTCTTCAGCCTCGGCACGCTGCTCGCGCTCATCGCGCCCGGCTTCCCGACGCTCCTGGCGGGCCGTATCGTGCAGGCCTCGGGCACGGCGATCCTCATGCCGCTGCTGATGACGACGATCATGAACGTCATCCCTGCGCACAGCCGCGGTCGCATGATGGGGCGAGTGGGTCTCGTCATCTCCCTCGCTCCTGCACTGGGACCCACGCTCGCCGGACTTGTGCTCGACAACCTGCACTGGCGCTGGATCTTCGGCCTCGTGCTCCCGATCGCGCTGGCCGCACTGGCGATCGGTGCGCGCTGGATGCTCAACCTCGGCGAGACTCGCCAGACCCCGATCGACATCCTCTCGATCCCGCTGGCCGCACTCGGGTTCGGCGGGTTGGTCTTCGGCCTGACGCAGTTCGGCTCGGAGGGCGAGGGCTCGAGCTCAGCCGTCGCGGGTGGCGTCTCCCTCGCCGTGTCGCTGATCGCTCTCGCACTGTTCGTGTGGCGACAGCTCGTGCTCGTCCGCGAGGACCGCGCGCTGCTCGACCTCCGCGTCTTCCAGTCCCGCAACTACGCGGTGGCGGTCGGCCTCATGACGCTCATCGCGCTCGCGATGTTCGGCACGCTGACGCTGCTCCCGCTGTTCCTGCAGGACGTGGTGGGAGTGAGCGCGGTGCAGGCAGGGCTCGTGGTGCTCCCTGGCTCGATCGCGATGGGCCTGCTGGGCCCGGTGATCGGTCGCATCTACGACCGCGTGGGTCCGCGCCCGCTGATCATCCCTGCCACGCTCGCCGTACTGGTCGCGCTGGCGACCTACAGCCAGCTGCCCGCCACTTCACCGCTGTGGGTGTTCATGGCTGTGCAGATGGTGCTGTCCGTTGGGCTCGCAGCATCCTTCACGCCCCTGTTCTCGGCGTCGCTCGGCTCGCTCCCGCGCCGTCTGTACTCGCACGGCTCGGCGATGCTCAACACGCTCCAGCAGGTGGGCGGCGCCGCGGGCGTCGCGCTGCTCGTCGCGGTCTACTCCTCCGCAGTCCACGCCGGCGAGGCCGACGGCGTGCCGATCGAGATCGCCGGCGTCGAGGGGGCTGACACCGCGTTCATGATCGCGGCTGGCTTCGCCGTGCTCGCCGCCATCGGCGCATGGTTCATCGTGCGGCCCGAGGAGGAGGTCGACGAGACCGTCTCCGACCAGGTCCAGGCCGACGCTGAGACGCCTGGCGCTCCCGCTGGAGTCGCGTCGGTCGACTAGCCCGGCAGTTGCGGACCGAGCTTGCGCTGCAGGTACTCGTCCGAGTAGTCGATGCGCAGCTCGCACCAGAGCGGCAGATGGTCGCTCATCTGGTGCGTGCGCCAATACGTGGAGTAGTACGAGGCGGGGTCGGATGGCGGCAGTCCATCCGCCTTCATGAAGCCGTCGTAGATCCCAGGGTGATCGGCCTCCGTGAAGACAGTCTGGTAGTAGTCCAGGACCCCGGCGTTCTCGGTCCACGTCAGCCGCTCGGGGTCGGTGTGGAACGCGATCTGGTCGTATGAGCGGTTGAGCTTGGCGTTCGTGTAGGCGCCCATGATGGGCGGCGGTACCACGAAGCCGTTGTCGTCGAGCGCTGCGAACGTGTCGTCCTCGGTTGAGAAGATATTGAAGTCGCCGATGAGGATCACATTGCGTGCCCAGCTGTCCTTGTCCTCGGCGCGGCCCGCGAGCAGCCTGGCGACCTGCTGGATCTCGCGCACCCTGGCAGGA
>JAUIBG010000123.1 GCA_030428165.1 Actinomycetes bacterium
GCCGGTCGAGAGGCCCATCTGCTCGTCGAGCGACCGCTCCGACCACTCGAAGCGGCAGAACAGGCACCTGAAGGTCTCGGTCTGGTCGTTGTAGGAGACCTCCGAGGCGCCGCAGCGGGTACAGCGGTTGACGCCGTCCTTACCGGTGCTCTCTGGCGTGGCGAGGATCTCGGGGCCATCGTTCTTGATGGCCTCCTCGAGCGTCTCGGCGGCCGTCGTGGGCTCCGTGGCGTCCTTCTCAGCGGGCGGCGCCGGGACATCGGCCGGAGCCGATGCCGGGGCCGGCGGAGGGGGCGGGACGGAGCCCTGCTGGGCTCCGCCCTGGCCGTCGGACGGTGGCGGTGGGGGCGGCGGAAGGGTGCTCATATTCTGCTGAGGCGGCGGCGCGCTAGAGGCCCAGGGCCTTCTTCTTGAGCGCGTCGTAGTCCTCCTGCGTGATGAGGCCCTGGTCAAGCATCTGCTTGTACTTCGCCAGCTCCTGCATCGGGTCGGGGGCCGCTCCGGGAGCGGCGCCGCCGCCGGGCGCCTGGGGCGACTGCGGGGCGGGCTGGCCGGAGTTGAAGCCGCCTGCCGCGCCGCCGATGGCGCCCATGCCCATGCCCATGAACGCGAGGCCCTCGCCGCCGCCGTTCTCACCGGCGGACTGGATGCCGCGGGCGACCGACTGGCGCATGAAGCTGTCGCCGCGGGAGCCGCGCAGCGCATCGGCCTTCTTGACGTCGGACAGCAGCTCGGCGGTGTCCTCGTCGTACTCGATCGACATGATCGTGGCCTTGGTGAGCGTGAGGCCGCGGGACTCGGTCCACTTGTAGTTGGTCTCGACCTCGCCGGCCAGCGACTGCGCGAAGCCCACGGAGTCCGACTGGATCTGAGTGATGCGCTGGTTCTTGTCGGGGCTGTTGACGTAGCGCGAGAAGGCGCCGGCCAGCGAGCCGACGACCTCGGCGAACAGCTGGTCGCTCACCGGGTTGTCGGTCGCGAGGTCGAAGACCTGCGCGTTCGCGGTGATGTAGTTGGCCGGGACGATCGACTTCACGAAGAGGATCGGGTCGACGATTTTGATGACGTAGGTGCCGCGGGTGACCGCGCCCACCTGGGTGCCGAGGTACTGGTCGTCCCAGTAGATCGGGCCCTGGGTGCCGAAGCGGTTGCCCGTGACCTCCTTGAGGCTCACGTAGAAGGCGAGCTGCTGGGCGCCGGGCTGGCCGCCGAACTTGAAGCGCTCCCACGAGGTCGTAATGGTGGGCGAGACGATCCCGTCGCCGGCGAAGACGGACTTCGCGTTCTGGTCGTCGGTCGTGTACTCGAACGCGCCGGGCTCGGCGATGAAGCCGGTGACCGCGCCGTCCTGGAAGGTGATGAGGCCGAAGCCCTCGGGCACGACGATGCGCGAGCCGTTGGTGATGATGTTCTCGGAGCCGCGGGTGTTCTCACCGCGACCGGCGTTGGTGCCCTGGGCGACCGCCGGGAAGAGCACCGCGGTGTCGCTGACGTGCGACGGCGGCACGAGGAAGTCGAGGAACTGGTCCCCGAACGTGGAACGCAGCGAATCCATGGCCGCGCCGGCAACAACCCTGATGAAACCCATGACATCTCTCCCGTGAACGTCGAATGCGGTGGCAACCGCGCCACCTGCTGGCAATGAGGCTATCGAATGCTCCACTGCCTGGCACCTCCCCATTCATGGGGTTTTCCAGGAGTTCACACAGCAGGGGCGGTGAACGCCTGTTGATACCGTGACCGCACCGAGCCGACAGGAGAGGGCCGATGCCTCAGCCGAGCACCACGCGAGCGGTCGCCGCGGCGATGCTTCTCGCCGGAGCGTTCGCGCTGGCAGGGTGCGGCGGAACCGACCCCGAACCGGACCCGTCTCCGAGTGCCACTCCCTCCCCGACTGTCCGTGGCATCGGCCACGGCCGATGCCACGGACAGTGCCGACCCGACCGCCGGCATCGAGGCGTGTCCCGTCTTGAACCGTGAGGAGCTCGGCGAGATCACCGGACTCGCGTTCGGCGTCTCGGACGCCTCGCAACAGGGCAACACCAGCGGCACGGTCTGCGTGTGGCAGGGCGACGACTCGACCTACGCGATCGAGGTGGCGATCCGGCCGGCCGAGCAGGAGAACA
Source organism: Actinomycetes bacterium (assembly GCA_030428165.1). GTDB lineage: Bacteria > Actinomycetota > Actinomycetes > Actinomycetales > Demequinaceae > Demequina. Next base: position 2,127 of record JAUIBG010000123.1, read on the forward strand.
TGGACGAACTGTTCCAGGTCTTCGAGGACGCCTTCCCGGTGGTCGAGTACGACGGCACCCTGGCCTACGCCGAGGGCATCGACGTGGGCGTCGGCCTCGTGATCGGCCCTGGACGCACGACTGCCACGGTGCAGGGCGACACGTTCGTGCAGGTGACGTCGACCGGCGAGGAGATCACCCGCGAGGCGCTGGAGCTGACGATGACGCTGGCGCTGTTGGAGCTCGCCGCCAGCGACTCGGCCTAGCGAGTCCCTCTAGACAACCGCGGCCCGCGCTCCCCCGGCTGCCGACTCGATGCGGCCCACCACGGCGGCGAACTCGCGCATCACCCGCTCAGGGTCGCCGTCGAGGTAGCCGGCGAACATGGCCCCGTCGCGCAGCATGAGCAGCGCCTCGGTCCAGGTCTGGGCGTCCTCCACTCCCCTGCGCTCGAGCCAGGCGCCGATCGAGGCGCGCATCCAGTCGCGGAACTCGGAGATGACGGCGCGGGTCGGGTGGTCGGCGGCGGGGTACTCGGCCGCGGCGTTCAGGAAGGGACAGCCGCGGAAGCCGGGCGTGCACATCTCGGTGTAGATCAGCTCGGGGACCTGGGCATCCGTGACGGTGGCGGCCACCGCCTGCAGGCGGGCCAGCTCGTCGGCCAGGAAGGCAGCCACCAGCTCGTCCTTGGTCGGGAAGTGCCGGTAGAAGGTGACCTTCGAGTAGCCCGAGGCGGCGATGACCTTGTCCGCGCTGACGGCACGGAAGCCCTCGGCTGAGAAGAGCTCGCGGGCGGCGGCCATGATCGCGGCGCGCACGGGCGAGTTCGGATCGGGCACGGCACACCTCCTTACTTCTCACGACTGTAGCGGCGCATGGGCCGGCCCGAGCGTCCGTTTGACGGCTCATCGCTATATGTATACTAACTAGTAACCCTACTTCGACGCCAGCCGGCGCCGGGGGCACCAGACGAAGGGAACGACCTGCTCATGGCAACTCCGATGAAGGCCTTCTACACCGCCCGCGCCACCGCCACCGGGGACGGCCGCAACGGCCACGTCGCCACCGACGACGGCCTGCTGGTTGCGGACCTGCAGACGCCCAAGCCGGGCACCGCGCCGGAGAAGACCAACCCCGAGCAGCTCTTCGCGGCCGGCTACGCCGCGTGCTTCCACTCGGCGCTCAAGATGGCGGGCAAGAGGCTCAACCTCGAGGACTCGACCGTGGACTCCGAGGTGGGGATCGGCATGAACCTCAAGGGCGGCTTCCAGCTCAAGGTCACGCTGCACGTCACCGCGCCGCACGCCGACCAGGCCGCGCTCGAGGAGGCCGTGGCCAAGGCCGAGAAGACCTGCCCCTACTCCAACGCGACACGCGGCAACATCTCGACCACCGTCACCGCGAACGGCGCGAAGGTGGCGCTCGCCGCGTAGCGACGTCCTGCCGCCACACTGTCGCTGCGCGCCCCCTACGCGGCGAGCGACAGTGTGGCGGCCGGGGACGGCAGGGCGACCACGGCATCGGCCATGCGCCGCAGCGAGCCGTTGAGCGAGTCCAGCCGTGCCGCCACCGTAACCCGCAGCCGCGCTCCCCTCAGACGCGCGGCCACGGGCACGAACTCGTGGTCGCCCGAGGCGATGACGATCTCGTCATAGCGCTCGGACAGGTGGGCGATCTGCTCGAGCTCGTCGCACAGCGCCCGGTCGGCCCCCGAGACCCCCTCGCGGACGAGCAGCCTCGCGTGAGGCGCGGCGCCGTGGGCCTTGAAGGCGGCCAGCGGGTTGGCGGCGACGATCATCTGGTCGCGACCGTCATCGAAGCCGATGCGGTCCGCCAGTTGCCCGATCGCCACGCTGTAGACCGCTGCCGAGGCGAGGTGCGGGGCGCAGCCCAGCAGATTCTCGACGTCGACGGCGACCAGGCGGCGCCCGTTCAGCTCCCGCCCGATGCGACGGTCCACTACCGACTCGATGACCTCTGCACTCATGACCCCCTCCTCGCCGCCCGGCCGCTGTGCCGCGCTTTCCGTTGAGAAGGACTCTCCCGCGAGGGTCTGACATCGACTCCGCGGGCGGCGGCTAGTACCGCGCCGCGGGGTCGAGCGGAGCGAGCGCGGGACGCTTCGCGAAGCGGCCGTCGCCCGAGGACTTCCGCATCAGGCGGCGTCCCAGGAACGGCACGACGTGCTCGCCGTAGTAGGCGAGGGTGCCGAACCGAGTGGGCGGCACATCGGCCGTCGTGAGCTCCGCGAGCCATGCGGGAGTCCCCCGCCCGAGGGCAGTCAGCGCATTCACCGCGACGCTCGCGTGACCGCGGGTGTTGAGGTGCAGCCCGTCGGGCGACCAGAAGTCGGGCTCGCGCAGCCGCATGTCGTGGAAGTTGTCGCAGAAGGTGATGCCCTCGGTGGTCTCGGCCCACTCGTGCAGCAGCGACGTCATCGCCTCGCCGCGGCGCGTGAAGGTCCCGCCGCGCGGGAGGTGCCGGCCCGGGTCGGGTCCGGCAAGGGCGAGCACGTGGATGCCGGCGTCGACCATCTTCTCGACCGACTCGCGATACATCCGCGCCACGGTCTCGTTGTCCATCGAGGGCCGCAGCATGTCGTTGCCGCCGCCGTTGAAGGACGCGAGGGCGGGCTTGGACTGGAGGGCGACGGGCAGCTGTTCGGCGATGATCGGGGCGAGGAGACGGCCGCGGATGGCGAGGTTGGAGTACTGGAAGGGCGTCGCATCGGCGGCGTGGCCGTGGTCGTGCCCCTCTCCCAACTCATCGGCGAGCGCGAGGGCGAGGAGATCGGCCCAGCCGCGCTCGGAGCCGTCGTGGTAGTAGTCGCCGAGTCCCTCGGTGAAGCTGTCGCCCAGCGCCATGTAGCTGGTGAAGGGCGTGGTCGGGGTCGGCACTACGGGCTCCTTGCGAGGATGGTGAGGTTCTTCTCGCAGTGTATCCACCGGGCCGATGTGCCGGGCGGCCTTGCATTCACCCCCCGCCCCCGCTCTACGGTGGAGGGGATGACTACTTCTGAGCCGCAGCCCCAGCCCAACCCCAACGAGCTTCTCGAGACGCTCATCGCCGAGGACGGCTCCGCACCGGAGGACCTCCTCGCCCTGCTCAACGCATTCCTCAACGCGCCGATCCACATCCCGTCGAAGACGGGCGAGATCTCCACGTGGGAGGACATCACCCCGCTGTGGATGAACGATGACGAGATCGACTTCCTCGTCATCGCGGCGTCCGAGGAGTCGCTCTCGCACCTCACCGAGCACGCCGGCCACTCGGTGGCGATGTTCGGCGCCGACCTGGTGCGCGACCTCACGCCGGATGTGGGCCTCCACATCGAGGGCAAGAGCCAAGGCTTCCGCGTCTCCCCCGAGCACGTGCAGATGATGCGCCAGAGCGTCCTCGAGTTCGAGGCGCAGCAGCAGGCGCAGGCCGAGTCCGGGGAGTAGTCCCCCGCCAGTCTCACCAGGCGATCACTGCAGGACGTCGAACCTTCGGCGCCCTCCGATTTGGGGTGCATTGCTCCCGCTGTACTCGGGTGGGGGCAGGAACACGGGCATTCCGTCGTGGATCTCGACTTTCCACCGGCCTTCGTGGATGCGTGTGTGGCATGCGCGACACAAGAGCACCCCGTTGTTGAGGTCAGTGCGGCCGCGATGTTCCTTCCACCAACGGATGTGGTGGGCGTCGCACCAGCTCGGTGGTGCCCCGCATGACGCGCAGCCTCCGTCGCGTTCCACGAGCGCCAACCGTTGACCGTGGGTGAACAGTCTCCGGTTGCGACCGAGATCGAGCGGCTGCGAGGGTCCGCCGAGCACTTCCGGGATGACCCGAGCACCCGCAGCGAGGCGTCTCAGTTGCCCCGCGGTCATGGGCTGAGCCAGTCCGTCGACGGTGCCGATTCCGCACTCACGCTGCTCGACCGTCGCGTCGTCGCCGGCGCCGTCGAGAGCGCCCAGTTCCGCCTTGAGCGCCTCGACGTCCATCCTCACGACGACGGTGGTCGCCGGGATGGGCAGCGAGGAGTCCGTGCAGCCGAGCGCATGGGACGCAAGCGCGCTGAGCGCGTCGGCGGTCATCTGCGGCACGGTCCGGTCGTCGGGCACAGCGTTCTTGCGGTCGCGCTTGAGCTGCATCTGCCTGGTGACGATCGCCTCGACGGCCGCCTTGATCGGCAGACCCGTCGCTGCGTCCAGGCGCCCGTTGATCGCGATCATGCCGTCGCGGTCCTCGTAGATGCTGAGGTGGCGCTCGCGAATCTGGCGGCGCTCCTTGTCCTCGAGCCGCGTGACGCTCAAGGAGGCCTCGACGCGCTTGATCAGCGCGCCGAGCTTGCGGATGTCGAGGTGCTGGGCCTTGTCGACGAGCATCCGCTCGGCCTTGGCGAGCGCCTCCGGGCTCGCGTCGCGCCACACGCGCTGAGCCATCGCGATGATCGCGGCAGCCGCGTCCACGCCGATCCTCGCCTCAGCCGAGGCCGCCGCCACATACGGCAGGTGCGGACCCGCGGGCACAGACTCGAGCAGCTCCTCGTCACCCGACAGTCCTCCGCCGTCGCCGGCCTCCTGCCGCCTCGCCTCCCGCTGAGCCGCCGCCATGTTCTCGCCCACCGCGATCAGCCGCTCAGCATCGGCCGGCGCACCCCGCAGGTTCGACGCGATCAACTGTCCCGCGGAGCGGAACCCCTCGCGACGCGCGATCGACTCTGACGGGTCGGGCGAGGCAGAGCGGCGGGCGATCTCGGCGGCCAACGGCGCCATTCCAGCGTCGAGCTCCCGCCGCAGATCCGCATACTCACGCTGCAGCCGCACCACCTCACGCCGATCAGCCCGCCGGAGCACCTCAACCCCAGGAGCGGACGCGATCCCAGCGACGATCTCGCGCGCCGAAGGCAGAACCGACACTGGCGCCTCAGCCGCCGCGTCGAGGTCCTGCTCAGTGATGGTCACACATCTATTCGAACACGTGTTCGAGTGCCTGACTAGTGGACAAAAGCCATCTGTGGAAAGAACTTTCA
>JAUIBG010000124.1 GCA_030428165.1 Actinomycetes bacterium
CGAAGCCCTCGAAGCCCCACTCGCCGCGGAGAAGCTCGACGAGCAGCTCAGGCGAGCCGCCGGCCCACTTGCCGCCGAGGTTGATGAAGGAGCTCATCGCGCCCTGCGCGCCGGCCTCCTTCACCGTGATCTCGAACGGCTGGAGGTACAGCTCGCGCAGCGCCTGCTCGGAGGCGAACACGTTGATGCCGGACCTGGCGTTGACCTCCTGGTCGTTGAGCACGAAGTGCTTCATGGTGGTGGGCAGGCCGTTGTCCTGCGCTCCGGCGACCATCGCCGCGCCCATGTAGCCGCTCAGCAGCGGGTCCTCGGAGAAGTACTCGAAGTCACGGCCGCCCATGGCGCTGCGGTGCAGGTTCATGCCGGGCGCGTACCAGACGTCGACGCCGTAGATCTCGGCCTCGGCCGCGACCGACTCGCCCACCGCGTAGGCCAGCTCGTCGTTCCAGGTGGAGCCGATGATGATCTCCGACGGGTACGACGCCGCCGTCAGCGAGGCGAACAGCGAGTTCAGGCCCGCAGGGCTGTCGAGCAGCGTGATCGACGGGATGCCAAGGCGCTCGACCTCGGCCGACTTGTAGGCGCCGTAGGAGAACAGCTCGATCTGCTCGTCCAGCGTGAGCTGGTCGAGGAACGCGTCCCACTGCGGGTCGTCGTAGCTCAGGCCCACCAGGTCGGCGAGCTCGAGGCCGTTGTCAGCGCCGTAGGTCGGGGCGTCGCCGTCGGCGGCCACGATCTCCGGGTTCATCAGCGCGAGCACCTCGTCGGACGCGGTCTCGGTGCCGTCGGGCGCGGTCGGGTAGGTGCCGTCCCAGTCCGCGCGGGACAGGTAGGTCACGTCGCCCTCAGCGAACTCGAACAGCGACGAGTACTCGTAGCCGGTGTCGGCATCGGCCGTGTAGACGACCGTCTCGTCGACCACGTGTCCGAACGTCGCGACGGGAGTGTGCACATCGGTCGCGACCGTGACCTCGTAGGTGCCCTCGTCGAGCACATACGCGCCCTGCGAGGCGTCCCACGACGCCATGTCCTGGACGTCCCACGCGAGGGTGACGGTCTCGGACGCGCCGGGCTCGAGGAGACCGGTCTTCGCGTAGCCGGCGAGCTCGATCGCCGACTTCTCGACGCCGCCAGGGGTGTACGGCGCGGAGAAGTACGCCTGCACGACGTCCTTGCCTGCGACGTCGCCGGTGTTGGTGACGGTGACCTCGACGGTGACCGTGTCATCGGTCACGGTCAGCGCCGCGGCGTCCCAGTCGAACGCCGTGTAGGACAGGCCGTAGCCGAACGGGTACTGCACCGCGGCCTCGTAGCCGGCCTCGTCGTCGACGTAGCGGGTCTCGTAGTAGCGGTAGCCGACGTAGATGCCCTCCTCGTACTCGAGGAACGCGCGGCTGACGTTGGCGTAGGAGTGGTCGCCCAGGTTGACCGAGGCCGGGGACGAGGAGACGTCGTAGGCGTAGGTGTCGGTGAGGCGGCCGGACGGGTTGACGTCGCCGGCGAGGATCTTGGCGAGCGACACGGCGCCGTCGGTGCCGGGGATGCCCATCCAGACCGCGGCGGTGATCTCCTGGTACTCGTCGATGAAGCCCAGCTCCATCTGGTTGCCCGCGTTCACGACGACGATGACGTTGTCCTGGTACTCGGTGACGATGTCGAGCAGCTGACGCTCCTCGGCGGTGAGCTGCAGGGTCTCGTCCGTGAGGTCGGAGCCCTCGCCGCCGCTGACGCCGACCACGACGATCGCGGTGTCGGAGTAACCGGCGGCCTGCGCCATGACGTCGTCGGTGAGGTAGTCGGGGGCCGGCTCGTTGGTCGTGCCGCCGCCGGTGGCGAGCTGCGCGATCTGGACGAGGAAGTTGCTGGAGCCCTCGGTGTGCTCGGCGCCGGCCTCCTCGAGGGTGGCGTAGAGGTCCTCGTTGTAGGAGATGCCCTGGCCCTCGAGCGCCTCGTAGAGCGTGGGGGCGCCCGCGACGGCGGTGCCGCCGGAGCCGCCGCCGCCCAGGCGGAGGTTGAACGAGTTGAAGGAGAAGACGTTGACGGCCGCGTCGGAGCCGAGCGGGAGGACGTCTCCCTCGTTCTTCAGCAGGACCATGCCCTCGTCGGAGATCTCCTGGGAGATGTCGACGGCGGCGTCGCGGGCCGCGACGGCCTCGGGGGAGTCGTCGGTGAACTCGAGCGACGCGACGCGCATGATGCCCGACACGTACGGCGCGATCAGCAGGCCGATGCCCAGGACGGCCACGGCGGCGATGCCCCAGCCGATGGCGCGCCTGGGACGGTGCGACACCTTGCGGTAGACCTTGGCGCGGCGCTTGTCCTCACGCTTCTCGGCCTTCGACATCGAGGCGCGCGCGGCCTTGCGCTCCGCCTTGGCGGCCTTCGCCGCCTGCGCGTCGGCGGTCTTGGCAGCCGTGCGGTCCTCGGGCGACATCGCCTTCAGCTCGGCCTTCCTGGCCTTGCGCGCGGCCTTGTCGGCCTTGACGCGCGCGACCTCCTCGGCCTTGATCTCTTTCCTGCTTGCCATGCTGTTCAGCCCTCCTGGCTGTGCTTGTCAGCGCGCATGCGACGTCGCAGCGCGAACCATGCTGCGGTCAGCTCGCGGAGACCCCGCCAGAACCGACCGTTGACCATGAGGAGCAGGCCGTCGACCATCGCGTCGTCGGCGCCCCCTCCGGTCAGGCGTGCGATCGAGCGGAACGGCAGCTCGAGCACGAACTTCGTGTTGTTGGCATCGATGGGCCGGCCGAGCGCCATGAGGACGCTCCCGGCACTGTCGATCACCCAGTAGAGGAGACTCGCGAAGCCGCCGCGGCCCTTGCACTGCGCGACGAGGTCGGCGCGCGTGAGCGGCGCGTCCTTCGGCCAGTCCTGAGGGGGGAGCGGGCGGCCCAGCAGGGCCTCGTACTCCTCGGAGGTGACGCCGGCGACCTCACCAGAGACGTAGTGGGGCAGGGCGGCTGCCGGCTCCGGCATCGGCTTCCCTGCGACCGTCAGCGGCGCGTCGAGGCGCAGGTCCCGCGACGAGGCGCCCACGCGAACGGTGTAGTCGCCGCCCACGCGGCGCCACTTCCCTGCGGCGGCGTCGTAGACGTCGAACGCGTGCTCGCGGTAGCCGATCTTGACGGTCGCGGACTCGCCGGGCTCGAGGGTCACCTTGGCGAAGCCGGCGAGCTCGCGCACCGCACGGAACTGGCCCTCAGCGCCGTCGGGCGCCTCGACGTAGAGCTGGACCGTCTCGGTGCCGGCGCGGTCGCCGGTGTTCGTGACGGTGACCGTGGCACTGCGGCGGTTCACGGTCAGGTCCGAGTACGCGAATTGCGTGTAGGACAGGCCGTGGCCGAACGCGTAGCGCACCGCGGCGTTGACCTTGTCGGCGTGGCGGTAGCCGATGTAGATGCTCTCCCGGTGCTCGGACGTCGCCTGGGTGAGGCTGAAGTCGCGCGACGAGGGGACGTCCGCGTACGCGACGGGGAAGGTCTCGGCGAGGCGGCCGGATGGGTTGACCGCGCCGGTGATGACGTCGGCGATCGCGGGGCCGCCGCCCTGGCCCGGGAGGTAGGTGTGGAGGATCGCGTCGACCCGCTCGGCGAACGGCAGCTCGACGGGGGCGCCGCCGGCGAGGACCACGACGATGCGCGTCTCCGTGTCGGCGGCCTGGTGGACCAGCGCCTCCACGAGCTCGAGCTGGTTGTCGGCCAGGCGCATGTGCTTCCTGTCGACGCCCTCGGCCTCGGCGGACTCGTCGAGCCCGAGGAACAGCAGCACGGCGTCGGCCGTCGCGGCCAGGTGCAGCGCGCGGTCGCGCTTGCGGCTGGAGTGCTTGTCCATGCGCGCGAAACCGGGCTCGTAGCCGATGACGTCGAGGTCCGTCGCCTGCAGCGCCTCGAGCGCGCTGTCGAGACGCGTGGGGTTGACGAGCGAGCTGCCAGCGCCCTGGTAGCGGGGGGTGGCGGCGAAGTCGCCGATGACGGCGACGCGACCGGAGAAGGACGCCGGCGCGAGCGGAAGCGCCGCATTCTCGTTGCGCAGCAGCACGATCGACTGGCGCGCGGCCGCGGTCGCGAGCGCGTGGTGGGCGACATGGTTCGCGGGCTCGGCCGCCTCGCGGGCACCAGCGGTCCTGGCGATCAGCGTGAGGATCTCGTCGACGCGCGCGTCGAGGTCGGCCTCGCTCAGCGAGCCGTTCTGGACCGCGGCGAGCACCTCGGCATCGGTCACGCCGTCACCCGAGGGCATCTCGAGCGCGCTGCCGGCGGCGACCGCGGCGACGCGGTCGTTGTTGCCGCCCCAGTCGGACACGACCAGGCCGTCGAAGGCCCACTCGTCGCGGAGGATGTCCGTGAGCAGGTGCGGGTTCTCGTTGGCGTACGTGCCGTTGACCTTGTTGTACGACGACATCACGGACCAGGCCCCGGAGGTCTTCAGGGCGATCCTGAATCCCTCGAGGTACAGCTCGCGCAGCGCGCGCTCGTCGACGACCTCGTCGATGGTCATCCTGTGGGTCTCCTGGCTGTTGACCGCGAAGTGCTTGAGACACGCGGCCACGCCCTGGGACTGGATGCCGGAGGCCATCGCGCCGGCAAGGGTGCCGGACAGCAGGGGGTCCTCGGAGAAGTACTCGAAGCTGCGGCCCGCGAGCGGGTTGCGCTTGATGTTGAGGCCGGGGCCCAGCAGGACGGAGACGTCCTCGGCCGCCGCCTCGGTCCCGAGCGCCTCGCCCACACGGCGGGTCAGTGCCGGGTCCCACGAGTTGGCGAGCGTCGCGGCAGGCGGGAAGCAGGTCGCGGGCTTCGAGGCGTTGAGTCCCAGGTGATCCACGGCGCCGCCCTGCTTGCGCAGACCGTGCGGGCCATCGGTGAGCATCATGGAGGGGATGCTCAGCCGATCGACCGCCTTGGAGTTCCAGTAGTTGGCTCCGGACATGAGGGAGGCCTTCTCCGCGAGCGTCAACTGCGCGCGGAGGGCCTCGACCTCGACGTGGGCGGCCGTCGCCGCCGCGGCGTCCCCGCCATCGAGCTGGGGGGAGGTCTCGGAAGTGGCGTTGCGCGCACGGTCGACGGTGGCCATGTCACTAGTGTACGCGCAACTTCCACCATGTGGTGGGCATTGAGTCCCGGGCGGGGCCCGGGGCCGGGCTGACTAGAGTAGGTGCCCAGGAAGGAGGGCCCGTGCCGGACTCGACTTCCGTGGCGCCCAGCGCCGCCGCCCCCGCCGACGACGCTTCCGCATCGGCCCCCTCCTCCCGAGCCGACGGCTACGCGCGGGGCCGCGCGACCAAGCAGCAGATCGTCATCGCCGCAGCCGACGCGTTCGGCCAGAAGGGCTTCCACGGCGCCTCCCTGAGGGCCATCGCCCGCGAGGCCGGCGTGGACCACTCGACGCTGCTGCACCACTTCGGCAACAAGACCGCGCTGCTGGTCGCGGTGCTCGAATGGCACGACGCCCAGATGCTGCCGGCGGAGATGCCAGACGTCATCACGCCGCAGTACGTGGCCGACGCGTTCGTCGCGACCGCCGAGCGCAACAAGGCGCAGCCCGGCATCGTGCAGCTGCTGTCCGTGATGGTCGCGGAGGCGGGGCACGAGGGGCACCCCGCGCGCGAGTCGATGCAGGGCCGCCACGACATGATCACGTGGCTGATGTCGATGGTGATCCGCCAGGCGCGGGTCTCGGGCGCCGTGACCGGCGACGAGCTGAGCCCCGAGGAGCGCGCCGCCGTCATCGTGTCGATGTGGGACGGCATGCAGATCTATGACGCGCTGCACCCCGGCGTGCTCGACGTGCCCGCGATCCTGCGGCGCGAGCTCGAGACGGCCTTCGGGCTGGCGTGACCCGGCCCTGGGAGGGCCGGCTGAGCCTGATGCCAGGCGCCGCCCTGTTCCGGGGCAACGGCGGCGACGCGGCAGGGCACGTGCACTACGCGATCCAGATCGTCATCGCGCTTGACGGCGAGGTCGAGGTCGTTACGGATCGCGGCACGACGCGCGGCCCCATCGCCCTCGTCCCCAGCGGCGTGCGCCACACCCTTGACGCGGAGCCTGCGCCGGTGCTGCTCGCCCTCGTGGAGCCGCTCGGTCCGCGCGGCCGCGACCTCTCGGCGCACCTGGACGCTGCGGACGCCCTCGCGCTGCGTGAGGCCGCCGCCGGCTCGTGGGACGAAGGCGATCCGGCGGTCGCGCTGGACGCGGTGCTCTCCGCCCTGGGGGTGACGCCGAGATGCGCCCCCACGGAGCGGTCAGACTCCCTCGAGCGTGCTCTCGCGGCCATCGACGTCAGCGGCGGGGACGTCAGCCTGGCCGACGCGGCCGCCGCGGCGCACCTGTCGCCATCACGCTTCTCCCATGTGTTCTCGGACGAGGTCGGGATCACCTTCGCGCGGTACCGGCTGTGGGTGCGCCTCGCTCGCGCAGCCGGAGTGGTCGCCGACGGGGCGTCGCTCACACGTGCGGCGGCCGATGCGGGATTCAGCGACTCCGCCCACTTCAGCAGGACGTTCTCCCGCACCATCGGCCTGCCACCCTCGGCGCTGCTCGCCATGACGCTCGACGCGGCCTGACGCGACTGCCCAGGGTTAGCGGATTCGTTCAAGCGTCCCGGTGCCACCGCTCGTAGCGTCGAGACATGGACACCATCACCTCCCCCACTGCCCTGCTCGACTTCGATTCGCCGGCGCTGGCATCCCTCATCGATGAGCGCGGCTGGCGCGACCAGGGACTGCGCGAGCGCGTCGCCTCGATCTACGACTTCGTGCGCAACGAGATCGCATTCGGGTACAACGTCGACGACGCGATCCCTGCCTCAGCGGTGCTCGCCGACGGCTACGGCCAGTGCAACACCAAGACCACTCTGCTGATGGCACTGCTGCGCGGCGCTGGCGTGCCCACGCGGTTCCATGGCGCAACGATCCACAAGCGCCTGCAGAAGGGAGTCGTCCCTGCACTCGCCTACGCGATCGCACCCGACGACATCATCCACAGCTGGGCCGAGGTGGAGATCGACGGCCGCTGGGTCGAGCTCGAGGGCGTCATCCTCGACGACCCCTACCTCGCTGGGCTGCGTGAC
>JAUIBG010000125.1 GCA_030428165.1 Actinomycetes bacterium
CACGAGGAACGCCCAGTTGAGACCGATCGCGTCGCTGATGAAGCCGGGCACGACGGCACCGACCACGGATCCTCCGTACTGGAAGATGTTCACCCGTGCGATGACCTCGTCGGATCGCTCCGGTGCGAGGTCGCCGGCCGCAGAGTAGACGAGCGGGACGATCGCGCCGACGCCCAGCCCCATCACGCCGAAGCCCGCGATCGCCACCCACTCGTGGGGGACCAGCGCGAGCAGCACGGCGCCGCCGATCGCGATCCCCATCGTCACGGCGCCCAGGACGAACCGGCCGTAGGCGCGGACGACGAAGTCGAGAACGGTACGCGTGATCAGCGTCAGCGCGAGGTAGACGCCGAGTCCGAGGGGCACGAGCGCCTCGGGTGCGCCGAGCGTGTCGCTCAGGTAGATGGAGCTCCACGACTGCACCGTCGAGTCCGCCACGAAGGCGCCGAGCAGGAGCAGGCCGACGAGGACGATGCCTCGCACCGGCAGCTTCCGCGCATGGTGCTCGCGCACCGCATCGGCCCCTCGCTCCCGCGACGGATCGAGCAGCCACGGCATGGCCGATGCCGCCGCGAGGACCACGACGGCCGCGACCGAGACCGTCAGGGTCATGCCCAGGGTGGTCGCCGTCGAGAACGACGTCACGACGGTCGCGACGATGCCGGCGGCAGTGAATGCTGCGAAGAAGGAGCCCACGACGGACTTGCCGATGCGCCGCTGGATCAGTACCGCCTGCATCGCCTGGCCGGCGTCGGATGCGCCGAGGCCCAGGCCGAACGCGACGATCGCGACCACGAAGACGGGGAACGGCACGCCGAGCGCGACCGCCACCAGCGCGAGTCCCTGGAGGGTGAGGGCCGTCGTCACGGCGATCCGCGAACCGAATCGCACCGCGAGCCGGTCCGCGAGAACCGAGCCGAGCGCGGCGCCGACGACGACTCCGAGATTCACGAGTCCCACGGCCATGTCGCCGAGCTCGTAGCGGTCCTTGAGCGCGGGGAGCGAGGTGACGATGGCAGTGAACGCGAAGCCCTGGACGACGTAGGCCAGCGTGTCGCCGAACCGGGCACGCTGGATCGACACGTCGGCGCTCATGCGCCGGCCCCGGGGTGGCGCTCGCGCAGCACCGCGAAGGCCTCATGGGCCACCTCGATCGTGCGGTTCACGTCCGCGTCGGTCAGCGACGCATTGAGGAAGTGGTTGTGGTGATTGGTGAAGAAGACGCCGCGCTGGACGATCTCAGCGATCCATTCCTGGTGAAGGTTCAGGGTCGGGTCGTCCGCGAGCCGGAGGTAGAAGAGCGCTGGCTCACCTGAGACGTGCAGGTCGAATCCGAACTCCTTGCCTGCCGCGACGAGACCCTCGCCCAGCGTCGTGCCGATCCGCCGGAACATCGCCGGTGCATCGAGCTCGGCCAGCTTGCGCTGCGTCGCGATGGTCGCCGCGAACGGGACGGCGGACATCCAGTACGAGCCGGTGTACATGATCGTGCTGACCGCCTCGCGCAGCGACTCCGCGCCGCCCAGCATCGAGATGTTGTAGCCGTTGGCGATCGCCTTGCAGTAGCACGTGAGGTCGGCCTTGATCCCGTAGAAGTGGTCGGAGCCGGCGAGGTCGAGCCTGAAGCCCGCGCGCACGTCGTCCATGATCAGCACGACGCCGTACTTGTCGCACAGGTCCCGCACTCCCTGCCAGTAGCCCTCGGCGGGCAGCACGTTGTCGACGAAGTTCCCGTGCATGTACGGCGTCGAGATGAACGCGGCGATGCCGCCGGCCGCGAACGCCTGCTCGACGGCGGCGAGGTCGTTCCACGGCACGTACACGTTGTGGGCGACGTCCTCCTCGAGGACGCCGGGGTAGTCGAGCTTCTGGGTCCATGGGGCGACGCCGTGGTAGTACCCGTCGACGAAGACGATGCCCTTGCGCATCGTCGCGGCGCGCGCCGTCATGATCGCCAGCGTCGTCGTGTCCCCGCCGTTCTTGGCGAAGAAGACCCAGTCCGCCGAGGCGATCTGGCCGACCATGAACTCGGCCGTCTCGACGAGCATCGTGCTCGGGATCGTCACGACGTCCTCGATCGCCGCCTGCGCCCTCGCGGCGGCGTCGACGTCGGCGTCGCGATAGCCCAGCACATTGGGCCCGTAGCCGCACATGTAGTCGAGGTACTCGTTGCCGTCGGCGTCCCAGAACCGGCTGCCCTCCGCGCGGGAGGAGAAGAACGGGAAGGCCGACTGCGGGATGTAGCAGCCCTCCGACGGGCCCTGGTGGCCGGGAATCCCGGCGGGGATCACGCGGTTGGCGCGCTCCATCCACTCGCGGGACTTGTCGTAGGTGTTGAGCGGCGTGCGGGTGGGGGTCTCAGTCATGTCAGTCTCCGAGGTAGGTGCCGACGCGGTCGAGCAGCCTGTTGGTGTTGTCGACGAGGGGGATGAAGCCGCGCATCGCGAGCGTGCCGTTGCCCAGGCACGCGAGGGCGGACGCCTGCCCGGTGAGCACCCCGCCGGCGATCTCGAGGTCGGCGAAGGCGAGCTCAGCGTCGGGCCTCGCCTCCGATCCATGGGGATCGAATGTCACCTCGTGACCAGCCACCGTGAGGCGCAGGTCGATGTCGTCCCCCACCAGGATCGCGACCTGACCGTCCGGCATGTGGTGGGCGCTGAACCGTCCCTGCCTGTCATGGTTCGCCACCTGGGCGACAGCCGCGCCGGCCACGTGCAACGTGAGGATCGTGGAGACCCGGGCGAACTCTGCGTCGGCGAGGTCCTCATCGGATGGCTTGAGATAGCGGCCCAGCAGGTCGGCGAGCGCGCCGAACGGTCCCGTGAGGAACGCGAGGCCACGAGGTCCTCCCAGGGGAATCGGTGTGCCCGTGCCGTCGATCAGGGTGTTGAAGTGGGCTGGCGAGGTGAACGCGAGCGTGACCCGCGCCGCGCCCCGGAGGCGGCGCGCGACGATGCCGTCGGCGGTGAACGTGTATGAGGCGGGCTCGAGCCCCGGCACCCTGAACGTCACGGCGATCGGCTTCGTGAGGCCCGCGAGGATCTCGGCGCCGGCCGGACTGAGCCGTGCGAGCACCGGGAGCGCCCCGAGCACGGCGTGGAGGTTGATGCGTGCGAGGACGGCGGGATCTCGTTCGACGAGCATGTCTACTCCTATGAGGCGCTGGCGGGAGCCGCGAAGGCGGCGAGGGAAAGGGCGATGTGAGCGGCGGTGCGACGGGCCGCGCGCTCGTCGCGGTCGGCGAGGTAGCCGGTCGTGATGCCGTCGAGCGCGGCGACGAGGATCCGCGCGAGCTCGCCGGTCGGCACAGTCCAGGTGGTCCCTGCGAGCTCGGCGGCCGCCTCGAGGGTCTCCGCCGCCGAGGCGTAGACCTGCGCGTACCGGCTCGGCGCGTCGTCCGCCTCCAGGTCCTGCCTGACGCCGTAGAGCACCAGCTCCAGGAACACGAGCTCCTGAGTGGGATCGGCGACCACGAAGTCGAGCCAGGCGCTGAGCCCGGCGTCGAGGATGTCCTCGACGCCGCCTCCGGCTGAACCCTGCAGCACCTCTGCGACCGTGCCCCGCTCCCGGTCCGTGACGAGCTGCACGACGGTCGTGAGGAGCTCCTCACGCGACTCGAAGGCATAGTGCAGCGCTCCGAGCGGCATGCCGGCCTCGGCCACGACCGCGCGGCTCGTCGCGCCCGCGACCCCGGACCGTCTGGCGACCTCGAGTGCGGCCTCCGCGAGGCGCAGGCGCCTCTCCTCGATGGGCATGCGGGTGCTCATGAACGCTCCTTGTTCGCGAGTGAGGTGGCGACCGCGAGGGTCAGCCTGGTGGGGACGAACCTGCTGGCGTGCGACTGGACCGCGTTGCCCAGGCCGATGATCATGCTCGGGCCAGGGTCGCGCTTGTCGAGATGGCGCAGCGCGGCAGCGACGACGCCCTCGACGGGCACGGGCTCGACGAGCTTGAAGGCGTCCGAGCCGGCGGCCTCGAAGAATCCCGTGTCGGTGGGCCCGGGGGAGAGGCAGAGCACCTTCACGCCATGCGGCCGCAGCTCGGCCCACAGCGCCTCGGTCAGGGACCTCACATACGCCTTCGACGCTCCGTACACCGCCATGCCAGGCACGGGCTGATACGCCGCCGTGCTCGCGACGTTGACGAGGGTGCCAGCGCCCCTCGCGCTCAGGCGACGCGCCGCCTCGGCGCTGATGTTCGACAGCGCCACGACGTTGACCATCGCCTGGGCGTGCAGCCGCTCGGGGTCCGTCTGACCGTGGGGACCGGCGGTGCCGAAGCCCGCGCTGTTCACCACGACGCCCAGGTCGATGCCAGCAGCGTCGATCGCCTCGAAGACGCGCGCCGCGCCGTCCGGCTCGCTGAGGTCGACGGGCACGACGATCGACGGCACGCTGTACGCGGCGGCGAGCTCGTCCGCCAGGGCGGTGAGCTCCGCCTCGCGCCGCGCGACGAGGACGAGCCCGTGGCCGGTGGCGGCATAGCGCCTGGCGAACTCACGGCCGATGCCGGAGCTGGCGCCCGTGATGAGCGCGTAGGTGGGATCCATCGCGTGAGTCCTCCGTTCGAAAAAGGTGTCGACGGGACTTGGACGCTTGTCCAATGCGCCCATCCTGGCGGCACCGCGAGGCGCCGCGCAATCGTGAGCCCAAGGTTTTACGCGCCGGAAACACGGTGGAACGGCGCTCGCGTGAGACGGATCTCACGTCTCCCGCGCCGCTCACCGTGGCGGCGTCGATAAGCGTGCGCCGACGATACGACCGGTCGATCACGCCCCACTTTCATGCCCGCGCCACCGCCACTACTCTCGGAGGAGATCGTTCCCGGCACACCACGATGCGCAACAGGAAGAGAGCCGCCCGTGACATCTGCCCCTTGGCTTGCCCAGTACTCCGGCGACACGGAGTTCGACGGCGTCCTCTTCGACCTCGACGGGGTGCTGACGCCGACTGCCGATGTGCACATGGCCGCCTGGAGCCGCATGTTCTCCGACTACTTCGCGCTAGTCGGCGTCGAGCAGCCCTACACGGACCAGGACTACTTCGACTACGTCGACGGCAAGCCTCGGTACGACGGCGTCGCGTCGTGCCTGGCGTCCCGCGGGATCGAGCTGCCCTACGGCGACCCGACGGACGCCCCCGGCACCGACACGATCTGCGCGCTGGGCAACATGAAGAACGACGCCTTCACCGCGGTGCTCGAGGATGACGGTGTCGAGCCGTACCCGGGCTCCGTGCGGCTGATGGACGAGCTCGAGCGTCGCGGCATCGCCATGGCCGTCGTGTCCTCGTCGCGCAACGCCCCCGCGGTGCTCGAGGCCGCCGGCCTCGCCTCGCGGTTCGAGCACGTGGTCGACGGCGTCGTCGCGGCTCGCCAGGGGCTGCCGGGCAAGCCCGCCCCTGACACCTATCTGTACGGCGCCCAGCTCATCGGCGCCTCACCGTCCCGCGCGGTCGTCGTCGAGGACGCGACCTCGGGAGTCGCCGCCGGCGCGGCCGGCGGCTTCGGGCTCGTGCTCGGGGTCGACAGGGGAGCGGGACGCGAGGAGCTGCTCGCCGGCGGCGCCACGATGGTGGTCGCCGACCTCGACGAGGTCGTGGGGGCATGAGCCCGCACGGCGGCGCCAAGCAGGTGCCCGATCTCGACAGGCTGCGCTTCCCCGCCGACCCGTGGCGACTCGTCGAGACGGAGTACGACAGGAACGACCTGGGCACGACAGAGACGCTCTTCGCCGTGGGCAACGGCTACCTGGGCTTCCGCGGCAACGTCGAGGAGGGCCGCGACACCTACGAGCACGGCACCTTCATCAACGGCTTCCACGAGACGTGGGACATCAAGCATGCGGAGGAGGCCTTCGGCTTCGCCCGCACCGGCCAGACCATCGCGAACGTCCCCGACACCAAGGTGATCCGCCTCTACGTCGACGACGAGCCGCTGCTGCTGTCCAAGGCCGAGCTGGTCGAGTACGAGCGCTCGCTCGACATGCGCTCTGGCGTCCTGACCCGCGAGCTCCTGTGGCGCACCCCCGGCGGCAATCGCGTGAAGGTCACATCGCGCCGCATGGTGTCGTTCGTGCACCGCCACCTCGGCATCATGACGTTCGAGGTCACCCTGCTGGACCGCGACGCTCCCGTCGCGATCTCCTCGCAGATGCTCAACCGCGGCGCCGGCATCGACGAGTATCGCGCCACGCCGCCCGGCTCCAGGAAGGCCGACCCTCGCAAGGCGCTCGCCTTCACCGATCGCGTTCTCGAGCCGCGCTACCAGCGTGGCGACGACTCGAGGGTGACGCTCGGCTACCGCGCGATCAACTCGGGCATGACCCTCGCCGTGAGCATGGAGCACCAGCTCACTGGAGCCGAGGACTACGACCAGCAGACTGAGATCGACGGCGACTACGCCAAGCACGTCTTCCGCACGCACGCTCAGGCGGGCCAGACCGTGTCGCTCACGAAGCTCGTCAGCTACCACTCGTCGAGCGAGGTGCCGGCCCGCGAGCTCGCCGACCGGTGCCACCGCACCCTGGACCGTGCGAGGGACGAGGGCATCGAGCGCCAGTTCCGCGAGCAGAGCGAGTGGCTCGAGTCGTTCTGGGACCGCTCGGACGTCGAGGTCGGCGCCGACGATGCGACGCAGCAGGCGATCCGCTTCAACCTGTTCCACCTCGCGCAGGCCGCGGCGCGCGCCGAGAGCAACGGCATTCCCGCGAAGGGCGTCACCGCGGCAGGCTACGACGGCCACTACTTCTGGGACACCGAGATCTACGTGGTCCCGTTCTTCGTCTACACCTCGCCCCACATCGCGAGGAACGCCCTGAGATTCCGCTACACGATGCTCCCGGCAGCGCGTCAGCGCGCGGCCGAGCTCGCTCAACGCGGCGCGCTGTTCCCGTGGCGCACCATCAACGGCGAGGAGGCCTCGGCCTACTACGCCGCCGGCACCGCGCAGTACCACATCGACGCGGACATCGCGTATGCCGTGAGCAAGTACGTGAAGGCCACGGGCGATGAGGAGTTCCTGGCACGCGAGGGCATCGACATCCTCGTCGAGACGGC
>JAUIBG010000126.1 GCA_030428165.1 Actinomycetes bacterium
AGCGTGACGGCATCGCCATCGCCGGCGACGCGATGGTGGACGCGATGGTCAAGCGCCTGCACGAGTACAAGCGCCAGACCCTCAAGCTGCTGCACATCGCCTCGCTGTACGACGGCATCAGGACCGGCCGCGTGCCCGTCGAGTCGGTGACGCCACGCACGTTCGTGTTCGGCGCCAAGGCCGCCCCGGGCTACCTCATGGCGAAGCAGACGATCGCGCTCATCAACTCGCTGGGCCGCGCCGTCAACAACGACCCGCGCGTCGAGGGCCGTCTCAAGGTGGCGTTCCCCGCCAACTACAACGTCACCCTCGCCCAGAAGCTGATCCCCGCGGCCGACCTGTCGGAGCAGATCTCGCTCGCCGGCAAGGAGGCGTCGGGCACCGGCAACATGAAGTTCGCGCTCAACGGCGCCCTCACGATCGGCACGGACGACGGCGCCAACGTCGAGATCCGCCAGCTGGTGGGCGACGAGAACTTCTTCCTCTTCGGCATGGCCGAGCCCGAGGCATCGGCGCTCGAGGAGGCCGGCTACTCGCCGCGCTCCTTCTACGAGGCCGATGCGGAGCTCAAGTCCACGATCGACGCGCTGCTGTCCGGCGTGCTCACCATGGGCGACGTGTCCGTGGTCGAGCCGGTGATCGGCGACCTGCTGAACTCCGACAGGTTCATGGCGCTGGCCGACTTCCGCAGCTACGTCGACGCGCAGGCACGGGTCGAGACGGCGTACGCGGACCAGGAGGCGTGGAGCCGCAGCGCGATCCTCAATGTGGCGCGAACCGGATTCTTCAGCTCGGACCGCTCGATGCGCGACTACGTGGAGCGCATCTGGCACACCGACCCCGTGGTGGTCTACCAGCCGTAGGACTGACCGCATAGCACGAAGGGCCGGACGACTCGATGGTCGCCCGGCCCTTCGTGCGTCGTCGCCGAGCCTAGGAGTCGACCTCGATCGTCTCCGCATCGGCGGCCTTCGCCTTGATCGTCTCGATCGCGTTCTTGGCCGAGGCCTTCTGCTTGTAGCCCTGCGACGAGACCAGGATGTTGCCGTTCGTGGCGCGAATGCGGAACCGGAACTCGCCCGCGGAATCGGTGTAGATCTCGAACTTCATCGTCTCTGGTCTCCCTCGTATCGGCGGCGGGCGACGGGGCATCGTCCACTCGCCTCGACCCTAGGACCGCCCCGACGGCCCTGCAATCGGAGTGCGACCGGCGCCGCTACGGCGCCGGAGCGACGAGCGGGGTGAGCGCCTCGACCCTGCCCACGAGCTCCTCGAACGCGGAGTCGAAGGCGGCGTCGGTTCCCACCCTGACGGGATCCGGGATGGACCAGTGCAGCGCATGGGCGTCGGCCATCTCCTCGTGGGCCGAGTCGCACACCGTGACGATCAGGTCGCCAGGCGTCGCAACCTCGGCGATCGACACGGGGGTAGCCAGCGGCACGGCCACGCCGTGGCGGCCCGCTGCGGCGATCGCGCCTGGCTCGATGCGGTCGGCAGGATGGGTCCCGGCCGATGCCGCAGGCACCGTCGAGGCGCCGTTCCACAGGGCGGCGGCCATCTGCGAGCGGGCCGAGTTGCCGGTGCACACGAACAGCACGCGGGGCGCCGCGACGCGAGTGCGCGGGGCCATCTGCGCGAGCGCTCCCTTGTTCAGCCTGGCGTAGGTGCGGCGCCTGTCCGCCTCCGAGCGGTGGCGCGACACCAGGCCAACGGCCTCGAGCTGCTTCAGATGGTGCGCGAGCAGGTTCGACGAGATGCCCAGGCGTTCCTGGAGCTCCGTGGGCGACAGGTCGCCCACGCCCAGGAGGTCGACGATCTGCAGGCGCAGCGGATCGGCGAGGGCGCCATGACGGGCGGCCCTCGCCTCGAGCGGAGTTTGCTCAAGATTCATTGCCTCAACCTTGACTGAGCGATATGGCGGCTGTCAAGATATCCGCGCCATGGACACCGCCACCCCAGCCGCCGCCCCCGCGCCCGCGCCATCCGCACCCGCGCTGTGGCGCCGTGCGCTCGCCGAGTTCGTCGGGACTGGACTGCTCGTCGCCCTCGTCGTCGGCTCGGGCATCATGGCGCAGAACCTCTCGACCGACGTCGGGCTGCAGCTCCTCGAGAACTCGATCGCGACCGCGCTCGGGCTCGCCGTGCTCATCGTCTGGTTCCAGCCGATCAGCGGCGCGCACTTCAACCCAGTCGTGACCCTCACCGAGTCCACCTCGGGGCCGCGCACCCCCTGGGGCGACGCGGTCGTCCGCATCGCCGCCCAGATCGCCGGAGGCCTCGCGGGCGCCGCGCTCGCCAACGCGATGTTCGAGCTGCCCACCACGGTCGCGACCACCGAGCGCATCTCCACCGGCACGTTCATCGCGGAGATCGTCGCCACCGCCGGCCTCGTGGGACTGATCCACACGATGGTGCGCACCGGCCGCGGCGCGTGGGTGGGACTGGCCGTCGGCGCGTACATCGGCGCCGCCTACTGGTTCACCGCGTCGACGTCGTTCGCGAACCCGGCCGTCACCATCGGCCGCATCATCTCCGACACGTTCGCGGGAATCGAGCCGTCCTCAGCGATCTGGTTCATCCTCGCCCAGGTGATCGGCGCCGCGGTGGGCACCGCGCTCGCGCTGGCGCTGGTGCCGCGCGCCGCCGAGTAGCGCACCCTCGCCAACCGCCGCCGGCGGTGGTCAACTGGATCCATGGAGTCCTGGCCGCTCGGGCGGCCGCCGTCCTCCGACGACGCCGCGGCCGGTGGCAGCGCGCTCGGAGCCGGTGCGACCCGGGTCGACGCGGCCTTCGCCGCCCAGCCCAGGGCGCGCTTCCTGCCCGCGAGCGCGCGGCGCGACGCCGGCGTGAACGCACCCCTGGCCATCGGCCATGCGCAGACCAACAGCCAGCCCAGCACCGTACGCGACATGCTCGTGCTGCTCGACGTGCGGCCGGGCATGCGGGTGCTGGACCTCGGTGCGGGATCGGGGTGGACCACTGCTTTGCTGGGTGAGCTGGTCGGGCAGGGCGGCACTGTCGTGGGCGTCGAGAGGGTCCCCGAGCTGGTCGAGTTCGGTCGCGGCAACCTGGCCGATGCCCGCGTTCCCTGGGCACGCATCGAGACGGCGGCCGATGACGCGCTGGGCGCGCCGGGGAGTGCGCCGTTCGACCGCATCCTGGTCTCCGCGATGGCCCGGCGCCTGCCCGACGAGCTGATCGCGCAGCTCACCCCTGGCGGCGTGATGGTGATCCCCGTCGACGGCACGATGCTGAGGGTGGTGCGCGTGCCCACCGCGCCCGGCGAGCCGGTGCGTGCGGAGGTGAGCGAGCACGGCGGCTACGCGTTCGTGCCGTTGATCGATCCTCTGTAGCCCGCGCTCAGGTGACTCCCAGCGGTTGTTGCGCCGGTATGCGCCCTTGGACCCGGCTCGCCGCGCCTCCAGGGGCCACAATGGACGGCGTGACGGAATCCCTGCTCCTCGCCGTCGTGGTCCTCACCGCACTGGCATTCGACTTCACCAACGGCTTCCACGACACCGGCAACGCCATGGCGACGTCAATCGCCACGAGGGCGCTGAAGCCCAAGCAGGCGGTGCTGCTGTCCGCGAGCCTCAACATGGTGGGCGCGTTCCTGTCGATCACCGTCGCGGCGACGATCGCCAAGGGCATCGTCGACGCCGGCGTCGTGACGCTCGACATCGTGCTCGCCGGCCTCGCGGGCGCCATCATCTGGAACCTCGTGACGTGGCTGTTCGGCATCCCCTCCAGCTCGTCGCACGCGCTCATCGGCGGCGTCGTCGGCGCCGTGCTCGCCGCGGTGGGATCCGGCGGCGTCCAGTGGGACGGGCTGGTCGGCAAGGTCCTCGTCCCCGCCCTGGTGGCTCCCGCGGTCGCGATCCTGGTCGGTACCATCGCGACCTCGCTCGTGACGCGCATCACCAGGGACGTGCCCCAGGACAGCAATGACCGGATGTTCCGCTGGGGCCAGATCGGCTCGGCGTCCCTCGTCTCCCTCGCGCACGGCACCAACGACGCGCAGAAGTCGATGGGCATCATCCTGCTGGCGCTGATCGCGGCGGGCGCGGTTCCCGAGGACTCCTCCGTGCCGTTCTGGGTGATCGTCTCGTGCGCGCTCGCGATGGCGGTCGGCACCTACCTGGGCGGCTGGCGGGTGATCCGGACGCTCGGCAAGGGCCTGGTCGAGCTCGAGTCGCGCCAGGGCATGGCGGCCGAGACCTCGAGCGCCGCCGTCATCCTGCTGTCGAGCCACTTCGGGTACTCACTGTCGACGACCCACGTCGCCACCGGCTCGATCCTGGGCTCGGGCGTGGGCATGAAGGGCGCCTCGGTCCGCTGGTCGGTCGCCGGCCGGATGTTCCTGGCATGGCTCATCACGGTGCCAGCCGCGGCGGCCGTGGGCGCCTCGGCCTACTGGCTGGGCGCAGCCGTCGGAGGCGCGGCTGGATCGTCGGTCGTCTTCGCGCTGCTGCTCGGGGTGTCGGCCGTGATCTACCTGTGGTCGCGCCGCAACCCCGTCCACCACCGCAACGTCAACGACGAGTGGGAGCCGCAGGAGGACAACGAGTCGATCATCGCGGAGGCCGTCGTCGACCACGATCCGGAGCTGCTCACCACCCACGCCGAGCAGGGCTCGGAGCGATAGGAGGCCGCCATGGGACAGTTCATCGAATGGGGCGCCCTCGCCAACATCATCGTCATCGGCGTGCTCGTGGGCGCAGGACTGCCGGCGCTGTTCGCCGTCGGGGTGCGGCTGCTCGCCGGACCAGGGTCGACCGTGGACGGGCAGGTGCCGTTGCGGCGCCGGGTTCTCGCTGGACTCTGCTTCGCCCTGGTGCTCGCTGCGATCGTCGGCGCGATCGTCTACATCGCGGCCGGAGGGCACTGATTCCAGGCATGCAGAAGGCCCCGGAGGAGAACCCTCCGGGGCCTTTCGTCGTGGTGCGCGAGGGGGGAGTTGAACCCCCACGCCCTTTCGGGCACACGGACCTGAACCGTGCGCGTCTGCCTATTCCGCCACTCGCGCGCGCCGAGCAATGCTAGCACGCCTGCAGGGCCGTTACGATTCTGCGCATGGGTGTACTGGACCGCTTCGAGAAGGGCGTGGAGAACGCGGTGCAGTCCGCGTTCGCCAAGACCTTCCGCTCCGGGGTCAAGCCCGTCGAGCTCGCAGGCGCACTGAAGAAGGAGTGCGACACCAAGGCGGCCGCCGTGGACCGGGATCGCACCATCGCCCCGAACGAGTACACCGTGAAGCTCTCGGACGCCGACTTCGCGACGGTGAGCGAATGGGGGCTGGACGCCCTGACCCACGAGCTGACCAGCGTCGTCACCGACCACGCCGCAGGCCAGCGCTACGTCTTCCCCGGTCCCGTCTCCGTCGACCTGGAGCTCGACGAGTCGCTCTCGACCGGCCGCTTCGCCGTCGCCTCGCGCTCCACTCGCGGCCCCGCGGCGCCCGCCCCCGACGACCGTCCCGACACGCGCTTCCCGCTGGTCGACATCGACGGCAGCCACTACCACCTCACCGGCGAGATGACGATCATCGGCCGCGGAGGCGAGGCCGACATCACCGTCCACGACACCGGCGTGAGCCGCGCGCACGTGCGCTTCGAGGTGACGGACCAGGGCACGATCCTCACCGACCTGGGCTCCACGAACGGCACGTTCGTCGAGGGCCAGCGGATCACCGAGGTGACGCTGCTCGACGGGAACTCGATCACCATCGGCCGTACGCGCATCACCTACTGGGACCCCGCGCCCGCCGGGGACGCATGAGCGAGCTCAGCGTCACCCTGCTGCGACTGGGATTCCTGCTGCTGCTGTGGGTCCTGGTCCTCACGTCGATCGCAGTGCTCCGCTCCGACCTGTACGGCACCAGGGTCACCAGCAGGGGCCGCGGCCAGAAGGCCAAGCAGCCCAGCCAGGACAAGGCGCCGGCACCCAGCCGCTCGTCGACGGGCATCCGCACCGGGGCGGTGACGACCACCGAGTCGACCGCGGCTCACCTCACCGTGACGGCCGGCGTGCTCAAGGGGAGCTCGGTGCCGCTCGGCTCGTCCCCTATCGTGGTGGGACGCTCCCCGACATGCACACTGGTGATCGACGATGACTACTGCTCAGCGCGCCACTGCCGCATCTTCCCCGACGGGGATGCCTGGTACATCGAGGACATGGGCTCCACCAACGGCACGTGGCTGGGCAACCAGCGCGTCGACGACCCGATCAAGTTCGAGCGCGGAGACGTGGTCCGCCTGGGCAGCACCGAGCTGGAGCTGACCGCCTGATGTATCTGACCCTCGACTTCGCCGCGCGCTCCGACGTGGGCCTCATCCGCAGGGACAACCAGGACTCAGGGTTCGCCGGCTCCCACCTGCTGGTGGTGGCCGACGGCATGGGAGGCGCCGCGGGAGGCGACATCGCGTCATCGATCGCCGTCGCGCGGCTCGTCGCCCTCGAGGGCGAGTCGCACGGACCGGACGAGTCCCTCGACGAGCTCAAGAAGGCCCTGGCCGATGCGCACGCCCAGATCGTGGAGCGCGCCGAGAACGACCCCGAGCTGTCCGGCCTTGCCACGACAGTGACCGCCCTGCTGCGTGCCGGGTCCACGCTTGCGATGGCCCACGTCGGCGACTCCCGCGCGTACCTCCTGCGGCAAGGCGAGTTCACCCAGGTCACCACCGACCACTCGTTCGTCCAGCACCTGGTCGACACCGGCAGGCTCAGCCCCGCCGACGCGGAGAACCACCCGCAGCGCAACCTCATCCTGCGCGTGCTGGGCGATGTCGACACCGACATCCCGATCGACATCTCCGTGCGCGAGACCCGCGTGGACGACCGCTGGCTGCTGTGCTCCGACGGGCTGACCTCGGTGGTCCACCGGGACACGATCAGGGACACTCTCAAGGAGGTCGAGGACGTCGCCGACTGCGCCGACGCCCTGATCAACCTCGCACTCGCCGCCGGCGCTCCCGACAACGTCACCGTGATCGTGGCCGATGTCGTGGACATCGACGCGGGGCGCTCGCCCTCGACCGCCTCCCAGATCGTGGGG
>JAUIBG010000003.1 GCA_030428165.1 Actinomycetes bacterium
GTATAGCCCCGCTGTGAAGGCGCGCGGCACACCACGAGAGGACGACTGGACCCATGGCGACGATCGCGATCACGGGAGCCAACTCCGGCATCGGCCTGCGGGCCGCGAGGCGCCTGAGCGACGAGGGACACCGGGTCCTCGCGCTGTGCCGGTCAGTCGACCGCGCGCGGGATGCACTCGGCGACAGCGCGGAGATCATCGAGTGCGACGTGTCGTCCCTCGAGTCCGTCGAGCGCGCCGCTGACGAGGTCGCCTCCATCGGCCTCGACATCCTCATCAACAACGCCGCCGTCTTCGACCTCGGCGCGAAGGAGCGCGTGCTCAGCGTCGACGGTCACGAGCTCGTGTGGGCCACCGATCACCTCGGCTCGTCCGCACTCACCGCGCGCCTCAGCGACAGCCTGATCGCCTCGCGCGGGCGCGTCGTCTTCATCGCGTCGAAGGGCCTCCTGGCGAGCCCCGGCATCGCGATCCGCTGGGAGGACGTCGACGGCGCGGGCTGGTACACCCCGACCAAGGCGTACTACCAGGCCAAGCTCGCGCAGGTGATGACCGCGCTGGAGCTTGCGGAGCGCGCAGGCGACCGTCTCGAGGTCGCTTGTCTGAGGGTGCCAGCCGTACGACTCGACGCCGCCAAGATCGTCGCGCAGCCAGCCCTGATGCGGTGGCTCTACGCGCCCAAGAACGCGATGGCGGTGCCGCCCGAGGAGGTGGGCGAGGTCTACGCGCGGCTCGCGACGCAGGAGGCGCCAGGCTCGGTCTACGTGGACGAGGCTCTCGCTGCGGCGGCGCCGCCCCGTTTCGCGAGGGACGCCGACAATCGCGCGGCTCTGTGGGACATGACGCAGGAGATCACGGGTGTCGCCTGGGCCGACGGGATCTAGTCGCCGCCCAGCCACGAGGCACGCCCGCGTCGCCTTGTGGGCGCGCCCACCCGCCGCCATGATGTCCGCGTGACTCTCTACGCCTCCCGCCCCGCCCGCATCGTCCGCCAGGTCGTCTTCGACGTCATCGCCGTCGCGATCGTCGTCGGCGCCTGGAATGCCGGCACCACGGTGCACGACACGATCCAGCAGTACACGGTGATCGGCGAGTCGGTCGCCGAGTCCGCCGACTCGATCGAGGGGAGCCTCGCGAGCATGGGCGACTCGCTTGCCGACGTGGGCTTCGACGCCGGCATCTTCGAGTGGTCGATGCCGGACTCGGTCACGAGCCCGTTCTATGACGCGGCCGAGACGATGGCCGACATCGAGCAGGCGGGCAACGACGGGGCCGATGCCGTGAGCGCCACCGCGCAGACGTCGCGGTGGGCGATCGCCGGCATCCCGGCGGTTCTCGTGATCGCGCTGTGGGCGCTGGTGCGGGGTCGCTGGATCGCGAACGCCGGCGTGCTGAAGCGGCTCGCTCGCACGCCTGAGGGGCGCGAGTCGCTCGCCATGCGCGCCGCCGTCAACGCGAAGCCCCGGGCGCTCGCCGACGTCGGAGTGAGCCCCCTGCGCGCCCTGCGCGACGGCGACTCCGAGGCGATCGACGCCCTCGCGGGCGTGGAGATGCGGCGCGAGGGACTGAGGCTGCCGGCCTCGTGACGCCGCGCGCCGCCGCATCGGCGCCGCCTGCGCGTCGCTAGAATGGCCGGGTTCATCTCGTATATCGGAACGGAGCAGTTGTGTCCGGCCACTCCAAATGGGCGACGACGAAGCACAAGAAGGCCGCGATCGACGCCAAGCGCGGCAAGCTCTTCGCCAAGCTGATCAAGAACATCGAGGTCGCGGCGCGCGTCGGAGGCGGAGACCCCGCCGGCAACCCGACGCTGTACGACGCGATCCAGAAGGCCAAGAAGTCGTCCGTCCCGAACGACAACATCGACCGCGCAGTGAAGCGCGGCTCGGGTGCCGATGGCGAGGGCGTCAACTACGAGACGATCATGTACGAGGGCTACGGCCCCGGCGGCGTCGCGCTGCTGATCGAGTGCCTCACCGACAACCGCAACCGCGCGGCCATGGAGGTGCGCACGGCGCTCACCCGCAACAACGGCACGCTCGCGGACCCCGGTTCCGTCGCGTACCTCTTCACCCGCAAGGGCCAGGTCATCGTCTCGAAGGACGGCGGCGTGACCGAGGACGCGATCATGGAGGCCACGCTTGAGGCCGGCGCCGAGGAGATCGAGGACCTCGGCGAGTCGTTCGAGGTGCTGTCCGAGGCGACGGACGTCGTCGCGGTGCGCAGCGCGCTCCAGGAGGCCGGCATCGACTACGACAGCGCCGAGGCGTCGTTCGTGCCGTCGATGAAGGTCGAGGCCGACGAGTCGCTCGCCCCGAAGGTCATGAACCTCGTCGACGCGCTCGAGGACTGCGACGACGTGCAGAACGTCTTCTCGAACGTCGACATCTCCGACGAGGTGCTGGCGGCGCTGGACGCCTGAAGGCCCTGACGTGCGCATCCTCGGCGTCGACCCCGGCCTGACGCGCTGCGGCCTCGGCGTCGTGGACGCCGGCACCGGCCGCGCCGTGGACTTCGTGAGCGTCGAGGTCGCGCGATCGGATCCGGACGAGCCGGTCGAGGCCAGGCTCACGCGGATCGCCGACGCCTTCGCCGCGGCGGTCGCGGAGCACGCCGTCGAGGCAGTCGCGATCGAGCGGGTGTTCGCGCAGGCGAACGTCCGCACGGTCATGGGCGTGGCCCAGGTCTCGGGCGCGATCCTCGTCGAGTCGAGGCGCGCCGGCCTGCCAGTGGCGATGTACACGCCGTCGGAGGTCAAGGCGGCCGTGACGGGCTCGGGCACTGCGGACAAGGCCCAGGTGGGCACGATGGTCGCCCGCATTCTGCGCCTGTCTGCTCCGCCCACCCCGGCCGATGCGGCCGATGCCCTGGCGATCGCCATCGCCCATGCGTGGCGCGGGGGCGGCGCCGCGACCCCTTCAGGCAAGGTCACGGCCGCCCAGGCCAGGTGGGCCGAGGCCGAGCGCGCGGCGCGTCGCAGTCGCTGACCGCACGTCAGTCGCCTACGGTATTCGTACAGGTGTTCGAATGACGCGAGAGGCGGGAACGCACGGATGATTGCGCTGATCGACGGCACGGCCGTGCACGTGGGAGCCGCGGACGTCGTGGTGCGCGCGTCGGGAGTGGGCTATCGCGTCCTCGCGACGCCCGACACGCTGTCGCGCATCCGCACCGGGACGGAGATCGAGCTGCACACCACGATGATCGTGCGCGAGGACTCGATGACGCTCTACGGCTTCCTCAGCACGGGGGAGCGCGACACGTTCGAGATGCTGCAGCGGGTCCAGGGCGTGGGGCCGCGGCTCGCGCTCGCGCTGCTCGCAGTGCACAGCCCCGCGCAGCTCGCGTCTGCCGTCGCGGGCGAGGACGTGAAGGCGTTCACCAAGGTGCCAGGCGTGGGCCCCAAGGTGGCGGCCCGCCTGCTGCTCGAGCTCACCGGCAAGCTCGTGACCACGGGCGCCTCCGAGGAGTCGTCGGGGCCTGCGCTCGACGCGCGCGGCGAGGTCGAGGGAGCGCTCGTGTCGCTCGGCTGGCCCGCCAAGACCGCGGCCGATGCGGTGGCCGGCGTGGCCCCCGATCCGATTGGCCCCGATGAGGTGAGCGCCACGCTCAAGGAGGCGCTCAGGAGCCTGGGGGTCAACCGTGGATGACGGCTTCGGTGTGGACGACGGCCGCATGGTCGACGCCCAGGCGGATGCGATCGAGCGCTCACGGGAGGCCGCTCTGCGCCCGGCCACGATCGACGAGTTCGTGGGACAGGCGGCCGTGCGGTCGCAGTTGGGACTGGTGCTCGAGGCAGCGGTGGCCCGCGGCGTCGCCGCCGACCACGTGCTGCTGTCCGGACCGCCAGGCCTTGGCAAGACCACCCTCGCGATGATCGTGGCGTCCCAGATGGGGGCCACG
This sequence comes from Actinomycetes bacterium, assembly GCA_030428165.1. Classification (GTDB taxonomy): domain Bacteria; phylum Actinomycetota; class Actinomycetes; order Actinomycetales; family Demequinaceae; genus Demequina. The sequence continues at coordinate 3,904 of JAUIBG010000003.1, forward strand.
CTTCGCGTCACGTCAGGCCCCGCGATCCAGCATGCCGGCGACCTCGCCGCGATCCTCAGCTCGCTCGACGAGGGCGACGTGCTGTTCATCGACGAGATCCACAGGCTCGCGAGGCCAGCCGAGGAGATGCTGTACCTCGCGATGGAGGACTTCAGGGTGGACGTCGTGGTGGGCAAGGGGGTCGGCGCGACGTCGATCCCGTTGACGCTGCCGCCCTTCACCGCGGTCGGCGCGACGACCCGAGCCGGCCTGCTGCCGGCGCCGCTGCGCGACCGGTTCGGCTTCACCGCCTATCTCGACTTCTACTCGGACGACGAGCTTCAGCAGATCGTCGCGCGCTCGGCCTCGACCCTGCGCATCGAGGTCGAGACGGAGGCGGCCTCCGAGATCGCGTCGCGCTCTCGAGGCACCCCGCGCATCGCGAACCGGCTCCTGAGGCGCGTGCGCGACTGGTCCGAGGTGCACGGCTCGGGACGCGTCACGATCGATGCCGCGCACCGTGCGCTGGAGATGTACGAGGTGGACGAGCGCGGGCTCGACCGCCTCGACCGCGCCGTGCTCGACGCGCTGTGCACCCGTTTCCGCGGAGGCCCGGTGGGGCTGTCGACGCTCGCCGTCTCGGTGGGCGAGGAGCCTGAGACGGTCGAGACGGTGGCCGAGCCGTTCCTCGTGAGGGAGGGCCTGATGGCCCGCAGCCCTCGGGGCCGCGTCGCGACCGAGGAGGCCTGGCGCCACCTGGGGCTCACCCCGCCGTCGCCGGGCGGCGCCACGCTGCTCTAACGGGTTCGCCCCGGACCGCGATTGGCGCGTACAATCGCCCCCGGCCCTCGACGGGCAACGTAGGACAATCCTTAAGGACAACAGTGGCACACGCGACACAGGCAGCGCGGCGCGCGCTGGTGTGGCTGACGGTGATCCTGGTCGCGGGCGGCGGACTGCTCGCGTTCGGCGTCGTCACCGACCGCACCGGAGCGGCCCCCGAGCTGGCACTCGACCTGGCCGGCGGCCGGCAGATCATCCTCAGCCCCGTGACGACGGACGGCTCCGAAGTGGACGAGGCCGACCTCCAGCAGGCCGTCGAGGTGATCCGCCGACGCGTGGACGCCTCCGGCGTCGCCGAGGCCGAGATCACCACTCAGGGCCAGAACATCGTCGTCGCGCTCCCCGGCACGCCGGACGACGCGACGAGAGCGCTGATCCAGCAGTCGGCGCAGCTGCAGTTCCGGCCCGTGATTGAGGTGGCGCTCGGCTCCTCTGTCTCGACGCCCGCCAGCGACGCGACTGCGGACTCAGGCACCGATGCCGAGACCTCCGCGACGCCGACGCCCAGCCCGTCCGCGTCCGAGACGTCGTTCGACCGCTTCTCCGCCTCGGAGGAGTCGTCCACGACGCCCTCCCCGAGCCCCTCTGCCTCAGTCGAGACCACGACGGTCGAGACGACCGACGCGGTGACCGACACCGACGGACCGTCCTCCTACTCGTGGGCCACCGAGGAGTTGACGGCGGAGTTCGCCGCGCTCGACTGCACCGTCGCCGAGTCCTTCACGGGCGGCGACACCGGCGATCCCGACACGGGCTTCGTCGCATGCGGCATCGACGGCTACAAGTACCTCATGGGACCCGTCGAGCTCGACGGCGCGGGCATCGAGACGGCGAACTTCAGCCAGGAGTCGACCTCGACTGGCGGCTTCACCGGCCGCTACCAGGTGAACCTGTTCTTCACGAACGACGGCGGCGACCAGTTCTACGAGACCACCTCGCGCCTCGCGACGCTCGCGTCGCCGCGCGACCAGTTCGCGATCGTGCTCGACGGCGTCGTGATCTCGGCTCCCTCGGTGGAGCAGGGCATCGCCGGCGGCGAGGCCCGCATCACCGGCACGTACACCGCCGAGTCGGCCGAGTCGCTCGCGAACCAGATCAAGTTCGGCGCCCTCCCGCTGAGCCTCGAGGTGCAGTCCGACAACCAGGTGTCCGCGACGCTCGGCGCCGACCAGCTGCGCGCGGGCCTCATCGCCGGCGGCATCGGACTGATCCTCGTGGTCATCTACTCGCTGTTCCAGTACCGCGCACTGAGCCTGCTCACCGTGGGCTCGCTCGTCATCGCAGGAACGCTCACGTACCTCTCGATCGCCCTGCTGTCGTGGGGCCTCGACTACCGCCTGTCGCTGGCCGGCGTCACCGGACTCATCGTCGCGATCGGCATCACGGCCGACTCGTTCATCGTGTACTTCGAGCGCGTGAGGGACGAGCTGCGTGAGGGCAGGTCGCTGCCTGCGGCAGTCGACCACGCCTGGAAGCGCGCGCGCCGCACGATCCTCGCATCGGACGCCGTCAGCCTGCTGGCGGCCATCACCCTCTACACGCTGGCCGTGGGCGGCGTGCGCGGCTTCGCGTTCACGCTCGGACTCACGACCGTGATCGACGTGCTCGTCGTGTTCCTGTTCACGCACCCGATGCTCGTGCTGCTGTCGAAGACCAAGTTCTTCGCCGAGGGGCACAAGTTCTCGGGCCTCGACCCCAAGACGCTCGGCGTGGGCGCCCGCTACAAGGGCAGAGGACGCGTCGTGACGCAGGGCGAGGCGATGACCCTCGCCGAGCGCAAGGCGGCCGCCCGTGCCGCTGAGCGCGAGCAGCAGGACGCGGAGCTTTCCGCGAAGGAGGACGCATAATGGCCGGCCTGTCGTCATGGGGCAACGCGCTCCACTCGGGTGAGAAGAGCTACCCGATCGTCCAGCGCCGTGCGCTGTGGTTCACGATCTCCGGCGTCCTCATGGTGCTGTCGATCGCGCTGCTGCTGATCCGTGGCCTCACTTTCGGCATCGACTTCACCGGCGGCTCGCAGTGGGTCGTCACCGGCTCTGAGGTCACCGACACGCAGCCAGCGCTCGACGTCGCCACCGAGGTCCTCGGCGATGCCGAGGCTCGCGCGACCGAGCTGGGCCTGACGGACGGCACCGCGATCCGACTCCAGGTGGGAGACACCACGCAGGAGCAGCAGGGCGAGATCTCGGACGGGCTCGCGAGCGCCTACGGCGTCACGGACTCCGACATCAGCTTCGACCTCATCGGACCCACGTGGGGCCAGGAGGTCGGCGCCGCGGCGCTGCAGGGCCTGGTGATCTTCCTCATCCTGGTGACGATCGTCATGTCGCTGTACTTCCGCGCGTGGCGCATGGCCGTCGCCGGCCTCGCCGCGTTGGCGCACGACCTGCTGTTCACCGTGGGCATCTACGCCCTGGTGGGCTTCGAGGTCACCCCGGCGTCCGTCATCGGCTTCCTCACCGTGCTGGGCTACTCGCTGTACGACACGGTCGTCGTGTTCGACAAGGTGCGCGAGAACACCGAGAACGTCACCAGCCAGAAGACCTTCACGTACGCCGAGCAGGCGAACCTGGCCGTCAACCAGACGCTGGTGCGATCGATCAACACCTCCGTGGTGGCGCTGCTGCCCGTGAGCGCGATCCTCTTCATCGGCTCTTTCGTGCTCGGCGCCGGAACGCTCCGCGACATCTCGCTGGCGCTGTTCGTCGGCATGGCGGTCGGCACCTACTCGTCGATCTTCGTGGCCACGCCGCTCGAGGTCGCGCTGCGCGGCTCCGAGCCCCGCATCAAGGAGCACACGGCGATGGTGCTGGCCGCGCGCGAGGCCGGCGAGTCCCATGTGACGGTCCGCGAGGACGGCACCGTGCAGGTCGGAGCGCTGGCACCCGGCATCCACAAGGGCGTCGCCGCGCAGCCCCGCAGGAAGCGCAGGGGACACTAGTCGCCCACTAGACTGGGGCCTTCCACGAACGGAGGGCGCCAGTGGCGAACGCGCGCGAGTCCACCTCGACACGCGGCCTGAACTTCCTGCGCAGGCAGGGCAGGCCCGAGGGTCTGATCGCGCCCGTCATCGCGTCCTACAAGCGGATGTACCCGCGTGGACGCTCGACGCTCATCGAGCGTGCCTACGTGGTCGCGGAGGCTGCTCACGAGGGTCAGACGCGCAAGAGCGGCGAGCCGTACATCACGCACCCGGTGGCGGTCGCGCAGATCATCACCGACCTCGGACTGCCTGAGACGGTGATCGCTGCCGCGCTGCTGCACGACGTCGTCGAGGACACCGACTACCCGCTGAGCACGCTCGAGGAGGAGTTCGGCCCCGAGGTTGCGCTCTTCGTCGACGGTGTCACGAAGCTGGACAAGCTGTCCTACGGCGAGGCTGCGCAGGCGGAGACCGTGCGCAAGATGGTCGTGGCGATGGCCAAGGACATCCGCGTCCTGATCCTCAAGCTCGCGGACCGCCTCCACAACGCCAGGACCTGGGAGTTCGTGCCCGCGTCGAGCGCGCGCCGCAAGGCGCAGGAGACCCTCGAGATCTACGCGCCGCTCGCGCACCGCATGGGCCTCAACGCGATCAAGTGGGAGCTCGAGGACCTGTCCTTCAAGACGCTCTACCCGAAGATCTACCAGGAGATCGTCGACGTCGTCGCGGAGCGCGCGCCTGAGCGCGAGCATTACCTCGCTGAGGTGCGCGCGGAGATCGAGCAGGACCTCAAGCAGATGCAGGTCAAGGCGATCGTCACCGGCCGTCCCAAGCACTACTACTCCGTGTATCAGAAGATGATCGTGCGCGGCCGCGACCTCGCGGAGATTTACGACCTCGTGGGCATCCGCATCCTCGTCGAGTCCGTGCGCGACTGCTACGCCGTGCTGGGCGCCATGCACGCGAAGTTCCAGCCGGTGCCCGGCCGCTTCAAGGACTACATCGCGACTCCCAAGTTCAACCTGTACCAGTCGCTGCACACCACGGTGATCGGGCCGGGCGGCAAGCCCGTCGAGCTGCAGATCCGCACCCACGAGATGCACCGGCGCGCCGAGTACGGCCTGGCCGCGCACTGGCGCTACAAGGGCAGGCTGCGTGGTGAGGCGGACAGCGGGGGAGCGACCTGGCTGCGCCAGATGGCGGACTGGCAGAACGAGACCGCGGACCCCAGCGAGTTCCTCGAGGGCCTCCGTGACGAGATCGCCAGGGCCGAGGTCTACGTCTTCACCCCGCGCGGCAAGCTGCTCGCCCTGCCGCAGGGCGCCACCCCGGTCGACTTCGCCTACTCGGTGCACACCGAGGTGGGTCACAAGACCATCGGTGCCAAGGTCAACGGTCGCCTGGTGTCGCTCGACAGCAGGCTCGACAACGGCGACACCGTCGAGATTCTCACCACCTCGGACGAGAACGCGCACCCCAAGCGCGACTGGCTGGACTTCGTCCAGAGCAACAGGGCCAAGAACAAGATCCGGCAGTGGTTCACCAAGGAGCGCCGCGAGGAGTCGATCGAGAACGGCCGCGACATGCTCGCGCGCGCGATCCGCCGCCAGCACCTCCCGATGCAGCGCCTCATGAGCAAGTCGTCGCTGCTCGCTCTGGCGCACGAGATGAACTACGACGGCATCGACGCGCTGTACGCGGCCATCGGCGAGCACCACCAGCAGGCGGGCGACGTCGTCGCGCGCATGGTCGAGGCCGTCGGCGGCGACGCAGGGGCCGACGAGGACATCACCGAGATCACGCGGCCCGGCACGGCCAGGCCGCGTGCCAGGAGGGACGATCCGGGCGTCTCGGTGCACGGCCTCAGTGACGTGCAGGTCAAGCTCGCGAGGTGCTGCACGCCGGTTCCCGGCGATGCGATCCGCGGCTTCGTCACCAGGGGAGCGGGCGTCAGCGTCCACCGCGACGACTGCGCCAACCTCGGTGTGCTCGTGCAGACCCAGCCCGAGCGCGTCATCGACGTGCAGTGGACGGGCGGGGCCGACACCGCGTTCATGGTGCAGATCGAGGTCGAGGCGCTCGACCGCGAGCGGCTGCTGTCCGACGTGGTCAGGGTGCTGTCGGACCACCACATCAATATCCTGGGCGCGAACGTGCAGACCACGCAGGACCGCGTGGCCCTCAACACCTTCACCTTCGAGATGGCGGACCCGTCCCATCTGGGAGCCGTCCTCAACGCGATCCGTCGCATCCCCGGCGTCTACGAGGCAAGGCGCCTCACCGGCGCCCGCAGGAACACCACCACGAGCTAGTGCTCGAGCGCGCCCGCCAGGGCGCGCCACGCCTCAGCCATCCGCTTGTAGCCAGGTGCCCTCGACGACCTGCCGGCGACGGCATCGGCCACGGAGTGCGGTGTGAGGACGCCGGTGCGGAACGCGCCGAAGAGCGTCGGGTAGACCAGCGCGAGCGACTCCCATCGGAGGGCATCCGCCGCGGCGTCGTCGAGCTGTGCGCAGCGGATCCCGCCGAGAGGGACAGCGCGCGCGACCGTGCCAGCGCTCGTACGTAGCGTGGTCGCGATCAGCCCTGGCGACTCGACGCGATGCGCGCCAGGAGGGGCGGCGACGATCAGCGAGCGTGGAGCAGGGCCCGTGCCGCGCACCCACAGCGCGCCCAGCCCGGTGAGAGCGGTGTGCGAGGGCACCGCGTGGGCGAGGCTCGCCGCGCGCACCCCTGGAGCCGCCTCGATGTCCGCGGGGAGGCCGCCGTCGGCGTGGAGCGTGGCGACGACGCCGTCCCTCCGCAGGCGGTCGAAGACCACGGAGCCGATGCCGAGACGCGTCACTAGCCACACGTCACCATGGTGCGCGTCCCTCGCACGCCGCGGGACGCCCTGTGGAGAGCGGCGAGGCGCTGAGTACCCCTAGGAGCCGGAGATCTGCTGGAGCCAGGCCCTGCGGGCGTCGAGGTTCTCGGCGAGCTTGGCCGCCTTCTTGGCGTCGCCCTTCGCCTCGGCTGCGGCGAGCTCGGCCTCGATGTCAGCGATCGCGGCCTCGAGCTGCGCGACCATCCCGGAGGCGCGTGCCTCGAGCTCGGGGTTGCGCGAGTTCCACGCCTTGTCGTCGGCGTCGCGGACGGCCTTCTCGACCGCGCCCATGCGGGCGTTGAGCCTGGCGACGTCGGCGCGCGGCACCATGCCGGCGGCGTCGAACTTGTCCTGCGCGGCGCGCAGTTGGCTCTTCGCGGCGTCGAGGTTGGTCACCGGCAGGATCGCCTCGGCGGCCTCGACGGCCGCCTCCTTGGCCGGAACGTTCTCCGCGAGCGCGGCGTCCTCGGCGTCGGACGCGGTGCGCTTGGCCTCGAAGAAGGCATCCTGAGCAGCCTTGAAGCGGTTCCAGAGGGCGTCGTCGACGCTGCGGCGACCTCGGCCTGCCGAGCGCCACTTGTCCATGAGGTCCTTGAAGCCGCGGGCGCCGCGGTCCCAGTCGGTGGTCTCGGCCAGGCGCTCGGCCTGGGCGACCAGATCCTCCTTGGTGCCAGCGATGTCGGCGTTCGCCTTGTCGAGCTGTGCGAAGTGCGCCTTGCGGGCCTTGTCGAAGGTGGAGCGCGCGTGGCTCAGGCGCTTCCACAGCGCCTTCTCCGTGTCCTTGGAGATGCGCGCCTCGTCCTTCTGGGCGGTCTTCCACTCGTCCATGAGCGCGCGCATCTGGGTGGTGGAGTCCTTCCAGTGGATGGTCTCCGGGTCGGCTGCCGCGATCTCCTCGGCCTTCGCCACGATCGTCTCGCGGTGGCCCGTGGCCTCCTCGCGCGCGGCGCGGCGCTGCTCCTTGAGCTCCTCGATGTGAGTCGTCGCCTCGGCCTCGACCTCGGCGAAGCGCGCACGCAGAGCGGCCAGGTCGCCCACGCCGTGCTCGTGCTCGACGTGGCCACGGGTCGCGCGCAGCGCATCCTCGAGGTCCTTGACGCTCATGTCGGCGCCTGCGATGCGGGCGTGGAGGCGCTCGACCGACGCCACGGTCTCGTAGTGCTGACGGGCGGCGGTCTCGAGCGCGTTCTCGCCGCGAGCAGGGCCGACCTCGACCTTCGTCTCACCGTCGGTGACGAACACCATGCCGTCGACGACCTCGCCGAACGCGGTCGCGGACGCGAGCTGCTCCTCGGTGACGTCGACGACCGGGACCTTGACCGGTGGGGCCGTCCGCTGGGCGATCGCCGCGGGGGTCACCGCGGGGCGCGGGCGGGGAGTGGGCTTGGGGCCGGTCATGAAACTGTCACCTCGGTAATCGTCACGGTGGTGGCGGGTGCGCCATCGACCTCGCCGGTGTCGGTACCGGCGTCGGCGATGCCTACTAGCGTATCCAGGCCCTCTGTGACCCGTCCAAACACGGTGTAGCCACCGGCGGCGTCAGAGAGGATCTGGGACTCGTCGTAGACGAAGAAGAACTGGCTGCCCATCGACTCGCCGTTCCCGCCCACGCGCGCCATCGCGAGCGTGCCGGCGGGGTAGAGGTCGGTCTCGGGGGCGTTCTCGATGGGGCCGAACCGGTAGGCGGGGCCGCCGGTGCCGGTACCCGTCGGGTCGCCGCACTGCAGCACGTAGATGCCGCCAGTCGTGAGGCGGTGGCAGTCCGTGCCGTCGAAGTAGCCGTCCTGGGCGAGGGAGATGAACGAGGACACGGCCTGCGGCGCTGCGGCGCCGTCGAGCTCGAGGGTGAGGTCGCCGGCAGTCGTCGTCACCGTCGCCGTCCACGTGCGGTCCTCGGCCAGGGACGGGTCGGGGGCGATGTCGGAGGCGGCCCAGCCGTCCGCGGGGGCCACGGTGGGCTGCGGCTCGGCGACCGCCTCGGCCGTCGGCGTCGCGGAGGCTGTGGGCTCGGGTGCGGCGTCGTCTCCGCGCTGCTGGAGCACCAGGAAGATGATCAGCACCGTGATGATCGGCACCACGATGCCGATGACGATGCCGGCCCTGTTGAGGTCCTTGCGGCGCGCCTCGGAGCGCTTGCTCTGGAGCAGCGCCTCGCGCTCCGCCTGCCGCGCGGCGTTCGCCTGCGCTCTCTTCTTGCTTCCCATGACCCCTGCTGCTCGTTGCCTGCGGACATCCTAGGTGGAAGCGGTGGAAGGATAGGCGCATGCCAAAGGTCGCACCCCTGTCCGGATTCCCCGAGTGGACGCCAGCCGGCGTCGCCGTCGAGCAGGAGCTCATGCGCCGCATCGCCGACGTCTTTGAGCTCCACGGCTATGCGCGCCTCGACACCCGCGCGGTCGAGCCGGTCTCGCGGCTGGCCGGCGACTCCGATGCGGCGAAGGAGATCTACGCGCTCACGCGCCTCGCGGAGCCCGGCGGCAAGGCGAAGCTCGGCCTGCACTTCGACCTCACGGTGCCCTTCGCTCGGTACGTGGAGGAGTTCCAGTCGCAGCTCCAGTTCCCCTTCCGGCGCTATCAGATCCAGAAGGTGTGGCGCGGCGAGCGCCCCCAGGAGGGCAGATTCCGCGAGTTCTACCAGGCGGACATCGACGTGGTCGCCCGCGAGGCTCTGCCCGCGCACCTCGAGGTGGAGGTCGCGACCGTGATGGCGCGTGCGCTCGGGGCGCTGCCCGTGCCCGGCCTGACGATGCGGGTGAACGACAGGCGGCTCATGGACGCTGCCTACGCCGTCATCGGCGTCGACGACGTGCCGGCGGTGCTGCGCAGCGTCGACAAGCTCGACAAGATCGGCCCTGAGGGCGTGGGCGCCGAGCTCTCCGGGGGCGGTCTCGCCCCGTCCCAGGCCGATGCCGTGCTCGCCCTGGCGACGGTCGAGGGCACGTCCGGGATCTCCGATGCCGTCGCGCGCGTGCTCGAGGCGCACGGGCTGACGCCGTCGGAGGAGCTGGCGGCTGCGGCATCGGCCCTTGAGGCCGTCGTCGCGTCCGTGAACGCTGCGGTCCCCGACACGGCGGTCGTGGACCTGCGCATCGCCCGCGGTCTCGACTACTACACGGGCACCGTCTTCGAGACCTTCGTCGTCGGCTCCGAGGCGCTCGGCTCGATCTGCTCGGGCGGACGCTACGAGTCGCTCGTGGCGGGCGGAGGCATGCCGGGCGTCGGCATGTCCATCGGTCTGTCCAGGCTCGTGTCGCACCTGCTCGCGACGGGCGCCGTCTCGATGTCCCGCCCCGTGCCGTCGGCCGTCTACGTGGCGGTGGACGACGAGGAGACGCGTGCCGCGGCCGATGCCGTCGCGACGGCGCTGCGCAGTCGAGGCATCGCGTGCGAGGTGTCGGCCAACGCCGCCAAGTTCGGCAAGCAGATCCAGGCAGCCGAGAAGCGCGGCATCCCGTTCGTGTGGTTCACCGGCACGGGCGAGGTCAAAGACATCAGGTCGGGCGAGCAGCAGGCGGCCGACCCGCACTCCTGGGAGCCCCCCGCGGACGACAGGCTCCCGCGCCTCACCGTTCAGTAGGGCGCGCGGGCTAGAATTGCCCGGCACCGTTTCAACCGAAAGGCCCTTACGTGTACCGCACTCACCTCGCTGGAAACCTGCGCGCCTCTGACGCGGGCCAGACCGTCACCCTCTCCGGATGGGTGGGCCGCAGGCGAGATCACGGCGGCGTGGCGTTCATCGACCTCCGCGACTCCTCGGGCTTCGCCCAGGTGGTCATCCGCGAGGAGATCGCCCACCAGCTGCGCAACGAGTTCGTCGTGAAGGTCACCGGCGAGGTGCGCCTGCGCCCCGAGGGCTCGAACAACCCGAACCTGCCGTCCGGCGAGATCGAGGTCGTCGTCGAGGACCTCGAGATCCTCAACACCTCGGCCCCGGTGCCCTTCCCGATCGACGAGCACGTCGAGGTGGGCGAGGAGGCGCGCCTGCGCCACCGCTACCTGGACCTGCGCCGTCCCGCGCCGCACGAGGCGATGGTGCTGCGCTCGCGCGCCAACCAGGCCGCCAGGAAGGTGCTCGGCGCCCACGACTTCCTTGAGATCGAGACGCCCACGCTGACCCGGTCGACGCCGGAGGGCGCCCGCGACTTCGTGGTGCCCGCGCGCCTCGCGCCGGGCTCCTGGTACGCGCTGCCGCAGTCGCCCCAGCTCTTCAAGCAGCTGCTGATGGTCGGCGGCATGGAGCGCTACTACCAGATCGCGCGCTGCTACCGCGATGAGGACTTCAGGGCGGACCGCCAGCCCGAGTTCACGCAGCTGGACATCGAGATGTCCTTCGTGGACCAGGACGACGTCATCGCCCTTGGAGAGGAGATCGTCAAGGAGCTGTGGTCGCTCATCGGCTACGAGGTCACGACGCCCATCCCGCGCATGACGTACGCCGACGCGATGGCCAGGTACGGCACCGACAAGCCCGACCTGCGCTTCGGCCTCGAGCTCACCGACCTCACCGAGTACTTCGCGAGCACGCCGTTCCGCGTGTTCCAGGCGGAGTACGTGGGCGCGGTCGTGATGCCGGGCGGGGCCTCGCAGCCGCGCCGCACCCTCGACGGCTGGCAGGACTGGGCCAAGTCGCGCGGAGCGCGCGGCCTGGCCTACGTACTGATCCAGGAGGACGGCACGCTCACGGGCCCCGTCGCCAAGAACCTCTCCGAGGAGGAGCTCGCCGGCCTCGCAGCCAAGGTGGGCGCCAACCCCGGCGACTGCGTGTTCTTCGCCGCGGGCGAGACCGGCAAGTCGCGCCAGCTGCTCGGCGCCGCGCGCCTTGAGATCGCCGCGCGCCTCGAGCTCGCCGACCCGGAGCGCTTCGAGTTCGTCTGGATCGTCGACGCGCCGCTGTTCAAGAAGGTCGTCGCGGACGACGACGACGTCGCCACCGGCCACTCCGAGTGGACCGCCGTGCACCACGCCTTCACGTCCCCCAAGCCGGAGTGGATCGACCGCTTCGAGGACGACCCGGGCGCGGCCCTCGCGTACGCGTACGACATCGTGTGCAACGGCAACGAGATCGGCGGCGGCTCGATCCGTATCCACCAGCGCGACGTCCAGGAGCGCGTGTTCCAGATGATGGGCATCGGCGAGGAGGAGGCGCAGGAGAAGTTCGGCTTCCTACTCGACGCCTTCAAGTTCGGCGCGCCTCCGCACGGCGGCATCGCGCTGGGCTGGGACCGCGTCGTCATGCTGCTGGGCGGCTACGACTCGATTCGCGACGTCATCGCGTTCCCGAAGTCGGGAGGCGGCTACGACCCGCTCACGCAGGCCCCCGCGCCGATCAGCGATGAGCAGCGCGCCGAGACCGGCGTGGACTTCGTCCCCGAGAACGAGGAGTCCGAGGAGGTCAGCCCCGCGTCCTAGGCTGGAGCGCGTGGATCTCTTCGACGCGTCGGCCACGACGGCGACAGGCACGCCCGAGCCTCGGGCCGATGCCCCGCTCGCCGTCCGCATGCGGCCCCGCACGCTCGACGAGGTCGTAGGCCAGGACCACCTCCTGACCGCCGGCGCGCCGCTGCGCAGGCTCGTGGAGCCGGGCGCCGCGGCGACGTCGATCGTGCTGTGGGGCCCTCCCGGGACGGGCAAGACCACGCTGGCCTACCTCGTCGCAGGGTCTCGCCCCTTCGTCGAGCTGTCAGCAGTGACCGCTGGCGTCAAGGACGTGCGCCAGGTCGTCGACGCCTCCAAGCGCGCCATCGCCGCGGGCTCGCGCGAGACGGTGCTGTTCGTCGACGAGATCCACCGCTTCACCAAGAGCCAGCAGGACGCCCTGCTGCCCGCCGTCGAGAACCGGTGGGTGACGCTGATCGGCGCGACGACGGAGAACCCGTCGTTCTCCGTCGTGGGACCGCTCCTGTCCCGCTCGCTGCTGCTCACGCTCAAGCCGCTCACAGATGCGGCCATCGCCGGCCTGGTCGACAGGGCCGTCGCAGACGAGCGCGGGCTGAGCGGCAGGGTCACGCTCGACGTGGACGCGCGCGACCACATCGTGCGGGTGGCCGGCTCGGACGCGCGCAAGTCGCTCACCCTGCTCGAAGCCGTGGCCGCGGCGGCGGGGGAGGGCGGCACCATCACCGCGGCGCTGGTCGAGGAGTCGATGGACTCGGCCCTCGTGGCCTACGACAAGGGCGGCGATCAGCACTACGACGTCATCTCGGCGTTCATCAAGTCCGTGCGCGGATCCGACGTCGACGCCGCGCTGCACTACCTCGCGCGCATGGTGGTGGCGGGGGAGGACCCGCGCTTCATCGCTAGGCGACTGGTGATCCTCGCGGCCGAGGACATCGGCCTGGCCGATCCCCAGGGCCTGGTCGTCGCGCAGGCCGCCGCCGACGCGGTGAGCTTCATCGGCATGCCGGAGGGACGCATCCCCTTGGCCGAGGCGACGGCCTATCTGGCACTGGCGCCCAAGTCGAACCGCGCCTACAAGGCGATCGACGCGGCGATCGCCGACATCCGCGCGGGCAGGGCGGGCACGGTTCCCACCCACCTGCGGGACGCCCACTACCCGGGTGCGTCCGACATCGGCCACGGGGACGGCTACGTGTACTCCCACGACGAGCCGCACGGCGTCGCTCGGCAGGAGTACCTGCCCGAGGCGCTGCGCGGGTCGCGCTACTACGAGGCCTCGGGACGCGGCTTCGAGCGCACGCTCGAGGAGCGATCCGACGCGATCCGCAGGATGCTGGGCCGCGAGCAGTAGCCCTGCTACACTTGTTCAGCCCTCGCGGACGGTTGGCTGCTGTCGCCGCGAACTCTCATGAATATTCCGGTGCGCTGACGCGCGCCGCGAGAACACGGCAACGTTTAAGGAAACACATTGACTTCAGTTCAGAAGGCCCGCCGCCAGGTCCGCCTGTCGCGCGCCCTTGGCATCGCGCTGACCCCGAAGGCCGTCAAGCACTTCGAGAAGCGCCCCTACCCGCCGGGTGAGCACGGCCGCACCGCGCGCCGCAAGGAGAGCGACTACGCCGTCCGCCTGCGCGAGAAGCAGCGTCTTCGCGCGCAGTACGGCCTGCGCGAGAAGCAGATGCTCTCGACCTACACCGAGGCCAAGAAGGAGTCCGGCCTGACCGGTGAGGCGATGGTCGAGCTGCTCGAGATGCGTCTCGACGCGCTCGTGCTCCGCGCCGGCTTCGCCCGCACGATCCTGCAGGCCCGCCAGGCCGTCCTCCACCGCCACATCCTCGTGGACGGCAAGATCGTCGACCGCCCCTCCTTCCGTGTCTCCGAGGGCCAGACCATCCAGGTCAAGCCCAAGGCCGTCACGATGGAGCCCTACATGGCCGCTGCCGCCGGTGCGCACCGCGACGTGCTCCCCGAGGTCCCGGCCTACCTCGACGTCCAGCTCGAGAAGCTGACCGCGACGCTCACGCGCCGCCCCAAGCGCGCCGAGGTCCCCGTGACCTGCGACGTGCAGCTCGTCGTCGAGTACTACGCGCGCTAAGGCACGCGAGCAGACGCTCTGGAGACGGGGCCGGGACCACCTCAACGGTGGGACCGGCCCCGTTTTCGCATCTCCGGCCGCCTACGGCCAGTACCCTTGACCGCATATGTGCCCGCACCCGCCAGGTGGGGCGCGCGCCCGCGCGAGAACGCACCGAGTAGGGGAGAGAAGCACCCATGCAGATCGCCGAGATTTCCCGACGATGGACGGACTACTTCGCGTCCCAGGACCACCACATCGCACCGAGCGTGCCGCTGGTGTCCCCGGACCCGTCGCTCCTGTTCACCGTCGCCGGCATGGTGCCCTTCATCCCCTACATCCTGGGCACCGAGCAGTCCCCGTACCCCCGCATCGCCTCGGTCCAGAAGTGCATCAGGACCAAGGACATCGAGGAGGTGGGCCAGACCACGCGTCACGGCACGTTCTTCCAGATGCTCGGCAACTTCTCGTTCGGCGACTACTTCAAGGAAGGCGCGATCAACTTCGCGTGGGAGCTGCTGACGACGCCTGAGGACAAGGGCGGCTACGGCTTCGAGCCCGAGCGGTTCTGGGTGACGATCTGGAACGAGGACGAGGAGGCGTACTCCTCCCTGGTCAACGTGGGCGTGAACCCCGACCAGATCGTGAAGCTCACCCGCGAGGAGATCTTCTGGGACACCGGCCAGCCCGGACCCGCCGGCCCCTGCGCCGAGTGGCACTACGACCGGGGCCCCGACTACGGCCCCGAGGCTGTCGGCGGCACGGTCGACCCCGGCGGCGATCGCTACCTCGAGATCTGGAACCTGGTGTTCGACCAGTTCCTGCGCGGCCCGGGCGACGGCAAGGACTACCCGCTGATCCGCGAGCTCGACCAGAAGGCGATCGACACCGGAGCGGGCCTGGAGCGCATCGGCTTCCTCAAGCAGGGCGTCGCCAACTTCTACGAGACCGACGAGGTGTTCCCGGTCATCGGCGCCGTCCAGCAGCTCACCGGCCGCGCCTACGGCGACGACCACCAGGCGGACGTGCGGATGCGCGTCATCGCGGACCACGTGCGCTCATCCCTCATGCTCATCGGCGACGGGGTGAAGCCCGGCAACGAGGGGCGCGGCTACGTGCTGCGCCGCCTGCTGCGCCGCTCCGTGCGCGCGATGCGGCTGCTCGGCGTCGAGGACATGTCGCTTCCCGGCCTGCTGCCCGTGTCGAAGGACGCGATGAAGGCGTCCTACCCGCAGCTCGAGACGGACTTCGCCAGGATCAGCGAGATCGCGTACGCGGAGGAGGACGCATTCATGCGCACCCTCACCAAGGGCACGACGATCCTGGACTCCGCCGTCGCGAAGACCAAGACCGCGGGCGGAACCGTGCTGTCCGGCACCGACGCGTTCCAGCTACACGACACCTACGGCTTCCCGATCGACCTCACGCTCGAGATGGCGTCAGAGCAGGGCCTGGGCGTCGACGAGACGGCGTTCCGCTCGCTGATGAACGAGCAGCGCGAGCGCGCCAGGGCCGACTCGAAGGCCAAGAAGGGCGGCCACGCTGACCCGCAGGTGTACCAGGAGCAGGCGGCCAAGGGCGAGACCTCGTTCCTGGGCTACGACGAGCTGCAGGCTGCCACGACGGTGCGCGCGCTCATCAAGGACGGCCTCGGCGTGCTCGTCGCGCACGAGGGCGAGACGGTCGAGGTCATCCTCGACGAGACGCCGTTCTACCCCGAGTCCGGCGGCCAGGACTCCGACTCCGGCGTTATCCGCGGCGGCTCGGCCACCGCCGACGTCGTCGACGTCCAGCGCCCCGTCCCCGGCCTGATCGTGCACACCGTGACGATCGCCGAGGGCTCGCTCGCCGTGGGCGACCCCGTCAACGCCGAGGTCGACTCGCTGTACCGCCGCGAGGCCTCGCGGGCGCACTCCGCGACCCACCTCGTGCACGCCGCGCTGCACCAGGTGCTCGGCACGGACGCGAACCA
This sequence comes from Actinomycetes bacterium, assembly GCA_030428165.1. Classification (GTDB taxonomy): domain Bacteria; phylum Actinomycetota; class Actinomycetes; order Actinomycetales; family Demequinaceae; genus Demequina. The sequence goes on from JAUIBG010000003.1 coordinate 19,958, forward strand.
GGCGGGCTCGTACAACCGCCCCGGCTACATGCGCCTGGACTTCTCGTGGACCTCCGGAGTCTCCGAGGCGGCCCGCGCAGAGGTCGAGGAGATCGCCAACCGCGCGATCCGCGACGACCACGAGGTCTCCACCCGCATCATGAAGCTCGACGAGGCCAAGGCGCTGGGCGCCATGGCGCTGTTCGGCGAGAAGTACGGCGACCGTGTGCGCGTGGTCGAGATCGGCGGCCCGTTCTCGCGTGAGCTGTGCGCCGGCACCCACGTGGGCTCGTCATCCGAGGTGGGCCTGCTCACGATCACGTCCGAGGGCTCGGTGGGCTCCGGTGCCCGCCGCGTCGAGGCCCTCGTGGGCGCCGATGCGTTCGGCAACCTCGCGGCCGAGCGCGCAATCGTGCACGAGCTCTCGCAGTCGCTCAAGGTGCAGCCCGGCGAGCTGCGCGGACGCGTCGAGAAGCTCGTCGAGCGCCTGTCCGCGACCGAGAAGGAGCTCGCACAGTTCCGCCAGAAAGAGCTGCTCGGCGCCGCAGCGGGTCTCGCGGACTCCGCGGTGGACGTCGCAGGCGTGTCGGTCGTCGCGAGCGAGCTCGCCGCGGCCGAGGACGCCGACGGCCTGCGCGCCGCGGTGACCGATGTACGGGCGCGCCTGGGCGAGGACCGTCCGAGCGTCGTCGCGCTGTTCGGCGTCGCTGGCGGTCGTCCCGTGGTGGCGGTCGCCACCAACGAGGCCGCCAGGGGACTGGGCCTCAAGGCCGGCGCGCTCGTCAAGGAGGCGACCTCGGTGCTGGGCGGCGGTGGCGGCGGCAAGCCCGACCTCGCCCAGGGCGGCGGTCAGGACGCCGCGGCGATCCCCGCGGCGATCGATGCGGTGACGGCCGCCGTGGCCCGTCATGACGGGTAGGGCGCTCGGCGTCGACGTCGGGACCGTGCGCATCGGCGTCGCGGCGACCGATGCGGCCGGCGTGATGGCCTTCCCCGTGGAGACGGTGAAGGCGGGTCGTGCCGCGGCCGTGCGCGTGGCGGAGATCGCCGCGGAGCGCGAGTCGGAGACCGTGTACGTGGGCCTTCCGCGCCACATGGGCGGGGGAGAGGGCGAGAGCGCCGCCAAGGCGCGACGCTTCGCCGCCCTGCTCGCGGAACGGACGCCGGCGACCGTACGTTTGGTGGACGAGCGGCGCTCGACCGTGTCCGCATCGGCCGCGATGCACCAGGCGGGCCGCTCGGCGCGCGACCAGCGCTCGTTGATCGACCAGGCCGCGGCCGTGGTGATCCTCGAGGGCGCACTGGAGATGGTGCGGGCCGGCACCGTGGAGAATATGACGGACATCGTGAGGCCGAAAGGGACCCATGCCTGACCTGTTTGACGCCGACCCGGCGACGACGACGACGCTGAACCTGCGGGCGGAGCAGCGCGAGCACCGCCGCAACCACCGCCGCATCCGGCTCGTGGTCGTCAGCGCCGTGGCGCTCATCGCCCTGGCGTTCATGGCCAACGCGTCCTACTCGTTCGTGCTGTCGCTGCAGCCCGAGGAGACCGCTGCCGAGGACTACGAGGGCGCCGGCACGGGCGCCGTCGAGATCGTCATCGACGAGGGCTCCACCGGCGCCGACATCGCGGCGACGCTGTACGCGGCCGATGTGGTGGCGTCCGAGGAGGCCATGCTGGAAGCCCTCGCGCTGAATCCCGACTCGCAGAGCATCCAGCCCGGCTGGTACACGCTGCCGCGCCAGATGAAGGCGGAGTACGCCGTCGAGGCGCTGCTGGACTCGAGCTACCGGCGCGTCGTGCGCTACACGATCCCCGAGGGCCTGTACGCCTCGGCGATCTACGCGCGCATCGCGAACGTCACGGACTACACCGAGGAGCAGATCGCGGACGTCGCCGAGAACGCAGGCGACTCCTACGGTCTGCCCGCCCAGGCGGGCGGCAACCCCGAGGGCTGGCTGTTCCCCGACACCTACACGTTCGACCCTGACGCGACGATCGAGGACATCCTCCACACGATGGTCGACAGGACCGTCGAGATCCTCACCGCCAACAACGTGGCGGAGGACGACTGGCAGGAGATCCTCACGGTCGCGTCGCTCGTCGAGCGCGAGGCGCGCCTGGACGAGGACCGCCCGATCATTGCCGGCGTCATCTACAACCGCCTCGACGTCCCGATGCCGCTGCAGATCGACGCATCGATCCAGTACGTGGTGCGCAACGACAACCTCGAGCTGACGGCCGAGGAGCTCAACATCGACTCGCCGTACAACCTGCGACTGAACAATGGGCTGCCGCCCACGCCTATCGCGGCGCCGGGACAGGCATCGATCGTGGCGGCGGTCAATCCGACGGCCACCGACTACCTGTTCTGGGTGACGGTGAACCCCGACACGGGCGAGACCAAGTACGCCGTGACCAATGAGGAGCACGAGCAGAACGTGGCCGAGTACCAGGCGTGGCTGGCGGAGAACAGCTGACGATGGCCTCGACGCGCCGGGCAGGGGTGGTGGGCCATCCCGTCGCCCACAGCCTGTCGCCGGCGCTGCACCACGCCGCGTATGACGCGCTGGGGCTGGACTGGTCGTACGACGCGATCGACGTCGAGCCCGGCGGCCTGGCGTCCTTCGTGGCGGGGCTCGGCCCCGAGTGGGCGGGCCTCAGCGTCACCATGCCGCACAAGGCCGATGCGCGGGCGCTGGCGGAGTTCGTCGAGCCAATGGCGAAGCTGCTGGGCGTCGCGAACACCCTGCTGCTGCAGCCGGTGGCCGGCGGTCGCCAGATCGTCGGCGCGAACACCGACGTCGCGGGCGTGCGCCTGGCGCTGTCCGAGGCCGGCGTCGAGGTTCCGCAGGCGCCGATGGTGCTGGGCGGGGGAGCGACGGCGACAGCCGCGGTGGCTGCCCTGGGAGAGCTCGGCGCCAGACGGATCGCGGTGGCCGTGCGCTCGCGTGGGCGCGCCGGCGGGCTGCTGCGCGCCGCGACGGCGATGGGGCTCGACATCCGCTTCGTGACGTTCGAGGACGCGCCCGCGCTGCTCACCCAGGCCGATGCCGTGGTGTCCACGGTCCCGGCCGACGCGGGGGCGGCGCTGGGGGAGAGCATCAGCGACGTGACCGGCGTGCTGCTCGACGCCGTCTACGAGCCCTTGGTGACCCCCCTGGGCTCCTCGTGGGAGGCTCATGGCGGCGTGCGCGTGGGCGGCGAGCGCATGCTGCTGCACCAGGCGTGCGAGCAGGTGCGGCTCATGACGGACCGCAATGCGCCGATACAGGACATGGAGGACGCGTTGTTGCGTGCTCTCGTCGCCCGCGGGGAGGACCGATCGCGTCCGTCCGCGAGCAGCGGCGACAGTAGCGAGTAGAGAGCAGCCAGGGAGTGCCGTGAAGCATCTGGGAGTAATCCTCGTCGAGGATGGCGCACTGACCGAGACTGACCTCGCGGAGGCTCTCGACGTTCAGCGTGAGCGAGGCGACTCACTGGGACGCACCCTCGTCGAGCTTGGAATGGTGACGGAGACGCAACTGGTGCGTGCGCTCGCAAGCCAGGTGGATCTCGACTTCGTCGAGCTGACCGACTTCCCGGTGGACCGCGCCGCGGTGGCGCTGGTGCCGGACACGATCGCCCGCCGCCACGGCGCCCTGCCCATTGCCTTCGACGGCGAGAACCTCAAGGTGGCCATGTCGAATCCCGGCAACGTGGTCGCCGTCGACGATCTGAGGGCGTTTACGGGCATGAAGGTCACGCCAGTCGTCGCCACGCACGACGACGTGATGGCGGCGATCGACCGGTACTGCCGCTCCGACGCCGAACTGCAGGATCTGCAGGGCGAGCTCGGCGAGGAGGAGACGGTCGATCTGGACAAGATCGGCGACGTCATTGAGGACGAGGCGCCGATCGTTCGCTTCGTCAACCTCCTCGTCACGCAGGCCATCCAGGACCGTGCCTCCGACATCCACATCGAGCCTGCCGAGAAGGATGTCGTCATCCGGTACCGCATCGACGGTGTGCTTCACGAGATGCAGAGGGCCCCCAAGGCGACGCAGAACTCCGTGATCTCGCGCATCAAGATCCTCAGCGACATCGACATCGCGGAGCGCCGCAAGCCGCAGGACGGGCGCATGTCGGTGAACCACCAGGGGAAGAAGGTCGATCTGCGCGTCGCGACTCTGCCGACAGTGTGGGGAGAGAAGATCGTCTTGCGCATTCTCGACAACTCCACCGCGCAGCTCGCGCTCGAGGACCTGGGCCTGCGCGAGCGCAATGCCGATATCTACGCGTCGTCGTACAGCAAGCCCTACGGCATGATCCTCGTCACCGGCCCCACCGGCTCCGGAAAGTCGACCACCCTCTACGCGACGCTCAATCAGATCGCTCGGCCGGAGATCAACGTGATCACCGTCGAGGACCCCGTCGAGTACCGGATCCCCGGAATCAACCAGGTGCAGGTGAACCCCAAGGCGGGCCTCACCTTCGCCGCGGCGCTGCGATCGATCCTCCGCGCCGACCCAGACGTGGTGCTCGTCGGTGAGATCCGCGACAGCGAGACCGCGCAGATCGCGATCGAGGCCGCCCTCACCGGCCACCTCGTGCTGTCAACGCTCCACACCAACGACGCGCCTTCCGCGGTGACACGCCTCATCGAGATGGAGATCGAGCCATTCCTGGTCGGATCCGCGCTCGACTGCGTGGTCGCACAGCGACTCGCGCGTCGGCTCTGCACGCACTGCCGGGAGCAGTACGCTGCGACGAGAGCGGAGATGGAGCGCTTCGCCGAGTTCGGTATCGCTGAGGGGCTCGAGCTCTTCCGGCCCGTGGGCTGTGCGCGCTGCTCGCACACGGGATACCGCGGGCGGCTCGCCCTGCATGAGGTCATGCCCGTCAACGAGGACATCGAGCGGCTCGCTGTCGGTCGGTCGTCTTCGGCCGAGATTGCCCGCACTGCACGCGACGGTGGCTTGGAGACGCTGATGGCCGACGGCTGGGCCAAGGTACAGGAAGGCCTGACCTCGATCGAAGAGCTCCTTCGAGTCGTCAAGTAGCCCGAACCGCTCGATGCGCGACATTCGTCACTAAGCGGCTTAAGTCCGCGCGAGTCGTGCCGATGTACTTGGTGCGAAGAGCACCCCGCAACGTGCGAGGATGATCGCTCTGGACGAGGACGAGGTTGCGATGGACTACGGGAGCCCGAGAAGCGCACCCGGTGCCGCTGCGGCGGCGCCGCCCGTCGCTCAGCCGCGCCTCTCCGCCCGCCAGTCCGCGGTGGCCGCCGTCGGCGAAGGCGACCTCGACATCAAGGAGGCGCTGCGGGCCATGCTCGCTGCCGGTGCCTCGGATCTGCACCTGACGTCGGGCGCGCCGCCGATGATGCGTGTGCATGGAGAGCTGGCTCCCCTCGAGGGTTTCGACCGTCTCACACCTGACGCACTGCAGCGCGCTCTGATGCGCATCCTGACGGTTCAGCAGGCCGAGCGCTTCGAGGAGACGCTCGAACTCGACCTCAGCTACGCCCTGCCCGGCGAAGCCCGGTTCCGCGTCAATGTGTACCGCCAGAGGGACGCGATCGGTGCCGCCTTCCGCATGATCCCCTTCGAGATCGTGAGCCTCGAAGCCCTCAATATGCCGGCGTCGGTCTCCCGTTTCGCTCAGCTGCCGCGAGGACTCGTGCTGGTGACCGGGCCCACGGGCTCTGGCAAGTCGACGACTCTGGCGGCGCTGATCGACGTCATCAACCGTCAGCGCTCGGGTCACATCATGACCATCGAGGACCCCATTGAGTTCCTGCACCGGCACCGTGCCTCGGTCGTGAACCAGCGCGAGGTGGGAACCGACACCAAGTCCTTCGCCAACGCCCTGCGGCACGTGCTGCGCCAGGACCCGGATGTCATCCTCATCGGTGAGCTCCGGGACCTCGAGACGATCCAGATCGCGCTCACCGCTGCGGAGACCGGCCACCTGGTCCTCGCGACGCTCCACACCCAGGACGCAGCCCAGACCATCGACCGCATCATCGACGTCTTCCCCGCAGAGCAGCAGGCGCAGGTGCGGACGCAGCTCGCGACGGCGCTCCAGGGTGTCGTGTCGCAGACTCTGTGCCGGCGCGCGGACGGGCGAGGACGTGTGGCTGCCGCCGAGGTCCTCTTCGCGACGCCCGCGATTCGCAACCTCATCCGCGACGGCAAGACCTACCAGATCTACTCGGCGCTGCAGGCGGGCCTGCGACAGGGAATGCAGACCATGGACCAGCACCTCGCGGATCTCGTGCGGGCGGGCCAGATCACGTATGACACCGCAGCGCGCTCGTGCCACTCGATGGAGGAGCTCAACAGGCTCGTCAATCGAACGGCGGTGATGTAGCGATGGCGGGCGCAACCAAGCGTTTCGACTACTCGGTCCGAGACGCGCAGGGCCACGTCCAGCGAGGCACCATCGAGGCGCCCTCAGAGGCAGCAGTCGCCAACCGCTTGCGCGACATGGGCCTGGCGACCCTGGAGATCACCGAGGTCAGCACCACCGGTCTCCAGAAGGACATCGAGATCCCCGGTCTCACCAACCGCATCGGCCTGAAGGACGTGGCGGTGATGTCGCGCCAGCTGGCGACGATGGTGGCCGCCGGGCTGTCGCTGCTGCGGGCCCTGTCGATCCTCTCTGACCAGACAGAGAACGCGGCGCTGAGTAAGATTCTCGGCGAGGTGCGGGCAGACGTCGAGCGCGGCGTGTCGCTCTCGGGCGCGCTGGGCCGTCACCCTGACGTCTTCCCGCCGCTGATGGTCAACATGGTGCGCGCCGGTGAGGTCGGCGGCTTCCTCGACGACGTGCTCTCGTCGGTGGCTGAGAACTTCGAGAGCGAGGTGAAGCTCCGGGCGAAGATCGTCTCGGCGATGACCTACCCCGCTGTCGTGTTCGTCGTCGCGATTCTTGCGGTGGCCGGCATGCTGCTCTTCATCGTGCCGGTGTTCGAGGACATGTTCGCCAGCCTCGGCGGCGAGCTGCCGTTCCTCACGAAGGTCCTCGTGGTGATGTCCGACCTGCTCAAGTGGACCGCGATTCCCGGGATCATCCTGTTGGTGATCGGCGCCGTCCTGTGGCAGCGCAACCGCCAGAAGCTGGCCTTCCGTCAGCGAGTCGAGCCGCTCTTCCTCAAGCTCCCCGTCTTCGGTCAGCTCATTCGCAAGATCGCGCTCGCGCGCTTCTCACGCAACCTCGCCTCTCTCACCAGGGCCGGTGTGCCGATCCTCCAATCCCTCGACATCGTGGGCAAGGCGAGCGGCAACATCGTCATCGAGAACGCCGTCGCCGAGGTGAGGGACTCCGTCCGTACCGGAAACTCGATCGCCAGGCCCTTGTCGCAGCACCCGATCTTCCCGCCGATGGTGGTGCAGATGATCGCAGTGGGTGAGGACACCGGAGAGGTCGACGCCATGCTCGACAAGGTGGCGGACTTCTACGACGACGAGGTGGAGGCGACGACCGAGGCACTGACCTCGCTGATCGAGCCGATCATGATCGCCGTGCTCGGCGGGATCATCGGCTTCATGGTCATCGGTCTGTACATGCCCATCTTCAGCGTGTTCTCGGTGGTGCAGTGATGCCGCCCGCAACCCGCTCCACAGTCTTTGGCGTGGCCCCCCAGCGCTCCGCCGAAGGTGCCGACCCCCGTCGGCACATTCCAGCATCCATGCATAAGGAAAGGACAGTGTCATGATGGCACGCATCCACAAGGCCATGAACGAGCGCGACGGCGGCTTCACGCTGATCGAGCTCCTCGTGGTCATGATCATCATCGGCATCCTCGCCGCGATCGCCGTTCCGATCTTCCTCTCGCAGCGCGCGAAGGCGGAGGACTCGGCGGCCAAGGCCGACGTCTCGACGCTCGGTAAGGAGGTGGCGACGTGGTGGGTCGACGGCACCGCGATGCCCACCATCGCTGAGGGCACCGACACCTACACCATTGCGGGCGAGAACGTCGGCAACCGCTCGAACAACGTCGAGCTCGGTGGCGACACCGGCTCGACCGCGACCGACTGGTGCGTCTGGGTCTACAACCTCGAGGGTGACGTTGCGGCCTCTACTGGCTACGAGTACTCGGCGCAGGGCGGCCTTGCTGCCGGCGCCTGCGGCGAGGCGGTGCCGTCCTCCTAGGTCTCGCACCACCACGTCGGTGCGTGGGCTCCCGTTCTGCGGGGGCCCACGCACCGGTGGCATGCGCACCCCGCACAGATTCCGGCGACAGGCAAGGAGCAGACCATGCGCCGACGGACGCACGATGAGGGATTCACCCTGATCGAGTTGATTGTCGCGATGCTCGTTCTTGCCATCGTGCTCCTGTCGATCATCACGATCCAGGCGCGCGCCCTTACGACGGTGGCGGAGGCCAATGCGCGGCAGCAGGCGACGACCTTCGCCAACGAGGCCATGGAGCAGCTGAGGGCGGTGCCGTGGAACGTGCTCAAGCGAGGAATGGCGTCCAACTACCTCGCTGCTTCGGGCGGAGATTCGCACGTGGGCAGCGACGTGCTCACCGTGGACGGGGTCACCGTCGCCCTTGAGGTCGCGGCGGCCGGGTCTGCAGATCAGGACCTCGACAGCCCGTGGCCCCCGCTGTTCGACGAGACAGGCTCCCACGCGCACGTGGAGGAGGACCCGGCGGGCTCGGGACGTCAGTACACCGTGTACGCGTACGTGACGGAGGACCTCACGGGGCTGGACGACGCCGTCGGGCTCGCCGTGGTCGTGGAGTGGACCTCCCGCGAGGACGGCGACGTCGATCAGACGGTGCTGTGGTCGACGGCCTACGCCCCCTCGGGCGGATGCGGAGACCTCAACAACGCCCCCTTCCTCGCGTCGTGTCAGGCGTCGTTCTACGGTTCCGCACAGAGCGCTACCGTCTCGACCACCGTCTCGGCGGCTGAGTACGTCGATTCGAGCGTGGGCGGAGACCAGGACCCGGTGCCCGTGGTTCCCGGCTCGTCCTTCTACACCTTCACCGTGTCGACCGCGTCGACGTCGTCGCGCATCTCGAGCCTGCAGTTCACGGACATTGACGCCAATGCGCAGTACGGCGGAATCGTGTGGGACGACGACGACAGCAGCACCCAGCCGACCGTAGAAGGCTGGGAGGAGGGATTCGAGAACTACTCTCTCCGCGCGTCGAATGACACGGTCTCAACCGATGCCGCACCTGCCAATCCGACCGACATCTACACCTCAGGGTCCAACACATCGGAGGACTTCAACTCGTTCTGGGGAGGCGTCGAGCTCGAAGCGCGCTCGGACGACAGCCGCGATGGTGTGCTCGATGCCTCGACCACGGACGCCTGCGATGTCGGCGTCGGCGCGGCGCAGGTGCCGGCGGGCCAGCCCTGTGCATCCGCGCAGTTGGACGATGCGTCGTCGTACGGGGCCTTCGTGCTCATGGAGTTCGGCGGCGAGATGATCCGTCTGAGCAGGGTGCGTCAAGAGAGCGGCTCGTCCGTGTCGAACACCTTCGCAGGCCGATTCGTGGAGGCGACGGCGGGCAATGGCGATTCCGGCTGCCAGCTCCTTGGCGGGTCGGGCTGCGTCTCTGCGGGGTTCAACGGCACGCTCGGCGATGTCAGCATCGGGGCTGTGATCGGCGACACCTGGGACGGCGGTGCCGCGCCCGACGGCCTCGTGACAGTGTCCAACTACACGGAGGTGGGCATGGTCGACCGCGGCTATCAGCAGCCTGCCTCGACGCCGACGCTCTCGCGCACCGCCACGATCCAGTTCTGGAATGGGGCGGGATACTCGACGGCGAACCTGTCCACCTACTCGTCCGACACCCACACCATCGGCAGCGCGACCTGGACCAACTCGCGGGCGACCGTGGAGGTCGTCGACGGAACCATCTCCATTCTCCCGGGTCAGGTCACCGTCGCGGGCTCGGATCCCGACTGCACAGACGAGTCGTGCGACGTGACCGCCACGAACGGGCTCATTCAGATCGACGTCACCTACCTCATCACTCCCGACAATGGATCGATCGATCCCTTCGAGCTCACCGTGACGACAGTGATCGCCGGAGGCACCTCCTCCGCCTCGTACAAGGAGCCGACTGATGCGTAGTGTGACGCGACGCAGGCTCGACCGTGGCGACGGCGGCTTCACGCTCGTGGAGATGCTCGTGTCCATGGCGGTGTTCGGCGTCATCATGGCTGCGGTGCTCTCGGTCTTCGTGACGATGACGAACCAGGCTCGGGACACCCTCGCCAGGACTCAGGCCGTCGAGAACGCCCGGCTGGGCATCTCGCAGATCGACCGCCAGATCAGATCGGGAAACCTCATCCTCGACCCCGCGCTGGACGGCTACGACGAGGCAGGCGTGCCGCCCAACTACTCCCTGCGCGTCTACACGCAGGCAGACGGCGACGATCGGTGCGTGCAGTGGCGCGTCCTGTTCTCGGACGGATCAGACTTCGGCGACCTGCAGTACAGGTCATGGGAGGCGGGCAACCCGGGCTCCGCGACCGCATGGTCCATCGTCGCCTCCAACGTCGTCGCTCCCGTCGGGGCCCTGGACCCCGACGATCAGTCGACGTGGCCGCCGTTCTGGATTGACTCCACGCTGCCCAGCGGCACGGCCGCCCAGAACATTCGGATCACGCTCAGGCTGTCGGACCCGCTTGCAGATGAGGACGCGAAGCCGATGACGCTGACGACCGTCGTGACCGGGCGCAATACGGTATTCGGATATTCTTCCGACAACTGCTCGTCGATCCCGACCCCCTAGGGAGTGAAGCGCTCATGATCAGGCACGACACCCGTGATGACGCAGGCATCGCGCTCGTCACAGTACTCGGCATGGCGATCCTGGGCACGACGATCGCCCTCGTGGTGGTCACGATGTCCATCATGGTGGCGCAGGATTCGGGACGCGACCGCACCCGGACGATCGAAGTGCATGCAGCGGAGGCGGCTCTCGACGCGACCATGGCGGAGCTCGAGATCGCCTCGCCGTGCGACGCGCCGAGCTTCAGCCCCGCGACGTACTCCGATGGAGCGGACGAGACCGTCGTCACGGTGTCAATCGAGTACAAGGACGACGCCGGCAACGTCGTGGGGTGCACCGCGGGCGCCCTCGACGGCACGCCGGCAAGCGCGGTCGTGACCGCCACGGCCACGGCTACCCGTGACTTCACGGGCCTCGACCCCGAGCGCACACTGGTGGCGCAGCTCGCACTGACGCCCCGCACATCGGTCTCCAACGACGCCGCCTTGTACTCGTCCGCGGACCTCGTCCTCGCGTCGGGCATGGACATCGCGCCTCAGCTCAGCTCGGAGAACGCCGATGTCTGGATCGACGAGGGCCACTGGGACTGCGGATCTGGCTCCTACCTCACGGGATCTCTGATCATGCCCGACGGGTCGTTGGACTTCGACTCCGACTGCTCGGTCACCGGTGACATCTGGGTCGAGTACGACTTCTATCTGAGCGGCTCGAACTCTTCGACAGGCTCGGCCGGAGGCGACGTGACTGTCAGGTCCGGAGACCTGGAGGGCAGGAACCACCTGTACTTCGGAGGCGATGTGACGGTGGGGGGAAGCCTCGACATGGCGAACTCCAAGATCGTGTACTCCGGCGGGCCTCAGCAGTACAACGTCGGCGCGGATGCCATCACGGACATCGAGCCCGTAGGCATTCCCTACATCGAGTACGACTTCCTCGACTGGCAGGCGATGGGCTTCGTGGAGCAGGACGACGAGGACCTCTACGACATGCTCCTGGATCAGTGGAGCATCGCATCGAATGAGACGTGGCGCAGCGGTCCCGTCTCGAACTGCCAGTACCACGGGTGGATCGCCAACGGGAACTCGATCGAGTTCCCCTCCGTGCCGACCGTCTACGACCTTCGCGAATGCGACAACGTGAAGTTCAACAACGGGAACACCCTCGAGCTGTACGCGGACACCGCTCTCTTCATGCAGGACTTCCACTCGACCGGCAACCTCACGATCGTGTCGGGCGACGGCGAGCCGCACTCGTTCTGGGCTATCGTCCCGCAGCCCACTGGCGGCTATTCGGCGGGTGACATCGAGTCCAGCACCGCTATCACCGTCGACCCTGCGATCTCCACATTCTGGTACTCCCCGAATGAGGTTGAGGTGAGGTCGAGTTCTGACATCGTCGGTCAGATCTACGGCGGAACCGTCAAGTTTACCTCCGGCCGCTCGCTGATCTACACGAACGTCGGCGTCCCGGGCGTGTCGCTCGTCACCGCAGCACAGACCGACAACGGCTTCATCGTCGAACTGCTGGCGAAGCAGGAGGACTAGCGCCACGTGCTCCCGATCGTGGTAGCGGGCCTCGTCGGCCTGCTGTGCGGCTCGTTCGCCAACGTATGGATTGCCCGAATTCCGCTCGGTGAGCAGTGGGTGACGGGCTCGAGCCGGTGCCCCTCCTGCGGGCGGGAGATCCGGTGGTTCGACAACATCCCGGTGCTGAGTTGGGTGGTGCTGCGCGGTCGATGCCGCGCATGCGGGTGGAGAATCCCCGCGACCTATCCGGCGGTGGAGCTCGTGACGGCCCTGCTCTTCTCGGCAGTCGTCTGGGTTCATGGTGTCTCCGCGCTGGCCGTCGGGCTCTGCTACCTCGCGATGGTCAGCGTTGCCCTCGTCGTCATCGACCTGCGGCACTTCCGCCTCCCCGACGCGCTGGTGCTCCCGTCGCTCGGCGTGATCGCGGCCGCGCTCGTCACAGAGGTCGTCGTGACCGGCGAACCGAGCCGGCTCCTGATCGCGTGCGCCGGAGCGGCGCTGCTCGGGGGGTTCTACCTGGTCATGTGGTGGGTGTATCCGGGCGGGCTCGGCTTCGGTGACGTCAAGACGGCACTGCTGCTCGGTCTTCCGCTCGGCTTCCTGGGCTGGGGGGCGCTGGCGGTCGGCGGAATTCTCGGGCCCTTCGTCGCGGCGGTGTTCGCCGCAGGGGCGATCGCACGCGCACGCGCATTTCGCGGCGTGCGCATCGCCTATGGCCCCGGTCTGATCATCGGCGCCTGGCTCGGCCTGCTGGCGGGGCAACAGATCGCTTCCGCCTACCTCGGACTATTGGTGACCTAGTTCTCAACTCTCGCGGGGTTGAGCCGATAAGTAACGTACTGAAGGAAAGGTGCGAAAGTGGCGCAACGGCGTATTGGTCTGGACATCGGGACCACGACCGTCCGCATGGCCGAAGTCGAGAGCAACGGCCGAGGCGGAGGGACGGTGGTCGCGTATGGCGAGGCACCTACGCCTCCTGGCGCGGTGCGCAGCGGAGAAGTCCTCGACGTTCGCGCAGTGGGCCAGACGGTGAAGTCGATCCACGCACACGGCGGGTTTCAGACCAAGGACGTGTGCATCGGTGTGGGTCTGCCGAGCGCCGCGGTGCGCGAGATCGAGCTTCCGGAGGGGCCGATGCCGCAGATCCGGTCGTCCTTGCCCTTCCAGGTACGTGAGGCGCTTCCGATCCCGGTCGAAGAGGCATTGCTCGATTTCTTCCCGTCGGCCGCGGTCGAGGTGGATGGCCGCAGCCTGCTCCGCGGCCTGGTGGTGGCCGCTCCGAAGGTGTCGGTGGGCCAACTGGTCCTCGCGGCTGAGAACGGGGGGCTCAAGCCGGTGGCGGCGGATCTGAGCGCGTTCGCGCTCATGCGCGCGCAGCTGTCACGCCAGGCTGTCGAACGCACGGTCGCGTTCGTCGACGTGGGAGCCCGGGTCACGACGGTGGTCATCGCGGAACGCGGTGCACCGCGTCTCGTCCGAGTCCTGCCGAGTGGTGGCGCCGACGTCACCGATGCGCTTTCACAGGCAGGTGCGCTCGACGCCGGACGCGCGGAGGAGGTCAAGCGCATGCTCTCCCGGGGGCAGCTCGGCCGCGACTCTGAGGCGGTGGCAACTGCCGCCTCCAACGTGACGAAGCGGGTGGTCGAGGCCGTGCGCAATACCTTCGTCTACTTCGCCTCGAACAACCCTGGAACGGCGATCGATGCGGTGCTGATGACTGGCGGCGGAGCCGCCGGCGACATGTTCGGCCAGCTCCTCGCGAGTGCGGCCCGTGTCAACGTGACGCATGGCTCCGGGATCGGCGTCGTCTCCATGGGCAAGAAGGCCCCACGCGACGTGCTCTCCACCCAGTCACGCGCAGTCGCGGTGGCTGTTGGACTCGGATTGGTGGTGAAGTAGATGTCGGCCGTTCCCGCATCGGTCGGGGCACCTTCGTTGCCCCAGGTCAACCTGCTTCCGCCCGAGGTCGAGGGGAAGCGGAAGCGTGGTCGCACCCGTGCCGCGATCGTGATCGGTCTCCTTGTCTTCGTGCTACTCCTCGCGGCGCTCTGGTTCGCCGCCGTCGCTTGGCGGATTTCGGCTGAGGTCGCCCTTCAGGCGGAGCAGGACAAGCGCCCCGCGCTCGTCGCTGAACTCGCGGAGTACGACTACGTCACGGGCGTGCAGGACGAGTTCGCGAATGCAGTGCTCGCACGGCAGTGGGCGGGCATCACGGACGTGCTGTGGGCCGACTATCTCGACGCCGTCACGTCGGCGCTGCCCGCGGGAACGGACCTGCAGTCACTCTCCGTGACCCAGGCGAACGCATTCGGCTCGGCCAGCGTGGGGTCGAGTCCGTTCATCACGAGCAGTGTCGGCACGGTGAGCCTCACCGGCCATGTGAACCAGGCATCCAAGGTCTCGGATGTCCAGGACGCGATCGAGGCCATCAGCGGCCTCACCAATGTGAGCATCACAGTCACGTCGATCGATACGTACCCCGAGACCGACACGGTGGTGTGGGTGTTCGACGGTACCGCGCAGATCTCGGTCGAGGCGCTCTCGGGTCGCACGGTTGCCGAGGGCTCCCAGCTTCTGGTGGAGGCCGACGCTTCTGAGGAGGAGTCTTGATGAAGAACCAGGGAACCGCAGCGATTCTGCTGCTCGCCCTGCTCGTCGCCGCTGCGGTCGGCGCGGCAGTGTTTCTCCTGCTGATTCTGCCGGAGTACAACTCCGCGTCAGAGGCACGCGACGATCTCGCAGTCGCGCAGTCGGACAACGAGTTCCTCGAACTGCAGATCCAGCAGATGCAGGCGCTCGCCGCGGAGGTGCCCACGTGGCAGGAGGAGATCGCCCTCGTCCAGGGCGAGATGCCGGCGACACCGGAGGAAGCAGAACTCCGGAGGCTGCTCGTCCAGACACTCGAGTCACGCGACCTCCCCGTCGTGGACATCACCATCGGCGACCCTCAAGTGGTCAGCGCCACCAGTTCCGAGGGTTTCGTGCTGCCGGATGACTCGACGGAGGACTCCGAGAGTTCAGACGTCGCCGCAACGCCCGAGCCGGAGCCCACGGCCAGCGACTCGGCCACCACGGAGACCGGCACAAGCGCAGCGGATGAGCTGGTGCAGTTCGAGGGACTGATCGGCATTCCTGTGGTTATCACGACCCAGGGTGCTCCCCGTCCCGTCATGGCTGCCCTCGCGTCGCTGCAGAGTCAGAGCGACCGCTTCTTCACTGTCAGCAATCTGACCGTGTCGACCGCCACAGTCACTGAGGAGGAGCCCGGGCTTCCCGAGCTCGACGAGTCCGACTGGGAAGTCGTCGTCACCGGACTCGTGTTCTCTCTCCTTGACACTGAGTTGTCCTACCCCGCCGACGAGGAAGGTTCCGTGCCGAGTTGGGACGGCGATGTCGACAACGTGTTCGAGCCGCTCAAGGGAACCGGGGACACAGGCGAGTAGCCCTCACCGGGTCTGCATCGACGGCCGCTCCGCGTCCGTGGTGAGCCGCGACGCGTGGAAGAATGCTGGCCATGCTCAGATGGCTGACCGCTGGAGAATCGCACGGACCTAGCCTCGTGGGGACCCTCGAGGGCCTCCCCGCGGGCGTCGAGGTCACGTCGCAGGATGTTGCCGATGCGCTGGCGCGCCGTCGCCTGGGCTATGGCCGTGGCGCTCGCATGAAGTTCGAGCAGGATCGGGTCACCTTCACCGGCGGACTCCGCCACGGTCGCACCCAGGGCGGTCCCGTCGCGATCATCGTCGGCAACACCGAGTGGCCCAAGTGGGAGACGGTGATGTCGGCGGACCCCGTTGACGACGAGGAGCTCACCGGAGCCCGCGCCGCCGGCCTCACCCGCCCACGTCCCGGCCACGCCGACCTCGTCGGCATGACCAAGTACGGCTTCGACGACGCCCGCCCCATCCTCGAGCGCGCCTCGGCCCGCGAGACCGCCGCCAGGGTGGCGCTCGGCACGGTCGCCGAGAAGTTCCTCGAGCAGGCCGCCGGGATCCGCCTCGTGTCCCACACCACACAGGTGGGCCCCGTGAAGGTCCCGGACGACGCGCTGCTGCCGCCGTCGGACGCCACCGCCGACCTCGACGCCGACCCCATTCGCTGCTACGACAAGGCCACCTCCGACGCGATGGTCGCCGAAATCGACGCGTGCCAGAAGGCCGGCGACACCCTCGGCGGAGTCGTCGAGGTCGTGGCCTACGGAGTTCCCGTGGGGCTCGGCAGCCACGTGCACGGCGACCGACGCCTCGACTCGCGTCTCGCCGGCGCTCTCATGGGCATCCAGGCGATCAAGGGAGTGGGCGTGGGCGACGGCTTCGAGACCGCCGCGCGTCGCGGCTCGCAGGCCCACGACGAGATCGAGTACTCGGACGGGCGCGTGCGTCGTCGCACGAACCGCGCGGGCGGCCTCGAGGGCGGCATGACCAACGGCGAGCCCCTGCGCGTCTCCGCCGCGATGAAGCCCATCTCCACCGTTCCCCGTGCGCTCGACACGGTCGATGTCGCGACGGGCGAGACCGCGCAGGCGATCCACCAGCGCTCGGACGTGTGCGCCGTGGCACCCGCGGCCGTCGTCGCCCAGGCTATGGTCGCCCTCGTGCTGGCCGATGCGCTGCTCGAGAAGACTGGCGGCGACTCGGTCGCCGAGGTGCGCCGCAACCTGGACGCCTACCTCGCCGCGATCCCCGAGACGCTGCGCTGATGGCGCACCCCTCCATCGTCCTGGTCGGGCCGCCAGGATCGGGCAAGTCCGCCGTCGCGAAGTCGCTGTCGCGCCTGAGCGGCCTGCCGCGCGTCGACACCGACGACGAGGTGTCTGCGAAGGCCGGCAAGTCCGTCCCTGACATCTTCATCGAGGACGGCGAGGCGGAGTTCCGCCGCATGGAGCGCGAGTCCGTCGCCCACGCGCTCAGCACCTTCGAGGGCATCGTCTCCCTCGGTGGCGGAGCCGTCATGGACGAGGACACCAGGGCGGACCTCGCAGGGCTGCGCGAGCAGGGCACCGGAGTCGTGTTCCTCGACGCCTCGCTGGCAGCCGCGATGCCTCGCGTCGGACTGGGCGCCTCACGCCCCCTGCTCGCCGGCAACCCGCGTCAGCAGTGGCGCACACTCATGGAGAAGCGCCGTCCCGTCTACGAGGAGGTCTCCTCGTGCAGCGTCCTGACCGACGAGCTCACGCCGTGGCAGGTCGCCCAGATCATCGCCGAGGAGTGCACGCTGTGACCGAGCCCGCCACCGTCCACGTCGCGACGAGCCAGCCCTACGACGTCCACGTCGGCAGGGGAGTGCTGTCCGGTGTGACCGCCGCCATCCCGGACACGGTGTCCACGGTCGCGATCATCCACGCCGCACCGCTCGCGTCGTGGGCCGCGGGCCTGTCCAAGGAGATCGAGCAGAGCGGCCGCACCGCCGTCACCATCGAGGTGCCGGACGCCGAGTCGGGCAAGACTGCTGAGGTCGCCGCGTTCTGCTGGGGCGTGCTCGGGAAGTCGAACCTCACCCGCTCGGACCTCGTCATCGGCATCGGCGGGGGAGCGGTGACCGATCTCGCCGGCTTCGTCGCCGCGACGTGGCTGCGCGGCATCGGCGTCATCCAGATCCCGACCACCGTGCTCGCGATGGTCGACGCGGCCGTGGGCGGCAAGACCGGCATCAATACGGCCGAGGGCAAGAACCTCGTCGGCGCCTTCCACGAGCCGCTGTCCGTCTGGTGCGACACGGAGCTCCTGGAGACGCTCCCAGTGAACGACCGCGTCGCTGGCCTCGCCGAGGTCGTGAAGGCCGGCTTCATCGCCCGCCCGGAGATCCTCGACTGGATCGAGGAGGACCACGCGGCCCTGACGGCGGAAACGCTCGGCGACGAGGGCCACGCCGCTCTCACTCGCGTGATGACGTCCGCGATCGAGGTCAAGGCCGAGGTCGTCGCCGCGGACCTCAAGGAGTCGCACCTGCGCGAGATCCTCAACTACGGCCACACGTTCGGCCACGCGATCGAGTACACCGAGCGCTATGCCTGGCGTCACGGCTCGGCGGTCGCCGTCGGCATGGTCTTCGCCGCCGAGCTCGCGCACCTCGCCGGCCGCCTCGACGAGGCGACGGTGGCGCGCCACCGGTCCATCCTCGAGCTGCTCGGCCTGCCGACCACCTACGCCGCCGGTAAGTGGGACGCCCTGCTCACGGCGATGCGCCGCGACAAGAAGACGCGCGGTGCGCTGCTGCGCTTCGTGGTCCTCACCCGCATCGGCTCTCCCGAGCGCCTCGAGGGACCCGACCCGACGCTGCTCGCGGCCGCGTACGACGCTGTGAGCCGCTAGGGCAGCAGCCCGACGGTCACCGTCTCGCTCGGACAGGCTGCTTGGATCTCTGCCTCGAGTCCCTCGTCGCGAGTCACGAGGATGACGGGCAGATCGGTCGCCTCGTCGATCGCGCAGATGCGGTCGACTTCGGTGTCGAAGCGGTGGATGTGCAGCTGGGCTCGCAACGGTGAGCCCCACGTGGCAATCGGCGATTCGTTCGAGTTCACGGAGAGCATCCAGTTCACCCAGAAGTCGTACGGCGGATCGGCGCGCCATGCGATCCGGACCTCGGAGTTGCTGCCGTAGTTCGCGACTTTGTCGATCACCTCCGCCCGAGTCCCGTACGTTTGCCCGGTCGCGATATCGAACGGCGTGTATCCGAAGCGCTCCACTCCGGCCGGGAGCGTCGCGATGAGCGCAAGCCCAGCCGCGACGCCAAGGGTCACGCACGATGCCGCGGCACCGGTCCACGACTGCGCTGCGGCCTTCGCGGCGAGCGCGATCGACACGACGACGAGGACTGCGCTCGTCATCGCCAGGAATCTCATCGGGTAGTACTCGTCGTCAAGATTGATGTCACTCAGCGTGCCTCGGTCGACGACTAGCGGCAGGAAGGCGACCGCGAGTCCGAGCAGGGCGAGTGAAGCCGTGAGCGCGACGTGTGTCGCCTTCGGCCACACGACCGCAGCAAGTACCGCGACAGTGACTCCCAGGGCGATTGTCACGGGTGCGGAAACGACGCTCAGCTGCTCGGTCGTGGTGGTGAAGCCCTGCTCGTCAGCACTGGTGAGCACATGTGTGACGCCCTGCAACTGATCGAAGAAGAACAACTGCGCCGAGAGAAGCCACACAATGCCGCTCGCACCGAGCCACGCAAGCGCGCGCGTCGGATCGGCGCGAATGCGACGGTGACTCTGCGCGGCAGTAGCGAGCATGAGTACGCCCGGAACAGCGGCGTACGGGGTCCATGTCAGCATGAGCAGTGTGGTCGCCATCGCGAGCATGGCAGTCGCTTCGATGGGGCCTCGCGCCGCCCTCAGAGCGATGTGCAAGGCGGCGAGGCAGAAGACGATCACGAGATGAGCGTTGATCTGGCCGAGGGTCATGAACCTTCCGGACACCGGTGCGGCGAGCAAGCCGAGCGACACCGCGGCTGCGGCAATGGGTGCGATCCAACGTCGCCTCTCGTTGCCACGCGTGAACTCCGCGACGAGCAGGCCCGCGAGAGTCGTCGCGGCGACGATCAGCACCGACCAGTGGATGGCGTGCGCCTGGATCTGCACGTAGAACGTCTCCGCGGATGCGTCCAGGGTGAGACCTGCAGGGACGAGAGCAGTGCTCTGGGCGTGCTCAAACGGGCGTGGATTGCTCCCAACTATGCCGCCGTGGTCGAGGAACCGGCGTACCACCCACAAGTCGAGGGACGAGTCATGCCACACGGCCCAGGAGAGCCCACCGCCGCCTGGAAGGAAGAGTCCGAGCAGGACGCCGGCAATCCAAGCGACCCCGCCCGACAGGCTCGCCGCGACTGTCCACGTGCTCAGCCGCTCAGGCATCGGCGCGGGAAGGGGTGCACGGGCTGTCACGACGGCGAGCACTGCCGCCGAGCCGAAGCCCATAGAGACGGCGACGGGCAGCGGAATCGAGAACCACGGCGCCATCAGCACGGCGAGGTAGTTGATCGACGACCAGCCAACGACCACGAGTGCCACCGCTGCCCCGAGACCCCACCGAGGAGCAAGCGTGACAAGCCACGCTGCCGCGACGCCCGCCATCATGAGACCCGGGTGAAGCCCGAAGGGTGTCGCCAGCGCGGCGACAGCCCCGGCTCCAGCGAGCACGGTCGACGCGCGGAGTCTCCGGTCGACGCGCCAGGCCTCGGCATACGGCGCGACTGCTGTGGTCAGACGGGACATGCGTCGATGCTAGGGCGACAGCCGCATCCAATCCGAGTGTGGCACTCGCGCGCCGCTAGGCTTCCACCCATGACGCGCGCACTGGTGCTCAA
>JAUIBG010000004.1 GCA_030428165.1 Actinomycetes bacterium
GAACATACTTGCCGCCGGACGCGAGGTAGCCCGTCCCGGAGTCCGTCACCACGATGGTCTCCGGCACCGACGAGCCGCCGCCCGAGCCGTTCCACTGGATCCTGGTGAAGAGGATCAGCACGTTGGTCGCGGACACCTGGGTGCCGGACACGGTCTGCATCGGCACGCCCTTCTCGGTGCGCATCCATGCCTGGCGGTCTCCATCCCAGGTCCACTCGGGCTGCGCCCAGCCGGACATGTAGATGTCGATGACGCGCGTCGCGGTCCCGGACTCGACGGCCGTGGGCGTCGACAGCGGCGGGTAGGCGAAGTCCCACACCAGGTCGGGCGCGTCCAGGTGCGAGGACTGGGCGAGGAAGCTCGACGTGGTGCCCCACAGGTTGTGCGGCGCGTAGCGGCCGCTCAGCCGGTAGAAGCCGCCGGAGCCGACGTCCTGCGCGATGAGCGTCAGGCCGGAGTTGCGCGCCTGCGAGATGAAGCCGGACTGCGCGCCGGAGAAGACGAGCGGGCCGCCGAACGAGCCCATGATGTTGCGGTCCATCGGTCGCATCGAGCGCACGGGCCCGACGACCTCGGGCACGTCGGAGTGGAAGACGGCGACGAGGCGCGAGATCCCGGCCTCGACATACTCCTCGAAGACGATGTCAGCACGCTCGATGCCGTCCTGCGGTCGAGCCTCGAGCGAGTTCTCGATCTTGATGCTCAGCGCCGGCTGCGCGAGCGCCACGGCGGACGCTCCCGACGCGTCCTCGCCGGTGAGCGGGAACACGACCTCGGGGATGGGGTTGGCCGGCGGCGACGGGGCGGCGATGCGGGCGACGTCCTCCGCCTCGGCGGTGAGGGTGACGGTGGGCGTCGGCACGGGCTCGGCAGCGGGTGCGCAGGCGGCCAGGACCGCGAGGGCGAGACCGGCGAGCACCGCTGCGGGAGCGCGATTCATGCGTGGAAGTCTAGGTCGCCCCTACGCTGATTCCGTGGAGTACACCCGCCTCGCCGGCAATCCGATTCGCGAGATTCGCGCACTCGTCGACGGCGACCGCGCTGGGCTCATCGCCGCGACCTCGGGCTCGACCGGCAGCGCCAAGGACGTCGCGATCTCGCGCGACGCGCTGATGGCGTCGATCGCGGCGACCGGCATGCAGGGGCACTGGCTCCTCGCCCTTCCACCGGACCGCATCGGCGGCGCACTCGTCGTCGCCCGCGCCCACGTCTCCGGGCATGGGCACACGGCCATGGCCGAGGGCTCCTTCACCGCACGGGCCTTCGCCGATGCCGTGGCCGGGCTCCCCGACGACGGCCCGCTGTTCACGTCGCTCGTGCCCACTCAGCTGCGCCGCGTGCTCGCCTCGCCCGAGGCGACCGAGGCGCTCGCCCGCTTCGACGCCGTGCTCGTCGGTGGCGCCGCCCTGCCTGAGGACGCGCCCGCGACCGTGGTGCGCACCTACGGAATGACGGAGACCTGCGGCGGCTGCGTCTACGACGGTTGCCCGCTGGACGGCGTCGAGATCGCGATCGAGGACGGCCGCGTGCGACTGACGGGGCCGATGCTGGCCGAGGGCTACCTCGACGCCTCCGGCGGCAGGGCCGACGATCCGGCATTCGTCACCGAGGACGGCAGGCGCTGGTTCGTCACCTCCGACATGGGGCGCGTCGTCGACGGCAGGCTGGAGATCCTGGGCAGGGTCGACGACGTCGTGAACACCGGCGGCTTCAAGGTCCACCCGCTCGCAGTGGAGCGCGCCCTCGGGGCGCTGGCGACGGTCGCCGAGGTGCTGATCGCGCCCGCTCCCGACGACGAGTGGGGCCAGCGGCTCGTCGCACTCGTCGTGCCGGTCGACCCCGCGTCGCCGCCCTCGCTCGACGAACTCAGGGACGCGCCGGGCCTCGCCAGGCACGAGCGACCGTCCGCTCTGCGCGTAGTCGAGGATCTGCCGCGCACCGAGGCTGGCAAGATCGACCGCAGGGCCGCGGCGCGCATCGCCGCCGCGCAGTGACGCCCGGAACGCAAGGAGAAGGCATGACCGCACCCGCCGACTGGATCGCTGGCGCACGCCCCAGGACGCTGTGGGCGTCGATCGCGCCCGTGCTCATCGGCACCGCGGCCGCGGCCGCGGTGGGCACGGCCGACTTGCTCGCTGCGGTGCTCGCGCTCGGCGTGGGCGTGGCGCTCCAGGTGGGGTCGAACTACGCGAACGACTACTCCGACGGCATCCGCGGCACCGACGTCGACCGCATCGGCCCTGACCGACTGGTGGCCACCGGAAAAGCGCGCCCCTCGGCGGTGAAGGCCGCCGCCTACCTCTCGTTCGGCATCGGCGCCGTGCTGGGCGCAGTGCTGGTGGTGCTGTCGGGCCTGTACTGGCTGCTGGCCGTCGGCGCGGTGGCGATCCTCGCCGCCTGGTACTACACCGGCGGCTCGCGCCCCTACGGCTACGCCGGCTGGGGCGAGGTGTCGGTGCTCGTGTTCTTCGGTCCCGTCGCCGTGCTCGGCACGATGATCACGCAGACCGGCGAGCTCACGTGGTGGGCGCTGGCGGCCTCGCTGGGCATCGGCATGTACTCGGTGGCGCTGCTGATGGTGAACAACCTGCGCGACATCGAGACCGATGCGCTGGCAGGGAAGTTCACCTACGCCGTGAAGGTGGGCGAGGTCGCCGCGAGGCGCACGTTCCTCACCGTGATCCTGCTGCCGATCGTGGCCGCGGTGGTCGTGGCGTTCTGGTTCCCGTGGACGCTGCTCGCCGCGCTCGTGGCGCTGCCGTCGCTGCTCGTGGGACTCGGCGTCCTCACCCGAGCGGACACCGTGAGCGCGCCGCTGATCTTCCAGTCGGTGGGGTACATCGCGCTGGCCTACTCGGTGCTGCTGAGCGTCGGCCTGCTGATCTAGCCGCTAGGCCGCGTCGTCGTCCTCGGGGCGCCGCTTCGACTCAGGCTCGCCTGAGACCGCGTCGACCTCGGCGTCCTCCTCAGCGTCCAGCTCCGCGCGGCTCGACCCGGCGTTCGACATCACGCCGGCCATCTGCTCGGCGGCGCGCTGGCGCATGCCGGGCAGGGCGATGTAGCCCACGAGCCAGGCGATCACCATCGCCGCGACGACCGCGATGAGGTCGAACCAGCCGACGAGGTAGAGAATCCCCAGCACCACCAGGAACACGGCGGTGCGCACGGCCCAGTACGCGACGATCTGCACCTTCCAAGCGTAGACGCTCGAAACTAGACTCGCAGAATGCGCTACTTGCTCTTCACCGTGCTGTGGATCGGACTCGCGGTCTACTCGATCGTCGACATCCTGAATCAGCGCGATGACTCGCCTTTCGGCCTGCCCAAGCCGCTCTGGGTCATCATCGTCGTGCTGGCGCCGCTCATCGGCTCGCTCGTATGGATCGCCCTCCGGTGGCTGGGCCGGCCAGGCGCCCGGCCGGAGCCGCGCGCGCCGCTCGCACCCGACGATGACCCCGAGTACCTCACGTGGTTGCGCGAGCAGGAGCGGCGCAGGGACCGCGGGCTCTGAGCGCGGCCGCAGGCACGTTCACGAGGGCGCCTGCACTGCCAGACCTGGCAGGCGTCTACCGCGTGTGCCACGACACCGCGCTGACCGTCGGCGGCAGGCCGATGCGGCTGCGCGATCCTGACCTGGTGGGCCACCTCTACGCGGGCCCGTACGTCGTCGCCGCACCGGAGTGGGCCGAGATCGTGGTCGACGACCAGGGCGTCGCGGGCTACGTGCTGAGCGTGCCGGACACGGCGGCTCTCGCCGCGTGGGCCGAGGCCGAGTGGTGGCCGGCGCTGCGCGAGCGCTACCCGCTCGGACTCGCCGAGGAGCGTGCGGAGAGCTGGCCGGACGATGCCGCTCTGATCCGCTCGGTTCACTCCCCCGGCAGCCCTCCGGCTGAGATCGCCTCGGGCTACCCCGCGCACTTCCACATCGACCTGCTGCCGCGACTCCAGGGCCAGGGGTGGGGAAGGCGACTCATCGAGCGCATGCTCTCGCGGCTGCGCGCGGCGGACGTCGCGGGCGTGCACATGGGCGTCGTCGCCGACAACGCCAGCGCGATCGGCTTCTACGAGCACCTGGGGTTCAGGGTGCTGCACGCCGACGTCCACACCTGCTGGATGGGCATGGACCTGCGTCCCCAGCCGGCGTAGCGACGGGGGCTCCGTCGGAGGAGCCGCGTGTGAACCCCGCCCTCGCGCAACGCGCCGATGCTGGTGGCCGCGCCGCGGTGGCGCAGGATCGGGGGCTAGGCGGCATGGCACACGACGGCATGAGGCTCAACGGAGAAGAGCTGCACCAGGAGGCGAACGAGATCGCCGAATCGTGCGAGGCCGTTCGCTCCGCCGCAGGGGTGCTCGCGACCCTCGCCGATGCGATCGGACACCCCCAGCTCGCGGCCATCGCGCGTGAGGTCGCGCAGCGCTGGGAGGACGCACGGTTCGCGGCCGAGGCCGATGCGGAGGCAGTCGCCCACGCGCTCCGCACCATCGCCGATGTGGCGGCACAGATCGACGAGCGTCTGGCGACTGCGGCTGCGGTGGTCGAGGGGCGACGAGCGCGAGGGTGACCGCAGGCATTGCAGGACCCGAGGATGTCCTGGCGCTGATCGCGGGGCCGCCGTCGCCTCAGGCGATCACGAGGGCCAGGAACTCCGCCGCGGCACTCGCCGAGGAAGCCGCGACGGTGCGGGCGTTGGCGCTCACGGGGAGCTCGGCAGCGCTGTCCGCAACGCGCGAGGTGCTCGCCGACGTCGCGTCCGACACGGCGTCGGTCGCTGCGGCGCTCGAGGCGGCGACCGCAGCGATCGCGGGATATGCCGAGGCGGTCGAGGCGGAGACGACGTGGGCGCGGTGGGCGTGCATGGCGCTGGTCGATCCGATCGAGTCGATTCGCGCCGCGTGGCAGGCGGTGGAGCGGATCGACGAGGCTGCGGCCGTAGCGTCCTCGGCGCTGCTGGCGGCCGTGGCAAGCCTCCCGACGACTCCTGGGCGGGCAGGCGGAGCTGCCCAGGGGATGGTCGGTGGAGACGCCCTGCAGGGCTGGCGCGCCGTCGCCGGCACGGTGACCGGCTGGGTCTCCACGGCCGCGGCGGCGTGCGTTCGAGGCGCGCGCGAGGCGCTCGCCGACTACGCCACCGCGATGGGCCGTGACCTCATTGGGCTCGGTCTCGCCTGGATGCTCGCCGACGCCGCGACGTCCCATGAGGTGCGTGCGCGTCTGGTCGCGGTGGCGGCGGACCTCCTGAACGGCGGCGACAACTCTGCGGCGGTCCGCACCGCGGAGGAGCTCGCTCGCCACTACTTCGCTGCGGGGCTGGGAACGCTCGCGATCGCGCAAGCGCTGCAGCCCACGCCTCGCGTCCACCCCTACGGCTCGGCTCCTGGCGTCACGCACACGCCGCAGATGACGTTCGCGGCCCACCAGGCCGTCGCAAGCCCGCCCTCCACCGTCGCGGAGGCGATCACGACGATGGACGCGGTGGACCACGCCGGCGGCGAGGGGGACGACGTCACCACCGCAGTCGCCGTCGAGCGGCTGGACTTCGTGGACGAGGACGGCACTGTCCTCGAGACCCGCTGGATCGTCACACTGCCGTCCACCCAGGAGGGTGCCGCGGGACTGCTCGCTCCGTCGTGGGCCGATGCCGGCGCCCTGGGCGACTGGGAGTCCGACGCCGCGTCGAGGTGGAACAGCGCGACGGGCTCGTCGCTCACGACCGCCTACGAGAGGGCGGTGCTCGACGCCATGGAGGCCGCCGGCATCGGCGCGGGGGAACCAGTGATGCTTGCAGGGTTCAGCCAGGGCGGGATGATCGCCGCCGACATCGCGCGCTCGGACGCACACGACTTCCAGATCGACGCCGTGTTCGCGGTCGGGAGTCCGATCGACGACCCGCCCGTGCCCCCGGGGATCGCGACGGTGCAACTCGCCCACACGGACGACTCGCTCGTGCCGCAGGTCGACGGCGTCTACCGCGCCCCACCGACGGACACGGCAGTCTCGATCGTGACGGGCACTGGCGGCCACGACGCAGGTGAGTACGTCGCGACGGCGGAGTCTCTCACGGGGCCGGAGGCGGATCGCGCCGCGGCCTTGCTCGCGGGCTTCGTGGGTGTCGAGGCGTCAGCCGTGGACGGAGCGGTGGCGATCCAGTCGCACGGCGCGGTCTATGAGTTCAGGGAGTAGCGGGCTCAGGAGTTGCCGGCGTAGGTGTGGAGACCCTGGAACACATAGTTCACGACGGTGAAGTTCATGATGAGGGCGACGAAGCCCGCGATCGCGATCCACGGCGCGGCCTTGTTCAGCCCCGTCGTCGCGCGGGCGTGGAGATAGGCGGCGTAGATCACCCAGATCACGAAGCTCCACACCTCCTTGGGGTCCCAGCCCCAGAAGCGGCCCCAGGCATCCTCGGCCCACAACGCGCCGGACATCACGGTGAATGTCCACAGCACGAAGCCCACCGCGTGCAGCCGGTAGGCGTACGAACTGAGCGTCTTCTGGTCGGGTGCGACGGCGACCATCCGCCAGACGCGCCCCGTGTAGCGCTCGGGATCGAGTTCCCGGCGCTTCTGCAGCAGCTGAAGCACGACGATCAGGAAGCCCACCGCGAACACACCGGTCGAGATGATCGCGATCGAGACGTGGATCACGAGCCAGTAGCTCTGCAGCGCGGGGCGCAGGCCGGTCGACTGTCCGTACAGCACCGCGAGTCCGAGACCTAGCGCGATCGTCGCGAGGCCCGTGACGAGCGGGCCGAGCCACGAGCCGTCGCGCTTGCGGGTGAAGATCATGTAGACGAGGACGGCGACGAACGACCCTGTGATCGTGTACTCGTACATGTTGGACCACGGCGTGTGCCCGGCCTCGATGCCGCGGGCCACCAGGCCGACCGCGTGCATCACGAGGCCCACCAGGGTCGTCGCCCTCGCGATGCCGCGCGCACGGGTGCGCACCGAACCGCGCTCCTCCGGGGCGACCTCGGCGAGCGCGGAGACGTGGATGGCCCCGGCGATCATCGCGATCGCGTAGAGCGTGGTCGCCGCCCATAGCGTCATCACGCTGAGCTCTGCTGCCGTCATCAGTCCTCCGGGGTGGTGGCTGCTGCCAGGAGTCGGTCACGGGCCTCGGTCGCGTCGGCATCGTGCTCGGGCGCGGAGACTCCGGCGGTGACCACTGTAGCCGCGCCAGGAGCGCCCGAGTTCTCGGCGAGAAGGTACAGCCGGCGACGAGGCGCGAAGAGGCTCGCGGACAAGCCCAGGAGCGCGAGCACGGCACCCACGAGCACGTACGGCAGCGACGGGTCCTTGCGCAGGTCGAACGCCGCGAAGCGACTCAGTCCCTCGAAGGTGACCGAACCCGCACCCTCAGGCAGGTCGACGGTCTCACCGATCGCGACGCTCATGACGGCCTGCTGCCCGTCGTCGCCGCGCAGCGGTGAGAGGAGCGTCTGGTCCAGCACATAGACGTTCTGCGGGATGCCCTCGTCGAGGCCGAGATCCCCCTGGTACGCGGTGAACACGATGAGCGGATTGGAGTCGTCCGGGTGGATGGACAGCACGGTCTCCCCGTCGGTGACCGCACTGGGGTACAGCACCGCCTCGAGGCCCAGCTGCTCACCCACGGTGACGTCCGGCACCTTGACCACACCGGTCGAGGTGTAGGCCGAGTCCTGCGGCAGGAACGGCACGGCGCCCGAGAACACGACAGCGCCCGCCGCGTCCCTCACCGTCAGGACCGGCGCGTAGCCGTTTCCCTGCAGATAGACCTTGGCGCCGTTCACGATGATGGGCTCGTTGACCCTCGCGACCTGGGCCACCGGCTCCTGACCGGGCTCGGTCACAGTGACCGTCGCGGCGAAGTCCTCGGCGAGGCCAGCCAGGGAGAAGTCCGCCGAGAACTCGTCGAGCGTGAGGGTGAAGGGCTCGAGGGAGCCCTCGTCGAACCATGCGCCGGACTCGAACGAGTCGTAGCTGACGACCGCATTCGCGAAGCTGTCGCCCACCACGATGATGGCCTGCCCGCGGAACGTCAGCAGCGTCGAGGCGCCCACCGCGACCAGGATCCAGATCAGCGCGACGTGGAACAGCAGGTTGCCTGCCTCGCGCACGTGCTCGTGCTCGGCGACCAGAGACGCGCGGCCCTCCTCCGACTCGACCCGCGTGCGGTAGCCGCGCCACGAGCCCAGCGACGCGCCGGCGGACTCGATCACGGCGCGGGGCGACGCATCGGCCACGTCGGACTGGACCTCCGCCACCGCGGGGCTGAACCTCGTGAGGAGGCGCGGCATCGGCGGGACCGGTTCGCGCAGGCGCCGCCAGTAGACGCCGATGCGCGGGACGATGCAGCCGATCAGCGACAGGAAGAGGAGCACATAGATCGCGGTGAACCATGCCGAGCCGTAGACGTCGAACATGCCCAGCGCGTCGAGGAACGGACCCCAGAACGGGTTCTCACTGATGAAGGCGCGCACGGCGGCGGGGTCCTGCGGATCCTGGGGAAGCACGGAGCCAGGGATCGCGGCGATGGCGAGGACCAGCAGCAGCACGAGCGCGACGCGCATCGAGGTGACCTGACGCCACATCCACCGCAGCCAGCCCTTCACTCCGAGGCGCGGCGCGTCGGGGTACGCGTAGTTGTCGATCCTCACCCTGGCCATCAGATCGCCACCCAGAAGCCGTCGATCCAGCCCTGCAGCTGGCCCACCGCCTGCTGCCACAGTCCGGTGACGAGCAGCGCTCCCAGGATGATGAGCATCCCGCCGCCGATGCGCATGAGGGTCAGGCGGTGGCGCCGCATCCAGGCGAGGGCCCTGCCGGAGCGCTCGAGCCACAGCGCGACGACGAAGAAGGGGATGCCGAGCCCCAGGCAGTACGCGACGGCGAGCAGCGCGCCGCGGCCGACGGTGCCGTCCGACAGGCCGAGCGTGAGCACCGCCGCGAGGGTCGGGCCGATGCACGGGGTCCAGCCCAGCCCGAACACGACACCGAGCAGCGGCGCTCCCCACAGCGACGCGCGCGGGCTGAGGTGGACCCGCTTCTCGGCCTGCAGGAACGGGATCGCACCCATGAAGCCCATGCCCAGCACGATGACCACAACGCCGAGCACCCGGACCACGATGTCGGTGCGCTCGCCCAGCACGAAGCCCAGGCTGGAGACGGCCACGCCGAGCAGCACGAACACCGCGGTGAAGCCCAGCACGAAGAGCAGCACTCCGAGCGCGAGCCTGGGCTTCGAGCGCGTCTGACCCGTCTGGCCCGCAGTGCCGGACAGCAGCGCGACGTAGCCGGGGATGAGCGGGACGATGCACGGCGACGCGAAGCTCACCAGGCCGGCGAGCGCGGCGATCGGAAGCGCCAGCAGGAGCGATCCGCTCAGCACCGTCTCGGAGAACGAGGCGGTGATCATGAAGCGCTCGCGCCCTCCACGAGCGCCTGGAAGGTCGACGCCTCCGCGCGGCCGATGATGCGCGCGGCCACGTTGCCCTCGGCGTCCAGCACGAGGGTGGTGGGGACCGCGTTGACCGCCACGAGCCCCTGGAGCGAGGCGATGGCCCGGCCGTCGTCGCCCAGGATGGAGGGGTACTGCACGCCGAATGTCTGCTCGAACGCCTGGCCGGTCGCGGCATCGTCACGGGTGTTGATCCCGACCACCTGGACGCCGTCCAGCGCGTCGATCGCGACCAGGTCCGGCGCCTCGGCTCGGCACGGCGGGCATGCGGCGTACCAGAGGTTCAGCACCACGACCTCGCCGCGGTAGTCGGTGATGTCGACGGCGGAGCCGTCCAACGCGGTGCCGGAGACCTCGACGGGCCCCGGCCGCTCACCCGGCTGCCACTCGGTCACCGTGCCGTCGCCGCTGACGTAGCCAGGCGACGTCGCGGCGTCGCTGGGCGCGCAGGAGACGAGCGCGAAGACAATCGCCAGCACGATCGCGGCGATCAAGATGAAGCGGGCGCCGCGCCTCACGAGGGCACCTCCACCTCGGCCGCGGGCTCGGCGTACCCGACGAGCCTGATCAGGTCGTCGTCGATCTCGAACGTCGTCAGGGACGCGAGCGCGCACTCGCGCCGGCGCGGGTCGTGCAGGTACGTGCCGCCCTCGACGGAGCGGCGGGCGATCCAGATGGGCAGCTGGTGGGAGACGAGCAGCGAGGTCTCGTGCTGCGCGGCCGCGGCGCGGATCGCCGCGCGCATCCGCGTGGCCTGCTCCTTGTAGGGCTCGCCCCAGCTGGGCTTCCACGGATTGCGGAGCCGCCACAGCTCGGACGCCTTGAGAATGTCCTTCGCCCCGGTGGGGAGCCTGCCGCCCTCGTAGTCGTTCCCGGCCTCGATGAGGCGGTCGTCCGTCCCGATCTCCAGGCCGTATGCCTCAGCGATCGGCGCGGCGGTCTGCTGCGCCCTGGTCAGCGGCGACGCGATCACGGCCTCGAGGGGCACCTCGCGGGCGCTGAGATCGGCGGCGACGACTCGCGCCATCTCGCGTCCGGCATCGGACAGCTCGAATCCGGGGAGTCGCCCGTAGAGGATCTTGTCCGGGTTGTGCACGTGGCCGTGCCGCAGCAGGTGAACGGTGGCCATGCGCCTATTCTCTCCCAGCCAGGGCGGCCTCGAGTCCGCGGGCAGTGACGAGGTACCTGGCCACCTCGCGACCGTCCACCTCGACCACGGGGATGGAGAGGCCGTAGCGCTCGGTGAGGGCGTCATCGGCGTCGATGTCCCGCTCGTCCCAGGCCACGTCGAGCCGGCCGCAGACCTCGGCGACGACGATCCGTGCGTCGTCGCACAGGTGGCAGCCGGGGCGCGAGAACAGGGTCACTGGTGGCGCGGCGGGGGCATCGGTCACGATGACCAGAGTAAAGCGCGTACCTGAGTATGGTTGCGGGTGTGAATGGCGGCCCCGCCAGCGACGCCACCGTCGCGGCATTCTTCGACGTGGACAACACGATCATCAGGGGCGCCTCATCCTTCTACCTCGCTCGCGGACTGCAGCAGCGCGGCTACTTCGGCTTCGCCGACCTCGCGCGCTTCGCCGTCGAGCAGCTCAAGTACCAGCTGTTCGGCGAGTCCAAGGAGCAGGTCGCCGCACTCAAGCGCGAGGCGCTGACCATCATCAAAGGCTGGTCGGTCGCCGAGATGGCGGCGGTGGGCGAGGAGATCTACGACGAGGTGCTGGCCTCGCGGATCTACCCCGGCACCCGCGACATCATCAAGGGCCACCTCGCGAAGGGCCACGAGGTGTGGCTCGTCACGGCGGCCCCCGTCGAGATCGGGCGGCTCATCGCACGACGCGTGGGCTGCACCGGGGCCCTGGGCACGGTCGCGGAGCACAAGGACGGCTACTACACGGGCACCCTGGTGGGCGACATGCTCCACGGTCCGGCCAAGCAGGTGGCGGTGCGCGACCTCGCCGACGAGCGCGGCATCGCCCTGGACGAGTCGTACGCCTACGGCGACTCGATGAACGACGTCCCGATGCTCGAGTCCGTGGGTCACCCCACGGCGATCAACCCCGAGCCTCGCCTGCGCAAGCTGGCGAACAAGCGCACGTGGGGCGTGCACGAGTTCCGCGACAGGAACACCAAGGGACGCCGCGGGATCGTGAAGTCCACCGTCGCGGGCAGCGTCTGGATCATCCTCGCCGTGTTCCGCATCCTCAAGGCGACGCTGCTCGCGCCCTGGCGTGCATGGAAGGGCCGCAAGGGCGCCCGCAGGGATGACGTCACCGACCAGCGCTCAGCCGAGTAGACCCGTGGGACGTCCGCTGGTCATCACGGACGAGTTCGCCCGCGCGCTCGACCTGCTCCACTCCGGCAGCAGCCTGTTCCTCACGGGCAAGGCAGGCACCGGAAAGTCGACGCTGATCCGGCGCTTCCTCGAGGAGACGGACCGCCGCGCGATCACCGTCGCTCCCACGGGGATCGCAGCGCTCAACGTCGACGGCTACACCATCCACCGGCTGTTCTCGTTCCCGACCGGCGTCACGGCCGAGGACGTGAGGGGGCCGCGCTACTTCCCTGGCCGCTTCGCCAGCACTCTGGCGAACCTCGAGATCCTGATCGTCGACGAGGCGTCGATGGTGCGGGCGGACCTCTTCGACGCCCTCGCGGCCGCGCTCGAGCGGTTCGGGCCGCGACGCGACGAGCCGTTCGGTGGCGTCCAGCTCGTGCTGGTGGGCGACCTCTACCAGCTGCCGCCGGTGGTGACCGATGCCGAGGCGCCCTACATCGACGCCACGTACGCGACGCCCTACTTCTTCTCCGCCCACGCCTTCGACAGGACGGCGTTCCCCACCGTCGAGCTCACCACGGTCTTCCGCCAGCAGGGCGACGACCGCATGGTCGACCTGCTGAACTCGGTGCGGGACGGGGCACTGCTCGACTCCGCGCGCGCGGAGCTCAATCTCCGCACTGACCGGGACTTCGAACCGCCGCGCGACGAGTTCTGGCTCACCCTCGCCACGACCAACCGGATCGTCGGCGCGCGCAACCGGCAGATGCTCGAGCAGCTCGGCGCCCAGGTGCTCCGGTACACCGCGGTGATGCACGGCGACCGCGACGGCTTCGAGATGCCCACCGACGAGCACCTGGACCTCGCCGTCGGCGCTCAGGTG
Source organism: Actinomycetes bacterium (assembly GCA_030428165.1). GTDB lineage: Bacteria > Actinomycetota > Actinomycetes > Actinomycetales > Demequinaceae > Demequina. The sequence goes on from JAUIBG010000004.1 coordinate 12,604, forward strand.
ATGCTGCTGACCAACGACCCCGCAGACCGCTGGGCGAACGGCACGCTGGGACGCATCGAGACCCTGGGCAGCGACGGCGACGGTCCGGTCGTGTCCGTGCGGCTGCGCGACGGGCGCAGCGTCGCCGTGCGCGAGCACACGTGGGAGATCACGCGCCCGCGTGTGGAGGGCGGCAGTCTCACCCACGATGTGATCGGCACGTTCACGCAGCTCCCGATGAAGCTCGCCTGGGCGATCACGATCCACAAGAGCCAGGGCCAGACGCTCGACCGCGTGGTCGTCGATCTCACGGGAGGCACGTTCGCCAACGGACAGCTCTATGTCGCGCTGAGCCGGTGCACTTCGATGGAGGGCCTGGTACTGCGACGCGAGGTCCTCCCTCGCGACCTCAAGTCGGACATCAGGATCAGGCGGTTCCTCGCGAACGCAGGCGCCGCCCGCACCACGAGTGCCGGCCTCGCATTCCTGTCGGTCATCAGCATCGGGAACCACGGTGACAGGTACCGGCCGCGTCCCATCGAGATCGCCGTGGTCACCGACGACGGGGACGAGGCGGTCACCGTCGTCAACCCGACGAGTGACCTGTTCAACGCGCAGACCGACTACGGGATCACCACCGCCGATGTGCAGCTCGCGCCGCTCCTGCCCGAGGCGTGGGCGGCGCTGTCTCCGCTGCTGGCGGGCCGCGTGCCGGTCGGAGTCGGGATCGACGAGACGCTCGCGCTGGTCGACTTCGAGCTCAAGCGCTGTGGACTCGTGGAGCGGCTCCCCATCGGGCGGGAGCTGCCGCCGGGCTCGATCGCGCGCGCCCACCGCGAGCTGCTCGCCTCACCGTCGGCGCTGAAGAGGGCACGGGCGATGGCCGATGCGGTGCGGCACCACGGGTGGGCGTCCACCGAGGGCGCCCAAGGCACCCCATTCCCGGCGCATCCGCGCGGGCGCGGCTACCTTCTCGCCCGCACCACCGGACCTGGGGGGCAGACCGGGCCCGAAGGCTTCGTGGTGGGCGGCAACCTCTCCGCTCAGGACGATGCGGCAGCGATTCTGGCCGAGTCGCTGGCGGCAGCCTGGGAACGCCTCGCGGACAAGAGCGCGGAGACACTGACGAGGCTGCGCACTGTCGAGCACCACTACGGGGTGCGGGTCCTGCCGGATCGCGTCGTGCTCGCGGATGAGCTGGACCTTGAGACCCTGCTGCTGCCAGGCGCCAGGGTGTGCTTCACCGGCACGGTGGTGGACGGCTCGGGGCGGGTGCTCGAGCGCGTCGAGATGGAGGGCATCGCTGCGCGGTGCGGGCTCGTTCCGGCGCCCAGCGTCACGAAGTCGAGGACCGATGCGCTGGTCGTCGCCGAGCGCGGGACGCAGTCCTCGAAGGCGCGCAAGGCGAACGACTATGGCACGCCGGTCATCGCCGCGGCCGACTTCCTCGAATGGGCGGCGGGGCGCTAGCGCTCACCGCTCGCTCAACTTCACCATCTCGCCTGGATTCCGGCGCCGTTTCCAGGCGAGATGGTGAACTTCCGGCCGGTCACAGGAGCGGCAGGCCGCGCAGGACCCAGCCCCGGCATCGGCCCTCATCCGGGCACAGCAAAGCCCGCCGAGGCCGGATCTGGCCTGGCGGGCTGGCGCTGAGACAGGGGCGTTCGAGTCGCCCCTGGGCACGGCTACTTCTTGTTGCGGCGCTGGTGGCGCGTCTTGCGAAGGAGCTTGCGGTGCTTCTTCTTCGACATGCGCTTGCGGCGCTTCTTGATGACGGAACCCATGGGGTACCCCTGTTCTTGGATGTGCGACGTGCAGGTGCGTGGCGCTCCGCGGGCGACCGCGATGCGACAGACGGCTACCTAGCCTACCTTGCCTGCGGCGCTGCCGTCGTCCTCGTCCGCGATGGAGTCGAAGGTGGCCTGCTCCATGAACTGCTCCACCGCACTGGCGGGCACCCGGAACGAGCGACCGAAGCGCACCGCCGGGAGATCACCGGCGTGGACCCACCGGTAGACGGTCATGCGCGAGACACGGAGCATCTCCGCAACCTCCGCGACCGTCATGAAAGTGGTCCGACTCGCCCCATCAGCCATTCGTCGACTCTCCTCGAATTCGCAGTCAAGCGTTCTATCGGCTGGCTGCACGTTCTACTGTAGGGGCTGTTGTGACAGATGTGAAGGAAACGCGGGGCCTTCCACGATCGTTCCCCGGCCGCGCGTAGCCTGGGCTGAGGCGGTGCCGGACACGGCGCCGAGGTGAGGAGGCGCATGAGCAGGGCCACCTCTGTTCGCGAGCGCCTGTCGCTGTGGGTGGGCCACGTCGCCCAGCACTACCCCGCTCGCCTCGCCATGGGCGCCTTCGGCGCCGTCATCCTCGTCGTGACCGGTCTCCTGATGCTCCCGTTCTCGACCGCGTCGGGCAAGAGCGCGTCGTTCGTCGACGCGCTGTTCACCGCGACATCCGCCGTGTGCGTCACGGGACTCACGGTGGTCGACACCGGCACCTACTGGTCGGACTTCGGCCGCGCCGTCATCCTGCTGGGAATCAAGGTGGGCGGACTGGGCGTGATGACGCTCGCGAGCGTGCTGGCGCTGGCGGTCTCGCGGCGGCTCGGGGTCACCCAGCGCATGCTCGCCGCTGGCGAGGCGCGCGCCTCCGGCCTGGGCGACGTCAAGCGGATGCTCATCATCATCGTGGTGTTCTCGTCCGCGGTGGAGCTCATCATCACCGCGATCCTCTTCCCACGGTTCTGGATCGACGGACTGCCGCCGCTGAGCGCGCTGTGGCACGCCGTCTTCTATGCGGTCTCCGCCTTCAACAACGCGGGCTTCGTGCCCAATGCCGGCGGACTGGTCGAGTTCACCGGCGACTTCTGGGTGATCGTGCCGATCGGCATCGGCGTGCTGGTGGGAGCCCTGGGCTTCCCGGTCTACGTCAACCTCATGGAGTCCTGGAACAAGCCGCGCAACTGGTCGCTGCACACCAAGCTCACCCTGTGGATGGTCGTGGTCCTGACCGGCATCTCGACGGTCTTCCTCGGCGTCTTCGAATGGAACAACCCCGCCACCTACGGCGGGGAGTCCGTGCCCACGAGGCTGCTGCACATCTTCTTCGGCGGCATCAACCAGAGATCGGGCGGCTTCGCCGCGATCAGCCACGAGAACATGACGCAGCAGACGTGGCTGCTCGAGGACGTGATGATGTTCATCGGCGGCGGCTCGGGAGGCACCGCAGGCGGCATCCGCATCACGACGCTCGCGGTGCTGCTGCTCGCGATCGTGGCCGAGGCGAGGGGCCGTCGCGACATGGAGGCCTTCGGCAAGCGCATCGGCACCCAGGTGCTCCGCACGGCCGTCGCGATCACGCTCGTGTCGCTGGCCTTCGTGCTGCTCGGGTCCACCGCGGTGCTGTTCCAGACGGCGCACCTCGGATGGCGGCTGGACGAGGTGCTCTACGAGGTAGTGTCGGCCTATGCGACGTGCGGACTGTCCGTCCTCTCGGCAGAGCAGACTGCAGCGATGCCGGACTCCACGAAGTACACGCTCACGCTGCTCATGTTCATCGGCCGCGTCGGCACGACGACCATCGCGGCGGCGCTCGCGCTGAACTCCCAGCGTCGAGTGATCCGCTACCCGTCGGGGAGGATCCTCATTGGCTAACGAAGCGAAGAACACCGCAGGCGTCCTGGTCATCGGCCTGGGCCGCTTCGGCTCCGCGCTCGCCGACACCCTCGACAACATGGACGTCGAGGTGCTCGCGGTCGAGACGGACAAGGACCTGGTGGAGCGCTGGTCGCGCCGCCTTCCCGTCGTCGAGGCCGACGCCACCGACATTCGCGCGCTCGAACAGCTGGGAGCTGACGAGTTCTCGTCCGCCGTGGTCAGCGTCGGCACCAAGCTCGAGGCCTCCGTGCTGATCACCGCGAACCTCGTGGACATGGGCATCAAGGAGATCTGGGCCAAGGCGATCTCGCTCGAGCACAAGCGCATCCTCAGCCGCATCGGCGCGCACCACGTGGTGCTGCCCGAGTCCGAGGCCGGAGCACGCGTGGCCCACTCCGTGGGCGGCCGCATGCTGGACTACATCGAGGTCGAGGACGGGTTCACGATCGTGAAGCTCTCGGCTCCGCTCGAGACTCACCACTTCACGGTGGGGGCGCTAGACCTGCAGGGCACCTACGGCGTCCACGTCATCGGCGTGATGAACCCCGGCAAGGACTTCGAGTACGCGACGAAGGACACGCTCATCGAGCCCGAGGCGCTGCTGGTGGTCGCCGGCGAGGGCGAGCTGCTCGAGCGCTTCGCCCAGCGCCCCTAACCCCCTCGGGGAAGTGGTGAGTTCTGCGCGTGCGTGCGGCGTGTCGCGCCCCGAAGTGGTGAGTTAATGGCGCTCGGCTCTCGGAGCCGATGCGGTTGCCGCAGCGCGGAGAACTCACCACATCGACCGGCGACACGCCGCATCCGCGTCAACAAGTCACCACTTCCCGCGTGGGGGGGTTAGCGGAGCACCGAGCTCAGGATGATCGACGTCTCCGACCGCCTGACTCCATCCAACGCCCTCACGAAGCCCAACACCTGATCCAGCTCGGCGAGCGAGCCCGCGTGCAGCCGCACGATGAGGTCCCACTGCCCGTTGGTCGAGTACAGCTCGGACACGTTCTCGAGTCCCCGCAGCTGCCGGATCACGTAGTCGGCGTTTCGCCCGTGCACCTCGACCATCGTCATCGCCTGCACGGTCTCGGCGGCGTCGCGGGTGCGCACGGTGAAGCCCACGATGACCCCGGCGTCCACCAGGCGGTCGATGCGAGCGGTGACTGTGGCGCGGCTCACCTCCAGCTGCCGCGCGAGCTCGGCGGTGGAGGCGCGGCCGTCCACTCGCAGCGCCGCCAGCAGCGAGCGGTCCAGGTCGTCGAGTCCCATCTTCTTCATAGTGCTCAATACTGCCTGTCATATCGCCAGAATGACCAACAGAAATTGCGCACTACGGTCGTTGTGGCCTCACATCGCCGGTTCCTACGCTGAGTCAACCGACAGCATGAGCGCAGGAGAGGACGGCAATAGTGACCGGATTCGTGGGAGTGAACGACGCGGCCAGGTGGGTGGCGACGACCGGCGTGGAGGCCATCGTGCCCGGCATGGTCGAGTACCTCGAGCACGACTTCCGCCGCTGGGAGCAGTTCGACAAGATGCCCCGCGTCGCGAGCCACACCCCGCTGGGCTGCATGGAGCTCATGCCCACCGCGGACACGGAGCTGTACGGCTTCAAGTACGTCAACGGCCACCCGTCCAACCCCGCCCGCGGCTTCAACACCGTCGTCGCGTTCGGCATGCTCGCGGACGTCAGCAACGGGTATCCGATCTTCATGTCCGAGATGACCCTGCTCACGGCGATCCGCACGTCCTCCACCTCCGCCATGGCGGCGAAGGCGCTCGCCCGCAAGGACTCGCGCGTCCACGGCATGGTGGGCGCCGGCAGCCAGTCCGAGTTCCAGGCTCTCGCCATGCGCGCGGTGCTGGGCCTGAATGAGATCGTCGTCTACGACATCGACCCCGACGCGATCGCCAAGTTCGTGCGCAACCTCCGTCCGCTCGGATTCGAGATCACGGTCGCGGCCGATGCGGCAGAGGCGGCCGCCGCCGGCGACGTCGTCACCACCTGCACGGCCGACAAGCGCCGCAACGTGATCCTGCGCGACGGCGACGTCAGGCCGGGAACCCACGTCAACACCATCGGCGGCGACACCCCTGGCAAGACCGAGCTCGACCCCGCACTGCTGGACCGCGGACCCGTCTTCGTCGAGTTCCCGCCGCAGACCAGGGTCGAGGGCGAGATCCAGGCCAAGCCCGCGGACTTCCCCGTCACCGAGCTGTGGAAGGTCATCGACGGCCGGGTGCCTGGGCGCACGTCCGACGACCAGATCACCATCTTCGACTCCGTGGGCTTCGCGATCGAGGACTTCGCGGCCCTGCGCTACCTGCGCGACGCCACCCTCGGCACGCCCTACGTCACCGACATCGACCTGGTCGCCGAGCCCGACGACCCCAAGGACCTCTTCGGCCTGCTCGGGGCGCTCTCGCCGGTGGGCTGACGCACCCACCCAACCATTCGCGGCGGCCGCGCGTCCTCACTGCATGGAGACCATCAGCACCGCCGTTCGCCCCCACCGCCGCGCCGCCCGCACCGGCGCCATCGCCGCGCTCCTGCTGGCCGGATCGCTCGGCCTCGCCGGATGCTCCAGCGCCTTCGAATCGGGCGCGACCGACGGCGCCTACGGCGAGCCCGAGATGCTCTACGACGAGGCAGGCGGCGCCGACGCCTCATACGCGGCAGCCGAGGAGTCCGAGGCCTACACGGAGGACGGGTCCGGCGACGCGACGCTCGTCTCCGACGCCGACCGCGCGGTCATCGTCACCGGATCGATGGCCATCACCGTGGACGACCCGTCCGAGGCCGCCCAGCGCGCCTCCGACATCGTCGAGGGCGCCGGCGGCCGCATCGACGCCAGGGAGGAGCAGGCGGCGACCGAGTATCAGACGGGCTGGGCCAGCCTCACGCTGCGCATTCCGGCGGACAAGCTCGACACCACGCTCGACGACCTGCGCGAGCTGGGCGAGGTCGACAATCTCTCGACCAGCTCGTACGACGTCTCGACCGAGGTCCAGGACGTCGAGTCCCAGATCGCCACGCTGGAGCAGTCGATCACCAGGATCCGCGGCCTCATCGCCGAGGCCGAGGACCTCACCGACCTCATCTACCTCGAGGACCAGCTCGCGAACCGCGAGGCCGAGCTGCAGTGGCTCGAGGCCCGCCAGCGCGGTCTCGACGACCAGGTCGCCATGTCGACGATCCACCTGGGGCTCTACAGCGAGGACGCCGAGCCGGAGCCCGAGCCTGGCACGTTCCTCAGCGGCCTGCAGGGCGGCTGGGACGCCTTCATCGGCTTCTGGTCGGTCGTGCTGGTGGTGCTCGGCGCGATCACCCCGTGGCTCGTCCTGGCGGCGCTCATCGCGCTGGCCGCCTGGCTCACGGTGCGGTTCGCGCGCCGCCGTCGCACGGACGCCACGGCCGATGCCGGGGTCGGCTCCGCAACGGAGCCCACCTCGACGACGGTCGAGTAGCCGGCTAGATCCCCCGCCAGGTGAAGCGGCCACCCACCAGGGTGGCCGCGACCGGCATGCCGCGCACCGTGTCGCGGTCGGCGGTGAGCGGGTCGGCGTCCGTGAGGATCAGGTCGGCGGGCTGACCTACCTCGAGCGTGGTCCTGGCCGATGCGGCCAGCGCCTCCGCGAGGCCGATCGCCTCCTGGGGCTGCCACGGCTCCTGGTCGTCCCTGGTGCGCCACACGGCCGAGGCGATCGCCTCCCACGGGTCCGGCGGCGCCACCGGCGCGTCCGATCCGAGCACGACTCGGACGCCCGCAGCGAGCATCGTGCGGAAGGCGAACGCGCGGTCGGAGCGGCCGGGCCAGGCGACGTCCACGACGTCGCGGTCGTCCATGGCGTGCTCGGGCTGCACGCAGGCGCCGATGCCCAGGCCGGCCATCCGCGAGGCGTCGCCGGCGCCGAGCAACTGGGCGTGCTCCACTCGCCCGGCAGCGCCGGTCTCCTCGAAGGCGTCCAGGACGGAGGCAAGCGCACGGTCGCCGATCGCATGCACGGCCGCCCAGATGCCGGCCTCCCTGGCCGCCGACACCAGCCTCACCAGCTCGTCGTGGGGGACATTCTCGATGCCGTAGTGCGGGTCCTCCCCCGGCGCGGCGGGATACGGCTCGTTCAGCCAGGCGCTCCTGGTGTTGATCGCACCGTCGACGATCACCTTCAGCGGCCCCATCGTCACCAGGCCGGACGCCTCCAGCGCCTGACCGCTGCGCTGGCCGCGCGCGATCGCCCTGTCGAGGTGCTCGGGCCAGACGCTCGCCACGACGCGCAGCAGGTCGGCGCCTCCGGCGATGCGGCCGGGCCACTCCGCCGGGTTGTCGGTGTTCTCGAAGTCGATCACGCCGACGAGGCCACGCCGGGCCATCTCGCGCTGAGCGTCCGCGTAGGACTCGAGCGCAGGCGCCGCCTTGAACGCGGGCGACCCCAGCGCGGCGAAGAACTCGTTCTCCCGCACGATGCCGCTCGGGTCCAGCTCGATTCCGGCGAGCCTCGCAGCGGCCGAGTTGATCCATCCGGAGTGGAGGTCCACGCCCACGATCACCACGGGCCGGTGCGGCGCGACGGCGTCGAGCAGGGCCGCGCTGGGCTGCTCGTCCCAGAGCATGCGCTTCATGCCCCCCGCGAAGAGCACCGCGTCGCTCGCGGGATCCGCCCGCAGAGCCTCGGCCACGCCTGCCAGCGCCTCGCCAGGCGAGTGCGCGTCGGACAGGTCGAGGCGCTCGCGCGTCGCGACCCACTGGGTGAAGTGCACGTGCTCGTCCCAGAGCCCGGGGCCGATCCAACGGCCTCCGCAGTCGACGCGTTCCGCCCCTGGAGTCTCCAGCGATCCCACGTCAAGCGATCCCACAGCGCCGATGCCGGCGATGAGGCCGTCGGACAGCAGGATGTCGACGGGCTCGCCGCCGTACGGTCGGGCGCCGCTCAGCAGCACCGGGTCAGGGCCGTGGGTCACATCGCCAGCCTAGGACTGGCGAGGGCGTCAGGCCTCCGCAAGTACCCCCCGCACGAGGGAGTCGCCGGAGTGCGTCGGCACGCCGTCGAACGGCTCCCTGGAGATGTCGACGATGGGGTGGATCGCGAGGTCGAAGCCGTCGGGGATGACGAACCTGCCCTCGGCGCTGTCGAGGAAGCCCACCGAGATCATGCCCTCGACCGACGTGTCGATGAGCCAGACCTCGAGAGCCGCATTGGCGTCGACCTCCACGGCCGCGTCGATCACGAGCTCGCGGTGGCCGTCCTCGAACTCCTCGACCCTGGCGGTGCCGACCTCGTCCTCGGTCGAGAGGTCGGCCAGCTCGGTCTGGGCGATCACGGTGCCGTCGGCCTGGGGGCCCCCCACCTGGGCGCCGATCGCGGCGCCGCTGGCCACCAACGCCAGCCCTGCGGCCGCGGCCAGCGACCACCGCGCGAAGCGCGATCCCGAGCGCGGGGCGGGTTCGGCATCGGCCTGAGGGGCGCGCGCCACCGGCACGGCCTCGCCCGCGCCGTCCACGACCGACAGCGCCGGGCGTGGCCGGTCCACACCCGTCTCCTCGGCGATGCTGTCCCACAGGGCCGCTGGGGGCTCGACGAGCTCGCCGTCGGAGCCATCGAGGACGCTGACGATCGCGCGCAGCTGCTCCACCTCGGTGCTGCACGTCGCGCACGCGGCGGCATGCGACGCGTCGGCCTCCGAGACCTGCTCGCCCATCGCGAGCGCGGCGAGGGTCTCCTCGTCACAGTGCATCCTCCATCACCCCCAAGGTGTCTCTCAGTGCGATCAGCGATCGCCGGATATGGCTCTTCACGGTGCCGATGGGCATGTCCATCGTCGCCGAGATCTGCTGGTGCGTCATGCCCTCGAAGTAGGCCATCGCCACCAGTTGCGACTTGGGCGGGCCGAGCCGCCTCACCTCGTCGGCGACCAGCACGCTGCGGTCGATGTCGTCGAGCGGCGCCTCGCCCCCGCCGACTGCGACCAGGACGTCCGGCTCGGCGGCGTGCTCCCGCACCCTCGCCCGGGCCGCGAGCGCATCGGCGATGCGGCGCTTCGCGATCGTCGTGAGCCAGGCGCGCAGCACGCCGCGCTCCGGATCGAACGACTCCCGCGACTTCCATGCCGCCACGAAGGTCGCCTGCGTCACGTCCTCGGCATCGGCCCTCGAGCCCAGCTTCCGCAGCGCCATGGTGAACACGAGAGCGGAGGCGTCCCGGTAGAGCTCCTCGAGCGCGCCATCGTCGCCGCGGGCGAACCGGCGGCCGAGGTCGTCAGCGTCGACGTCGCGATCGATGTCCATCCAGGCTTCCGTGACGGGAGGGCTCGTGAGGGTCAATGCGGATCAACCTACACGCTTCGCATAGACGATGACGTTGTCCTCATAACTCAGCCTTTCGGGGATCCACACGCCCCCGCAGGTGACGAGTGCGAGCCTCGACGGGCCGTCCTCGCGGAACAGCGTCTCGACGTCGAGGTCCGGCTTGTAGACCTGCTGGCGGTCGAACACCTCGTAGACGGCCGTCGTGCCGTCCTCGAGCGTCACCGTGATCCTGTCGCCCTCGCGGGCGTCGTGGATGTTCGCGAACGGCCCGAGCCCATCACGGGTGTCCACGTGGCTGAACAGGACTGCGGTGCCCTCGTCGGCGCCTGGCGCGGCGCCGAACCGGTACCAGCCCGCCTTCTCCGTGCCGGGCGGCACCTCGACCTGGCCGTCGTCTCGCAGGCCGGCGGGGACCACCGGCATGTCGATGGACAGGTCGGCGGACGTCACCTGCACCGGCGGCGGGAGTCTGTCGGCGCCCAGTGCGGTCAGGTCGGCCGTGACGATCTGGACGTCGGGCAGAGCCGCCTCGGCCTCGATCGCGGGGATGGTGTCGACCATCGCCTCGACGCCCGCCGGCGGCACGGTCGCCTCCGGACTGGCGAGGTCCGCAGGCCCGAGCTCGGGCCCCGGGGGAGCCGCGCACGCCGCCAGGGCGAGGATGACGACCCCGGCAAGGGTGCCGGCGCGGAGCGTGATCATGACGAGCCTCCTGACGATCAGAAGTGGGAACGGAGCGAGCCGGTGGCGGCCGGGAGAGTGGGTGGTGGCCGCCACCGGCACAGGTGTGGAGTGCTAGCGGCGGTTACGGGCCACGGCGGCACCGCCGATGCCCATCGCGACCAGCAGGGCCAGTCCGGCTGCGGCCAGCGGGAGGGTCGAGCTCTCCTGCTCGCCCAGCAGGCCGCCGGTTCCGGTCGGGACGCCGCCGGGGGCGTCGGAGCCCACGGTCACGGTCTGCACGGCGAGGGCGAGGTTGCCGTCCTCGAGCGAGCCCCAGGCGTACACGATGGTGTTGACGCCGTCCTCGATCATCACGTCGGCGGGCCCGACGACCGGGTCGGTGGTGCCGGTCGCGGCGACGGCGGCCGAGTAGGTGTCTGCCGGGACGTCGCCCATGACCTCGTCAGGGTTCGCGAGGTTCGAGAACAGCACGGCGTCGCCCGCGAGGATGTCGACGGCCGGGGCTGCGGCGGTGTGGCGGACCGTCAGGCGGCCCTCACCCGCTGCCGTGGGCGCGAGGTCGTTGGTGAAGAGGCTCGCGGTCGGGTCGCCCTCGGCAGTGAGGTGAGCGACCGCCGTGTAGCTCATGTCGGCCTCGAGCGGCAGGTCGATCGGTCCGAGCACCGGCGAGGAGTCGTCGGCCGCGTCGGACGCAGTGATCGCCACCGAGTAGGTGCCGGGGTCGAGCGTCAGCGGACCGGCGAGGTCGCTGGGCGCGAAGTCGTCGAGCGTGAGCTCGCCGTTGACGTAGACGTCGACGGTCAGGTCGGGGATGCCGTGCAGGACCGACAGCTCGGCCTTGCCCTCCTCGACGGCGAGCGCGGGAGCCGCGACGCCGGCCGCCAGGGCGAGGCCGGCGGCAGCGGCGATGATGCCTGTGGTGCGCATGATGCTTTCCTCCGTGGTTGATGTCTGGGCGTTCGCCCTCTGACACCCCCTACTTCCGACGGGGACGGAGGTTTGGATGCAGCGATCTCAGGAATATCTCGAGGACCGCGCCGATGCCGGTGTCAGGCAGTCGGCACCGGCACCTCGTAGCGGCGCGGGGTTCCGAAACGGTGCGCCGTGATCGAGACCGCCTGCTCGCGCAGGAACGGCAGCATCTCGATGCGGCCGGCGGCCACGGGGGCGGCGGAGTAGACCGCGACGGCGGGCGTCCCGCCGAGCGCGTCGATCGTCGCGGCGGGCTCGACTCCCACCAGACGGACCCGGCCGCCCGCGGCGGACATACGCGCCGCGCGCTCGGCCCAGCTCTGCTCGCCCTCGACCACCAGCTCGACCCCGCGGTCGCGCAGCGCGGCCATGACGGGCTCGGGCAGCGCCTCGGTGAGGCTCAGCGCGGGTCGCGCACCGGCGCGCAGGCCGGCGGCGACGACGCGCAGCGTCTCGACGGGCGAGGCCGCACCGGCGCGGACCGTCACCGGCGTCGGGTGATACCGGAAGGCGTTGATCTCGAACTCGAGGCCCGACGGGTCCGCGACCACGCCGAACTCCCGCTGCCAGGCGGCCGCGTCGGAGGCGAGCGCCGAACGCAGCCACGCCACGGCATCGGCCCCGGCGCCGCACCGCTCGGCGAGGGACGCGAACTCCACGGCCAGCTCGTCGGCAGCCTCCGCTTCGGCCGCCGCGCCGGACGTGACCGGCGCATCCGACCACGTGCCGAGCGACGCCACGTAGGACGGCCCGCCCGCCTTGGTGCCCGTGCCCACCGCGGACTTCTTCCAGCCGCCGAACGGCTGCCGGCGCACGATCGCGCCCGTGATCGAGCGGTTCACATACAGATTGCCCGCCTGGACGCCTCCCATCCAGCGCTGGATCTCCTCCGTGTCGAGGCTGTGGAGGCCCGACGTGAGGCCGTAGTCCACGGCGTTGACCAGAGCGATCGCCTCGTCGAGCGTGTCGGCGGTCATGATGCCCATCACCGGACCGAAGTACTCGGTGAGGTGGAACTCGGATCCGGGCTGCACGCCGGTTCGGATGCCGGGCGTGAAGAGCACGTCGGAGCCGTCCACGGCGCGGGGCTCGAGCAGCCACTCCTGGCCGGACTCGAGCTCGGTGAGCGCCTTGGCGAGCTTGCCGCGCGGCGGCTCGATGACGGGACCGATGCGGCTGGCGGCCTCCCACGGGAGCCCCACCGGCATGGACGCGGCGGCGTCGACGAGCTGGCGACGGAAGCGCTCCGAGGTCGCGACGGAGCCGACGAGCACCACCAGCGACGAGGCCGAGCACTTCTGTCCGGCGTGGCCGAAGGCCGAGTACGCGACGTCCCTGGCGGCCAGGTCGAGGTCGGCGCTGGGCGTGACGATGATGGCGTTCTTGCCGGAGGTCTCGGCGAACAGGCGCATCGAGGGCTTGAAGGAGCGGAACAGCGCGGCGGTCTCGTAGGCGCCGGTGAGGATCACCTGGTCGACGCCGTCGTGCGCGACGAGCCTCTCGCCCAGCTCCCTCTCGTCCACCCGGACGTACTGGAGCACTCCCTTGGGGGCGCCGGCCTCCGCGAGCGCGGCCAGCAGCGCCTCGGCGAGGACGGCGCCGGAGCGGTGGGCGGCCTCGGCGGGCTTGAGGATCGCGGCGGATCCGGCCGCGAGCGCGGCGAGCACGCCGCCCGCCGGAATAGCGACGGGGAAGTTCCACGGAGGCGTGACCAGCGTGACGGGCAGCGGCGAGAAGGTCGCGCCGTCGACGTCATTCAGTTCGAGGGCCGATGCGGCGTAGTAGTTCGCGAAGTCGATCGCCTCGGACACCTCCGCGTCGCCCTGCTCGATGACCTTGCCGGTCTCGTGGCCCATGACCTCGAGGAGCTCGGCGCGGCGGGCCTCGAGCTCGAGCGCGGCCTGGCGCAGAACGCGGGCGCGCTCGGCGGGGGCCCACGCACCCCAATCGGCCCCGGCGGCCCGGGCCGTCGCGACCGCGCCGTCCACAGCATCGGCCGTGGCGAGCCAGCCGGCTTCCGCTGTCTCGAGACCCAGAGTCGAGTGCTCCATGCGGGAGCGGATGCCGTCGGCCCAGCGCACGTTGGCGAGCACCGACGGGTCCGTGTCGGGCGCGTTGTCGAACTCCGCCTGCGGAGCGGTCGGGACGGCGCGGGGCGTGCGGCGGGCGGCCGGGACATCGGCCGGAATGAGTGCGAGCGACTGCGCGAAGCGCTCCCGCTCGCGGGCGAAGAGCTGCGGGTCATCGAGGTCGAAGACGGCGGACATGAAGTTCTCGTGGCTCGCGCCCTCCTCGAGCCGGCGGATCAGGTACGCGATCGCGGTGTCGAAGTCGTGCGGTTCGACGATGGGCGTGTAGAGCAGGAGGCGGCCCACGGTGTCGCGCACGGCCGCCGCCTGCTGGGGCGCCATGCCCAGCAGCATCTCGACGTCGACGGCGTCGGTGACGCCGCGGTCGGTGGCGATCTCCCACGCGAGCGCCACGTCGAAGAGGTTGTGCCCGGCGACACCGATGCGGATGTTCGCCGCGTGCTCAGGGGTGAGCGCGTAGTTGAGCACCGCCTTGTAGGAGGCGTCGCTGTGCCCCTTGGACTCCCAGGTGGCGAGGGGCCAGCCGTGGAGCTCGGCGTCCACCTGCTCCATGGGCAGGTTCGCTCCCTTGACGACGCGCACCTTCACGGGCGCGCCGCCGTCCGCGACGCGCATCCGTGCCCACTCCTGCAGGCGGATCATGCCGCCCAGGGCGTCGGGCAGGTAGGCCTGGAGCACGATGCCGGCCTCGAGGGACGGGTGCGACTCGAGGATGCGCGTGAACACGGCGAGCGTGAGCTCGAGGTCCTTGTACTCCTCCATGTCGAGGTTGATGAAGGTGGGCGGGGTCTGCGCGGCGGCCGCCTCGTAGAGCGGGGCGAGGGCCTCGACCGCCTCGTCGACGGCAGCGTCGAATGCCCACGGCGTGTGCGGCGCGACGGTGGACGACACCTTGATCGAGACGTAGTCGACGTCGGGGCGCTCGATGAGCGCGCGGGTGCCTGCGAGGCGACGGCCCGCCTCCTCGTGGCCCAGGACGGCCTCGCCCAGGAGGTTGAGGTTGAGGCGGACCTGGCCGTGGCCGTCGCTCTTGAGGCGGTCGATCGCCTTGCCCAGTTGCGCGGGGCGCGCGTCGATGACGAGGTGGCGGAGCATCGAGCGCAGCACGCGGCGGGAGACCGGCACGATCACCGCGGGGGCAACGGGGGCGAGCAGGCCGCCGATGCGCACCGCAACCCGCCACGGCCACGACAGGAATCGCGGCGGCTTCGCGGCGATGCGCGCGAGGCTGCGCGCGGCCACCTTCACGTCCTCGGGGCGGATGACCTCGTCGACGAACGCGACGGAGAAGGCGAGCCCGTCCTCGTCGCGCAGGAGCGCGGCCAGGCGCTCGGCCGCCGCGTCGCTGGGCTTGGCCCTGGACGCCTCGAGCCATGCGCGCACCTGCGCGATCGCGTCGTTCTCGTGAGCGCGCAGATCGTCGGCGGCGGCGAGCTGCGGAGCGAAGTGCTCGGAGTCGTGCTCGGGGCTCTCGTACGGCGAGGCGTCGTGGACGGCGGTCATGGGGGCTCCTCAACGTGGGTTTCCCTCAGTGTGGGGCCGCACTAACCATCGCGAAAAGCGGCTAGTTCCGTCGATGACTATTCGAATCTGTCGATGCTAACGTGAGGAGATGTTCGAGACCCGGCGCCTGCGGCTGCTCCACGAGCTCGCGCAGCGCGGCACGATCGCCGCGGTGGCCGAGGCGCTCTCCTACAGCCCCTCGACGGTGTCGCAGCAGCTGGCCGTCCTGGAGCGCGAGGCGGGAGTGCCGCTTCTCGAGGCCGACGGCAGGCGCGTGCGCCTCACCCCGCAGGGCAGGACGCTCGCGAGGCACGCCGCCGCGATGCTCAACGCGGACGAGGCGGTGAGGGCTGCGCTCGTCGCCGACCACGCCGAGCACATCACGCTTCGCGTGGCCGCGATCCACACGTCGATCCATCCGCTTGTCTCGGCGGCGCTCGCCGCGCTGCGCGAGGCCGAGCCCGGCATCGACGTCACCGTGACGGCCACCGCGCCGGAGCACGGCCTCACCGAGCTGCGGGCGCGAGGCTTCGACCTGGTCATCGCGGAGCAGTACCCGGGTGCGACCCGCGGCTACTCCCCCGACCTGGAGCGCGACCTGCTGGGCCTCGACCCCATCGCGCTGGCGGTGCCGCCGCACCTGGCAGCGTCGAGTCTCGCCGATGTCCGGGCGATGCCGTGGGTGATGGAGCCCGAGGGCACGGCCTCGCGCCAGTGGGCGACGCAGCAGTGCAGGGCTGCGGGGTTCGAGCCCGAGGTGGTCTTCGAGGTGGCGGACCCCCAGATCCACATGCAGCTCATCGCGGACGGCCACGCCGTCGGCCTGCTGCCGGGGCTGGTCTGGTCGCGGGGTGCGCCCGTCAGGGTCGTCCAGCTCAGCGACAGCCCCAGCCGCGAGCTGTTCGCGGCGACGCGCGCGGCATCGGCCGGCTCCGTGCCGTTGGCGGCGCTCAGGCGCGCGCTGCGGGAGAGCCTGCTCGCGCTGCAGGGAGCGGACTGAATCGTCCCCGAGTCGTGGGTGACGTCCCGGACTCCCCACCTGAGACCGGATCTGGGAGACTAGCGCCATGATCAGTGCTGCCCTGCTCGACGTCGAGGCAATCCGCCGCGCGTGCGAGCACCACGGCGTCGCCAGGCTCCGAATCTTCGGATCCGCGCTCACTGATCGCTTTGAACCTGAATCGAGCGACGTCGACTTCCTGGTGGACTTCCTGCCTGAACGGGAGGACATGTTCGACGACTACTTCGACCTGAAGCTCGAGTTGGAGCGGATCGTGGGTCGCGGGGTCGACTTGGTCGATGCTGGCTCGATTCGCAATCCATTCTTCAAGAAGTCTGCCCTCGGTAACGCGCAGGAGCTCTATGCGGCCTGAGTCACGACTTGCCGGTCTCGTCTGGGACGCGCTCGAGTTCTCCCGCAACGCCCAGATCGCGGTCGGCGAGGCGACAGTCGCGGAGTTCCTCGAGGGCGGGGTGGTCCCTTGGGCGACCGAACGCCAGATCGAGCTGGTCGGGGAGGCACTCAGCAAGCTGAGGCAGGCTGCACCTGAGATCGCCGAGCGGTGCCGAACGTACACAAGATCATCGGCATGCGAAATGTCCTGATCCACGGCTACCTCGTCGTGAACCCCCGCATCGTGCATCGGGCTGCGACCGAACAGGTTCCCGAGCTGATTCCCGTTCTCGAAGCACTCTTGGCCGAGCTGGCACCGTCGGAGGGATAGCCGGTGCCCGGTGCAGGGCGACTGCGGCGAGTCGGGTGACGGGGCCAGATTGGGACCCGCAACTTCCAGAGAGTCCGAGATTGAGCCTGCGCGCACCGCAGCAGACGGACTAGCGCGGGGTCGACGATCGGAGCACAATCGGGATTGAGACGGCGAATACGAGGAGGACAACCGTGATCCGTGGACTGCTGACAGTCCTGCTGTGGATCCTCGCCACCGCGGTGCTGGTGCTCCTGCTCGGGGCGCTGGGCGGCATCGGCCCCCGCGAGCTGGGCCTCGCCGCCCTCGTCGCTCTGCCCATCGGATGGTTCGCCGCGAAGGCCGTCGTGCGAGGACGCCCGTCGTGACGATTGCGCGAGTGGCGGCGGTCGTCGCCGCGACCACGCTCGCCCTGTCGGGTTGCGCCCTCGTCGTCACGCCCGAGCCTCCGAGCCCGACATCCGCGGAGCGCGAGGCCTTCGACAAGGCGGCCGACCTTATCATCGAGGCGATCGACGTCAGCCAACTCGAGCAGGACGGCGATCCCGCCGGCGCCGAGTGGTGCGTGGGGTTCGAGCTCAACGGCGGAGCCGAGGGCACCGAGATCCTGGTGACCACGGAGCCCGAATTCGAGGGCGTCGTGGGCGAAGCCGTGGACGCGGTCGCCGACCAGGTCCTCAACGACTACGGCTACACCGTCGCGTTCGAGGTCAGACCCGGCGACTGCGCGCTCGACGACGACTAGACCGTCGCGACGACCTCCACCGTCGAGCCCGGAGCGGCGTACGGCACCGTGTTGCCCTCGACGGCCACGCCGTCGACCGTCAGCGCGGCACCCTTGGCGCCCGAGTTCTTCACCGTGATGACGTAGTCCGCGCCGCGCACCGTGCGCTTGACGGTGAACTCCCCGACCTCGGCGCCGATGCACGGGTCGACGATCAGTCCGTCGTACCCGGGGCGCACGCCCAGCAGGTACTGGGAGATCGCCACGAAGTTCCACGACGCCGTTCCGGTCAGCCAGGAGTTCTTGGCTTCGCCGTGGCGGACGGCGTCCTTGCCAGCGATCATCTGCGCGTAGACGTAGGGCTCGGTGCGGTGCAGGTCGGAGATCTCCTCGCGGTACGCCGGGGCGATCTGCTTCCAGTACTCCCACGCGTGCTCGGCACGGCCCACCACGGTCTCCGCGATGATGATCCACGGGTTGTTGTGGCAGAAGATGCCGGCGTTCTCCTTGTAGCCCGGCGGGTAGGTGCTGACCTCGCCGTACTCGACTTTGTACTCGGTGAAGGCAGGGTTGAGCAGCACCATGCCGTGCGGGGTGTTGAGGCGCTCGCGCACCGAGTCCAGCGCCTGGACGGCGCGGCCGTCCTCGACGCCGGCGCCGCCCATGATGCAGAAGCCCTGGGGCTCGATCCAGATCTTGCCCTCGTCGTTCTCGTCGGAGCCCACCGGGCGCCCGAAGTGGTCGAACGCGCGACGGAACCACGCGCCGTCCCAGCCGTGCTCCATGATGAGCTCGCGCATCCGCACGATGGCCGCATCGGCCCTGTCGGCCTCGGCGATGTCACCTCCGCGACGCACCAGCTCGGCGTAGTCGGGGCCGATCGCGATGACCATGCCGGCGATGAACACCGACTCGGCCGTCAGGCCGTCGGTGCCGTGGCTCGTGGTCTGGAAGGACTCGCCTGGCTCGGTCGAGAAGCAGTTGAGGTTGAGGCAGTCGTTCCAGTCGGCGCGGCCGATGAGCGGCAGGCCGTGGGGGCCGACGTTGGTCAGGGCGTGGTCGAACGACCGCTTGAGGTGCTCGAGCAGCGGCGCCGCGAGCGCGTCGTCGTTCTCGAACGGCACCATCTCGTCGAGGATCCCGAAGTCGCCGGTCTCCTTGATGTAGGCGGCGGCGCCCAGGATGAGCCACAGCGGGTCGTCGTTGAAGCCGGTGCCGATCGAGTCGTTGCCGCGCTTCGTGAGCGGCTGGTACTGGTGGTACGCCGAGCCGTCGACCTTCTGCGTCGCCGCGATGTCGAGGATGCGCTCCTTGGCCCGCTCGGGCACCAGGTGGACGAAGCCCAGTAGGTCCTGCGAGGAGTCGCGGAAGCCCATGCCGCGGCCCATGCCGGTCTCGAAGTACGAGGCCGAGCGCGACATGTTGTAGGTCACCATGCACTGGTACTGGTTCCAGATGTTGACCATGCGGTCGAGCTTGTCGTGGCCGGAGTCCACCGTGTACGAGCCCAGAAGGCCGTCCCAGTAGGCGCGCAGCTTGGCGAACTCGGCATCGGCCTGCTCGGAGGTCGCGAAGCGGGCGAGCAGCTCGTGCGCGCCGGCCTTCTTCACGACGCCCTTGGACTCCCACTTGTCGTCCTGCGGGTTCTCCAGGTAGCCCAGCGTGAAGACGAGGCGCTTGGTCTCGCCCGGCTCGAGGCGCACCTTGAGGTGGTGGGAGCCGATGGGGTACCAGCCCGAGACGACCGAGTTCCCCGAGGTGGCGGTGTGGACCGCGACGGACTCGTGGAAGCCGTTGCCGACGCCGCCCATGTAGGTGTCGCGGTCGGTGTCGAAGCCCTCGACCGGAGCGTTCACGGAGTAGACGGCGTAGTGGTCGCGACGCTCGCGGTACTCGGTCACGTGGTAGATCGAGGAGCCCTCGAGCTCGACCTCTGCCAGCGACAGGTTGCGCTGGTAGTTGGTCTGGTCGTCCTCGGCGTTCCACAGCGCGAACTCGACGAAGCTGAAGAGGCTGATCTCCTTGACCTCGTGCGTCTCGTTGGTGAGCGCGACGTGGTGGATCTCCGCGTTGGTGTCCACCGGCACGAAGTACAGGACGGAGGCAGTGACGCCGCCGCGCGAGCCCGTGATGCGGGTGTAGCCCATGCCGTGGCGGGTCTCGTAGAAGTCGAGGTCGGCCTTGTAGGGCTTGTACGCGGGGCTCCACACGTCGCCGCCGTCGTTGATCGAGAAGATGCGGCCGCCGGCGTCGACCGGCACGTTGTTGTAGCGGTAGCGCATGAGGCGGCGCAGCTTGGCGTCGCGGTAGAAGCAGTAGCCGCCCGCGGTGTGCGAGATCAGCGAGAAGAAGTCCTGAGTGCCCAGGTAGTTGATCCACGGGTAGGGCGTGTGAGGCGTCTCGATGACGTACTCGCGGGCCTCGTCGTCGAAGTGGCCGTACTGCATGGCAATGCCCTCTCTGGCGTGCGTTCCGCCCTCCCGGCGGCGGTCTGTTTCGACTCTACGCGCGCCGAGTCGGACGCGGCGTGAGAGCGCTCTCACAGCATAGCCGGAACGGGGCGGCCGATGCGAGCCGAGGGTCCCGGGTGGGCTGTCGCCTCCGGCCCGCGCCGGGGTTTTCCACAGGCAGGCGGCGCCCGCTCGCGTCGGGTGCTCCACTGGAATCTCCGACGCCTGAGGGGGCACACATGAGCACGGACCAGCACTCGACGACTCAGCGACGCGGCCTTGGACCCGTGGCGCTCGGGTTCATCATTGGCGGCGCCGCGGCGATCGTCGGGATCATCCTCGGAGTGGCGATCTCGGCGTTGGTGGTGGCGGCGCGAGGCGAGACCACCTCAGGCAGTTCCTCGACTGGCGCCACCGTCGTCGAGGTGCCGGCCACGAGCTCGTCCTCCCCTGGTACCGACACCTCCTCGCAGCCGTCGCCATCGGCACAGTCGTTCGCACAGGGGCAACCCGATCCCTCATGGATCGTGCTCGACGGGGAGCTCACCACGGAGTACGAGTACTACTCGTTCGCGACGGCCGCGGGCACCGCGGAGATCACTTTGGTCAGGAGTCCCGACACTGCGGCGACCTTGCTCGCCGCGCACCGGCAGTATCTCGACTCGGCCGCGACAGGCTGGAAGGAAGTCCGAGTCGACGCCATCACGTCCGCCCGGGACTACGAGATCGTCGCGATGATGTGGACATGGAACGGCACGACGCAATGCTCGATGATCGTCGCCTCCGGGACCAGCGCGGCGTCCCTCGGCGCGTCGGGCTCCGCCGAACCCTGCGCGGAGATCGAGGCCTTCGCGCTGTCGATCGAGTTCACCGACGAGTGAGCCCGCCACTCCTGGCACCGCGAGGGACCACCCACTACCGTTGAGCCATGCTCCTGTCTGACCGCGACATCCGAGCCCAGATCGACGCCGGACGCGTGACGCTCGATCCGTACGAGCCCGACATGATCCAGCCGTCGTCGATCGACGTGAGGCTCGACAAGTTCTTCCGGGTCTTCGACAACCACAAGTACGCGGCGATCGACCCTTCGATCGAGCAGCCGGAACTCACCCGCCTGGTCGAGGTCGAGTCCGACCGGCCGTTCATCCTGCACCCCGGGGAGTTCGTGCTGGGCGCCACCTACGAGTCCGTCGCTCTCGCCGACGACCTCGCCGCACGCCTCGAGGGCAAGTCGTCGCTGGGACGCCTCGGCCTCCTCACGCACTCGACCGCCGGCTTCATCGACCCCGGCTTCGAGGGCAACATCACGCTCGAGCTGTCCAACACCGCGACGCTGCCCATCCACCTGTGGCCCGGCATGAAGATCGGCCAGCTGTGCTTCTTCCAGCTGTCCTCCCCGGCCGAGCACCCCTACGGCTCGTCGACCTACCTGTCGCGCTACCGCGGCCAGCGCGGCCCGACGGCCTCGAAGAGCTTCCTCAACTTCCACCGCACGGAGATCTAAGGGTGCGCGCGACGGCCGCGCTGCGAGGCTCGCTGGCCGCCGCAGCCGCGCTCCTCCTGCTCGGCGCCTGCTCGACCGCCGACGAGCCCGTCGGCCTCCTGGACGCGAGCGCGGCATCGGCCACCGCATCGGCCACCGCGACGCCCGATCCCTCGCCGACCCCAGCGCCCGCTGTGGCCACGCTCCCAGCCGATGCCGTCACGGACATCGCCGGCAAGGTCGCCTACACGCACCCCACCGGCTGGGTGGACGGACCCGAGTCCTCCGGCTCGAACTACGTGCGGCACGAGTGGAACACCGAGGAGGGCACGTACGTCGAGGTCACGGGCTTCTCGGGCCAGCCCACCGTGGACCCGACGGAGACGTCGCAGGCGTACGTGGACGCGACGTTCGGCTCCGCGTCGACGGTCACAAGGGATGCGGTCACCGATGTCGACCCCACCCAGGACGCGCGCGAGGCCTCCGTCTCGCGCTTCGTCGTCGACTACAACGACGGCGGGCCCGTCGACGTGTTCTGCGTGGGAGCTGTCGAGGGCAAGGGCTTCGGCTTCCTCTACGTCGAGAGCTCCTCCGACGAGGACTTCCTCTGCAACGTGGCCGCGGCGGTGCTCGCCACCGTCGAGCGCGGCTAGCGTCCGGGCCGGTCGTGCACCCGCGCTACAGTGGCAAGTACGACAGGGGAGCACCTCCCGTGACCGATGCGGGACCCAGGGTGCTGAGAGTGCGGGAAGCCGCAGACCCTCGAACCTGATCCGGCTCGCACCGGCGTAGGGAGTCGAGTCTCGCTCCGGTCGCGTATGCGGCACCCCCGCGAGCGCGACCGGGGACCCCTCCTAGTACTAGGAGGACGCCATGCGCACCACGCGCACCGTCGCCGCGCTGGGCGCGGCAGCCATCGCCATCACCCTCGCCGCCTGCACCGCGGCCGATGCGGAGCCCGGCTCCACGGCATCGGCCACGTCCGGCGCACCCGAGGCGCCGTCGGAGGTCACGCTCGTGACGCACGACAGCTTCTACCTGCCCGAGGACCTCATCGCGTCCTTCGAGGCGGAGACCGGGTTCGCCCTCTCCGTCGTCGCCCCCGGCGACGCCGGCGCGCTCGTGAACCAGCTCGTGCTGACCCAGGACGCCCCGCTGGGCGACGTGGTCTACGGGGTCGACAACACCTTTGCCTCGCGCGCCGTCGAGGCCGGCGTCTTCGAGGGCAACCTCGCCGAGGTCGACTACTCGGACGTGTGCCTCAACTACGACCTCGCCTTCTTCGCCGACTCGAGCCTCGAGCCGCCGGCGACCATCGCCGACATCGCGACGCCCGAGTACGCGCCGCTGACCTCCGTCACCAATCCCGCGACGAGCTCGCCGGGCCTGGCCTTCCTCCTCGCGACCGTCGCCGCGATGCCTGACGACTGGGAGGGGTTCTGGGCCGACGCGGCGGGCAACGGCATCCGCGTCACCGCGTCGTGGTCGGACACCTACTACACCGACTTCTCCGCGCCCAACTACGGCGGCGACTATCCCATCGTGCTCAGCTACGCCTCCTCGCCCCCGTTCGAGGTGGTGGACGGCGAGCCCACCACGGCCGCCCTGCTGGACACCTGCTTCCGCCAGGTCGAGTACGCCGGCGTGCTGGCGAACGCGGCCAACCCTTCAGGCGCCGAGGCCGTCGTTGACTGGCTGCTCAGCGACGAGGTGCAGGCGGCGCTGCCGGAGTCGATGTACGTCTACCCCGCCGTCGACGGCGTGGACGTCCCCGCCGACTGGGCCGCCTACGCGCCGCTCGCGGAGTCGCCGTTCTCCGTGGACCCGGCCGAGATCGACGCCAACCGCGAGGCGTGGATCGAGACCTGGACCGACCTGGTGATCGGCTAGCCATGCGCCCCGCCCGGCTCCTGCTCGCCCTCGCGCCTGCGGCGTTCGTCGCCGCGTTCGCGCTCTACCCCGTCGGGGTGGTGCTGGTGCGCGGGCTGGGCGGGGACGGGCTCGGCGGCGAGGGCTCGGGGCTGGACCTGGCCGGGACTCTCGCCGTCCTCACCGAGCCGCGCACCCTGCGGGCGATGTGGACCACGGTCTACCTCTCGCTCGCCGGGACGGCCGTCTCGCTGCTGCTCGGCCTTCCGGCCGCCTGGGCGCTGTACCGCCTCAGGTGGCCGGGGGCACGGACGCTGCGCTCGGTGCTCTCGGTGCCGTTCGTCCTGCCGACCATCGTGGTCGCCGCGGCCTTCACCGCGCTGCTCGGCTCCTCAGGGCCGATGGGATGGCTGGGATGGGACCAGTCCCCCGCCGCGATCGTCGCGGCGCTGGCCTTCTACAACGTGTCCGTCGTGCTCCGCGTGGTCGGCACGGCATGGGCGGGCATCGATCCCCGTCGCGAGGCCGCCGCGGCCACGCTCGGGGCGTCGAACTGGCAAGTGCTACGGAATGTGACGCTTCCCGCGCTGCTGCCCGCGATCCGCTCGGCTGCGGCCGTCACGTTCCTGTTCTGTGCGACCTCCTACGGCGTCGTGCTCGTGCTGGGCGGGTCTCGCATCGCGACCATCGAGACGGAGATCGCGCTGCAGCTGACGCTGTTCCTGGACCTGCGCGCCGCAGCGGTGCTCGCGATCGTCCAGCTGGTCTTCGTGGGCGCCGTGATCGCGCTCACGGGAGCGGGCCGCACCGTCGGCTTGTCGGCGGCGGCGACCGGCGGCCGCCGCGCCCGCGCCGCGCAGACCCCCGCGATCCTCGCAGCGACGCTACCGGCCGTCGCCCTCTTCGCCGTGCCAGCCATCGCGCTGGTCGAGCGGTCGCTGCGCACCGCGGACGGGCACTCGCTCGCGAATTTCGCCGGGTTGCTCGCCCAGCCGGAGCGTGCGGCGCTGGCGGTGCCGGTCGGGCAGGCGATTCTCAACTCTCTGGCGGCCGGTGCGGTCGCCGCCGCACTGGCCGTCGGTCTCGGGCTGCTCGTCGTCACTCTGCTCGCGCATCAGTCCCGAGGGGCGAGGGCGCTCGACGGAATCGTCGCGCTCCCCCTCGGCGTCAGCGCGGTCGTCATCGGCATCGGCGTCCTGCTCGCCTACTCCGCGACGGCCCTGGGCGGCTCGTGGTGGCTCGTCCCCGCGGTCCAGACGCTCGTCGCCCTGCCGCTCGCGGTGCGCGCGATGGCACCGGCGGCACGCGCGGTCAGCCCGCGCGCGAGAGCCGCTGCGGCGTCGCTCGGCGCGGGTCCGTGGCGGGTGTGGCGTCACGTCGACTGGCCCGCGCTGCGCGCTCCAGCCGGGGTCGCTGCCGCCTTCGCCTTCGCGGTGTCGCTGGGCGAGTTCGGCGCCACCAGCTTCGTCGCGAGGCCCGACGCCCCGACGCTGACGACCGCGATCTACCGACTGCTGGGCCGGCCGGGCATCGAGAGCGTGGGGCAGGCCTTCGCCGCGTCCGTGGTGCTCGCGGTGATGGTCGCCGCCGTCATGATGGTGTCCGAGCGGGCCGCGAGCGCGCGGGCACTCGAGCGCGAATGGGGAGGACGGGCATGAGCGATCTCGATGTCGCCGGGCTGTCGGTGGTCTACCCCGGCTCTCCACCGGTGACGGCGGTCGACGACGTCTCGCTGCACGTCGCGCGGGGTGAGATCGTCGCGCTCACCGGCCCGTCGGGCTGCGGCAAGTCGTCGCTGCTCGCCGGCATCGTCGGCGTCGCAGCCGAGCAGGGCTCCGCTCGGGTGACGGGCACCGTGACCTGGGACGGCGAGGACGTCACGGCCATGCCGGTGCACCGGCGCGGGTTCGGCCTGGTATTCCAGGACGGCCAGCTGTTCGAGCACCTGGACGTCGCTGCCAACATCGGCTTCGGGCTGCGGATGGCGCGGGTGCCGCGGGACGAGCGCGAGGCACGGGTCGCCGCGCTGCTCGAGACCGTGGCGCTCCAGGGCTACGGCGCCAGGCGCGTCGACGAGCTGTCGGGGGGCCAGCGCCAGCGGGTCGCTCTCGCGCGGTCGCTTGCGCCAGGGCCCCGGCTGCTCGCGCTCGACGAGCCGCTGTCCTCCCTCGACGCCGAGCTGCGGGCCTCGCTCGCCGTCGAGATCCGCCGGATCCTCACGGAGGCCGGCGCCACCGCGATCGTCGTGACGCACGATCTGGCCGAGGCTGAGGCGATGGCCGACAGGCTCGTGCGGATGGACGCGGGACGGCTGGTCGCCGGCGAGGCGTGATCGCCTGGCGGCCCGCCGCACGCTGAGTAGGCTCGATGCATCAGCCACGACCACTCGCAAAGGGGCATCATGACCGTCGCCATTCCCGCCCGACCGGAGGGGTTCACCCCCGTGCCGTCGGCGCAGCAGACCACCACCGTCAGCGCGGGCCCCGCGGGCGAGTCCGCGGCGGTCGCCTACCTCGTCACCGCGGACACGCCCCTGCCCGAGGGGCTGGGAGTGGACCGCGACGCCCTGACCGCGGCGGGCCTCACCGAGGACGCGGGCTCCACGGTCGTGGTGCCGCGCGCCGGCGCCGCGGCGATCGTCGTCGAGCTGGGCAAGGAGGCCGAGGTCACGGTCGACGGGCTGCGCAACGCCGCCGCCGCTGCCGTGCGAGCCGTCGCGAAGGTCGCCTCGTCGGTGGGCATCCTCGTGCCCGAGGTCCCCGTCGACCCGACCGATGCGGCAGCCGCCGTCACCGAGGGCGCCCTGCTGGGCCGCTACCGCTACACCGCGCTCAAGTCCGAGGCGAAGGAGAAGCCGCTCGAGTCGCTCGCCGTCGAGATCGCCGGCGCGGACGCCGAGGAGGTGGCGGCCGGCATCGGCTCCGGAGTCGTCACCGCTCGAGCCGCCGCGATCGCGCGCGACCTCGCCAACACCCCGCCCGGTCACCTCTCCGCCGTGGACCTGGCCGATGTCACGGCCCAGCTCGCGGGCGAGTACGGCTTCGAGTCGGTCGCGTTCGGCAAGGACGAGCTGATCGAGATGGGCTGCGGCGGCATCCTGGGCGTCAACGCGGGCTCGGCGTTCGAGCCGCGGCTGATCAAGCTGCACTACGCGCCGGATGGCGAGGCCGCAGGCCACCTGGGCCTGGTGGGCAAGGGCATCATGTATGACTCGGGCGGCATCAGCCTCAAGCCCTCCAACCCGCTGCACCTGCTCATGAAGATGGACATGGGCGGCGCCGCCGCGATCGTCGGCACGTTCGCCGCGCTGAGGGACGCCGGCGTGGACACCGAGGTCACGGCGTGGCTGTGCTGCACCGACAACATGCCGTCGGGCTCGGCCACCAAGCTGGGCGACGTGCTCACCGCCCGCAACGGCATGACCGTCGAGGTCAAGAACACGGACGCCGAGGGTCGCCTGGTGATGATGGACGGGCTGTCGCTCGCGGTCGAGGAGGGCGTCGACGCGGTCATCGACATCGCGACGCTCACCGGCGCGTCAATCGTCGCGCTCGGCACCCGTCGGGCCGCGCTCTTCGGCACCGACCGCGTACTGCTCGACACCCTCGCCGCGTCCTCGGAGGCCGTCGACGAGCCCGTCTGGGAGATGCCGCTCGAGGCGTCGTACCGCAAGGAGCTCGACTCGCAGATCGCGGACATCTCGAACATGGGCGGCCAGTGGGCAGGGGCGACGGCGGCGGCGCTGTTCCTCAAGGAGTTCACCGGGGACACCCCGTGGGCGCACGTCGACATCGCGGGCCCGATGTCGTCCGACGCCGACGATGCCTGGCGCTCGGCGGGCGCGACCGGCTTCGGCGCGCGACTGCTGCTGCACGCCGCCGCCGACTTCGCCGGCGGCGAGTAGCGCTCGGACGGGAATACGGACGCGGCCTCTGCCGATTGACTCGCACGTGACAGCCTCACTCGAGCACCTCGACGAGATCGCCAGGGCGCCGTGGTTCGCGCTCACCGGACCGCACCGGCACCTCGCCGAGCGGCACGGCACCGCCATGCGGTACCGCAGCAGCATCGGCCCGATGGTGGCCGTGCCTCCCGAGCCCGACGCGGCCTACTGGGATGACCTCGCCGGCCTCGTCGGAGCAGGTCCGACCTTCCTGTTCGGCGGCGTGGTCGACCTTCCGGAGTCATGGGTCGAGCAGGATCGCTTCCCCGTGCTGCAGATGGCGGGGCCGGAGTCGTTCGGCCACCCGCACGCCGACGTCACCAGGCTGGGGCCCGACGACGTCCCCGAGATGCTCGCCCTGGTCGAGCAGGCCCGGCCCGGAC
>JAUIBG010000127.1 GCA_030428165.1 Actinomycetes bacterium
CCGCTCTCCAGCCATGGCTCGACCACTACAACTACGATCGACCCCACACCGCCTGCGGAGGACAACCCCCGATCAGCCGAACGTCACCAACGAAGTGATCGAGTACAGCTAGACCGTCGGGCCGAAGCTGACGTGCCCCACGCGGTAGCCGAGCCCCACACCGCGGCGGTTGCGGCCCACGCCTGCCGAGGCTGCGATCTCCCGACCGCCCTCGAGGTCGACAGCACGCAGCGCCATCGCGACGCCCTTGTGCTTGATCTCCGCGTTCGCGGACGACTTCATCTCGGCGGCGCGCTCGCTCAAGGCGGCCCCGGCATCGGCCGCGGTCTCGATGATCGTCGCGTGCTGCGCGGTCTCCATCGCCGCGCGGTTGAGGTGCAGGCTCACCACGGGCCACACCGACACCGGGACGGCGCCGAAGTCGCGCTGAATCCTCCCGAAGCCGTCAGGGTCGGTGAGGAACTGCGTCATCCTCGAGGTGTTCGCCCAGACGTACAGCGGCGCGTACTCGTTCGCCGGCGCCTCGTCGACGCCCGCCTCCCGGGTGAGGAACGCTTTGAACACCAGTCCCTCGTGGCCGTCCACGGCGGGGCTGCCGGCCTCGATGCGGCGGTGGATCACCGACATGTCGTAGTCGCGGGGAAGGGTGACGCGGTAGTGGAGGGCGATCATGCCGCCATCCTGCCAGCACGGGCGCGGGTCATCGTGCGGCCGGGCCGCTAGGACCACTGGCCGCGAGCGACCAGCACCTCCTTGAGGCGGTCGGCACGGTCGGTGAAGATACCTGTCACGCCGGCGTCGAGCAGTGACGTCATGGTGGAGGCCGCGTTGACGGTCCAGGCCTGCACGGGTGCGCCGGCGCGCGCCGCCGCGGTGACGAGGGCGCGCGAGGCGACGCGCACGGGGCCGATGCCGTGGGGCACCTGGAGGACGGAGACATCGGCAGGCAGGCGGGGCCGGCGGCCGAGCACGGCCGCAGCGGCGAACCGAGCGATCTCGGACGTTGCGGGCGACGCGGCGACGGGGCGTGACAGCCGCGCGAGGGTGGCGCGGCGGCGCTCGGACGAGAACGAGGCGAGGCAGACGCGGTCGTGCGCGCCGGTGCGCTCGATCGCCTCGGCGACGGGCTCGATCCCCGAGGGGGCCTTGACGTCGATGTTCACGCGGGCATCGGGCCACGTGCCGAGCACGTCCTCGAGCTTGGGGATGGGCTCGACGCCGCCGATGCGGATGTGGCGCACCTCGCGCCACGACAGCCGGTGGACGTCGCCCTTCGCGTCGGTGGTCCGGTCGAGCGTCGTGTCGTGCAGGGCGACGGCGACGCCGTCAGCCGTGCCGTGCCCGTCGGTCTCGAGGTAGCGGTACCCCAGGTCGATCGCGGCCTGGAACGCCGTCATGGAGTTCTCGAGGCCGTCGAGGGAGAAGCCTCGATGCGCGAGCGCGATGGGCAGCCCGCCGTTGTCGAGGAACGCGCTCGTCACAGCCCGCGAGCCCTGAGCCAGGCGATCACGTAGGACAGGTAGCGCTCACGCACCTCGGCAGCGGACAGCGTGAGGTCGTGCACGCCGTCGCGCACCCGATGGACCGTCACGTCCGATCCGATGGAGGGCGCGAGCCGCACGATCGCCTCGACGTCGAGCACGGTGTCCTGGCTCGCGAGCCTGGGGTTGTCGTCGGCGTCGGGTCCCGAGGTCTCGCTCACCGCGAGGAGGACGGGCAGGTCGAGGCCGAGACCGCGCTCGACGCGCTGGTGCGCGCGCTCGACGGCGAGCGTCCAGGCGGCGCGTGCGGGAGTTCCTTCCGGGCGCTTCCAGTCGGTGTCGAAGCTCCACTCGCCGCCGCCGTCGACGTGCATGCGTGCCGCGTAGCGCGAGGGAGCCTGGGCGACGATGGTCGTGGGCCTGGCCTTCGCCAGCAGCGGGAGCAGCATGGCGCGGCGGCGGTCCTCCGGCGTCCAGATCGACGAGACGAACGGGCTGTTGAGCACGAGCGCGGCGGGATCGCCGGCATCGGCCGCCCACGCGAGCGCCGCCAGGCCGCCGGTAGAGTGTCCGTGGATCACGATCGGCGCCTCGGGGATGTCCTCGCGCGCCACGGCGACGGCATCGGTCAGGTCCTGTCCCTGCTCGCCGATGTCGCGGAAGAAGTGCGGCAGGTCGCCGCGGCGGATCGACCGTCCTGCACGCCTGGCGTCGACCGCGTAGAAGGCGATCCCTGCGTCCGTGAAGGCGCGTGCGACATGCGCCTGGAAGAAGTAGTCGTTGTAGCCGTGCAGCTGGATCACGACCGAGGTGGGGTCGTCCGGCTGGAAGTCGGGCTGGACGACTGTCGCGTGCGCGGTGTCGCGCTTCACGAAGCCGTCGAGGATGTCGGTCTCCCACGCGCTCACGGCATCGAGCGTACCGACATCGCAGGTAGGTAACGCGTCGTTCACCGGGTACTGGCACACTGGCGCCGTGACGAACAGCGATGAGGCGGCGTCCTCGACCCCGGAGGCGCACGGCGCCCAGACCGACGACACTGCGGCTGAGGTGAAGCCTCACTGGGGCCGCGTCGCCGCATGGGCCCTGTGGGACTGGGCGACCCAGCCCTTCAACTCGGTGATCATCACCTTCGTCTTCGTGGCGCTCTACCTCGTCTCCGACAGCTTCCTCCCGGCCGATGTGGCAGCCCAGGGAGAGGGAGCCGCCGCCTACGACGAGGGCATCGCGGCACTGTCGCGCACGTGGGGCTGGGTCGGCACGGGTGCGGGAATCCTCGTCGCGGTGCTCGCCCCTGTCCTCGGTCAGCGCGCTGACCGCTCCGGCCGCCGCAAGCGGTGGCTCGCGGTGTCCACCGCGGTGATGGTGCTGTGCATGCTCGGACTGTTCTTCGTGGAGGCCGACCCGCGCTTCTTCCTGCTGGGTGCGGCGCTGCTCGCGATCGGCCTGGTCTTCCAGGAGATCGGCGGCGTGCAGTACAACGCGCTGATCGCCCAGGTGTCGACTCCGCGCAACGTCGGACGCGTCTCCGGACTCGGCTGGGGGCTCGGCTACATCGGCGGCATCGTCGCGCTGCTGCTGGTCGTGGTGCTGGCGCCGACGCTTCCTGCAGACAACGGCATGGCCTACCGCCTGATCGGCGTAGGCGCCGCGGTCTGGACGATGCTGTTCGGCTGGGCGGTGTTCGCGTTCGTCCCGGAGAATCCCGCCACCGCCCGCGAGCAGATCGGCTTCCTCGAGAGCTACAGGGTGCTGTGGCGCGACCTGTCCGACATGTGGAGGCGCTCGCGCGCCACCGTGTGGTTCCTCGTGGCGTCCGCCGTGTACCGCGACGGGCTCGCCGGCATCTTCGTCTACGGCGCGATCATCGCCGCGGTGTCGTTCAAGTTCACCGACGACGAGGTGATCATGTTCGGCATCGGCGCCAATCTGATCGCCGGCATTGCGACGATCGTCTTCGGCCGGTTCGACGACAGATTCGGGCCACGCAAGGTGATCATCTGGTCGCTCGTCGGACTGCTCGTGTGCGGATCGGTCGTCGTGGCGTTCGCCGGCTCGGGCAAG
Source organism: Actinomycetes bacterium (assembly GCA_030428165.1). Taxonomy (GTDB): domain Bacteria; phylum Actinomycetota; class Actinomycetes; order Actinomycetales; family Demequinaceae; genus Demequina. Next base: position 3,546 of record JAUIBG010000127.1, read on the forward strand.
ATCATCTTCTGGACGGCCGGCCTCGCCCTCACCGCCTTCGTCGGGCCCGTGCAGTCGGCGTCGAGGTCCTACCTCGCTCGCGTGGCACCGCGCGGCAAGGAGGGCGAGGCGTTCGGCCTCTACGCGACCACGGGCCGCGCCGCCTCGTTCCTCGCGCCGATGATGTGGGCGATCACGATCGGCATCACGGGCGCGACGCTGTGGGGCACCGCGGGCGTGCTGCTGGTGGTGCTCGCCGGACTGATCCTGATGCGCTGGGTGAAGGAGCCGAGCGCGAGGGCCCACATGGGCGAGCAGGGCGACGCGTAGGGCGGTAGCTTCACCGGACCTTCACCTGACCCCGGGACGCAGCCGGGCGTTGCCCACCGATGCGTGCGGACCCACCGGTGGTGCGTTCTGGGCGTTTCGTGAACGCATATGGCACGTTTCGGACGCAACGTGGGTCCGCTCGCTGCAGAACGGGGTGCACCGCAGCGTGGGACGGCGACGGTGCGCCGTATTGCATCGCAGGGGAGCGCGACCGATTGTTGTCGACGACGGCAAATTTGTGAAGCATCACAATTCGGTCGCGGCACGCGTGAGTCGCCTTGACACCCCGGGACCTACGTCCCTAACGTGACCCGTAACCTGAAACAGGATTCAGGTTTGTCTCTTTCAACGGCGAAAGGTGCACACATGCGTGTGACGAAGAAGTTGCTCCTCGGCACGGCGGGACTGGTGGCCATCACGGCACTCGCCGCCTGTGCCCCGACTGACACAGAAGAGCCCGAGTCGTCCGCGACCGGGACCACCGAGGACTCCGGCCCCACACAGACCGTGACCGTCGGCATCATCACCTCGGAGACCGGCGTGCTGGCCTCCTACGGCGAGCAGTACCTGCAGGGCTTCGAGGCCGGCCTCGAGTACGCGACCGACGGCACTAGCATCGTCGGCGACACCGAGATCCTCGTCGAGTACCGCGACGACGCGGCGGACGCCGACAAGGCGGTCACCGCGGCGAAGGAGCTCATCGGATCCGGCGTGCAGATCATCGCCGGCACCGTCTCCTCGGGCGTGGCGCTCTCGGTCGCCGAGCAGGCGGCTCAGAACCAGGTGCTCTACATCTCAGGCCCCGCGGCCGCCGATGCGATCACCGGCATCAACGAGTACACGTTCCGCTCCGGACGCCAGTCCAGCCAGGACGTGGCCACGGCCGGTGGCTTCCTCGACGACGTCTCGGGCAAGGACGTGCTCGTCTTCGCTCAGGACACGGCGTTCGGCCAGGGCAACGTGGCCGCCGTCGACGCGATCCTGGGCGGCCAGGGCGCGACCGTGTCGTCGATCCTCGTGGCCGAGGACGTGACCGAGTTCACGACCTTCGCCCAGCAGGTCCTCGACGCCGACCCCGACCTGGTGTTCGTCGCCTGGGCAGGCGCCACCTCGGGCGCCATGTGGCAGGCCATGAGCCAGCAGGGCGTCTTCGACGCCGTCCCGGTCGTCACCGGCCTGGGCGACGCCGCCACGTTCGGCGCGTACGGCGAGGCGAGCGAGCAGATCTCGTTCCTCAACCACTACTTCGCCGGAGCTCCCGACAACGAGGTCAACGACGCGATGGTTGCGTCGATCGAGGCCGCAGGCGGCACCCCCGACCTGTTCAGCCCCGACGGCTTCAACGCCGCGCTCATGATCGTGCACGCGATCGAGAACGGCGACGACGTGGACGGCTACATCGCCGCGCTCGAGGGCTACACGTTCGAGGGCCCCAAGGGCACCACGACCGTCCGCGCCTCGGACCACGCACTCATCCAGGAGATGTACCAGGTGAAGCTCGTGGCTGACGGCGACACCTTCATCCCGGAGCTCGTCGGCACTGTCGCTGCCGAGGACGTGGCTCCCACGGAGGCTGGATAACCGCATGAGCCAGGCCACGGCACCCGCGCTCTCCGTCGCGGGGATCGGCCTGACCATTGGCGGGGCAACCATCCTGGACGGCGTCGACCTCGACGTCGTCCAGGGTGGCCTCGTCGGGGTCATCGGTCCCAACGGCGCGGGTAAGACCACACTGTTCAACGTCGTCTCCGGAGTGATGAAGCCCACCTCTGGCAGCATCCGCATGAACGGCGACGACATCACCTCCATGGCCGTCCCGGCGCGTGCTCGCGCAGGAATCGGCCGGACCTTCCAGACGTCGAGCTACTTCCCGCGCCTGACGGTCCTCGAGAACGTGCGCATTGCCGCACAGGTCTCCCGCGGCGGCAACTACTCGCTGCTGCGCTTCCCCAAGCGCGACGACGAGGCCACTGCAGCCGCGATCGAGGCGCTCACCGAGGTCGGGCTGGAGCGCAAGCTCGAGGCCCGCGCCGGCGACATCTCGCACGGCGACAAGCGCAAGCTCGAGATCGCCGTGCTGCTCGCGACGGACGCCTCCCTCATTCTTCTCGACGAGCCGATGGCAGGCGTCGCCTCTGGCGACGTCGACGGCCTCGTCGACTCCATCCGGCGGATGCACGCCGAGAAGGGTGCCACCGTGCTGATGGTGGAGCACCACATCGATGTCCTCATGGGCCTCGTCGACAAGGTCGCCGTGATGTACGCAGGCCGCATCATCGCCTACGACACCCCGCAGGCGATCATGGACAACGAGCTCGTGCAGTCCGCGTACCTGGGGACCGCCGCATGAGCGAGCACATCCTCACCGTCTCCCACCTGCAGGGCTCGATCTCGGGCCAGCGCGTGGTCGAGGACGTGACCTTCGACATCCCCGCCACCGGCATCACCGCGGTGCTCGGGCGCAACGGCGTCGGCAAGACCTCGACGCTGCGCTCGATCCTGGGGCTCATCAAGCGCTCCGGCGAGGTGACCCTCGCAGGGGAGCGGATCGACCACATGCCCACCCACAGGATCGTGCAGCGAGGCATCGGCTACGTGCCCGAGGACCGCGAGGTCTTCTCCAAGCTCTCGGTCGCCGAGAACCTGTCGCTCGCGGAGCGTCAGAAGAACCCGAACCGCGAGCTGGTCGCCGAGCTGTTCCCTGACCTCGTGAAGCGCCGCAACCAGGCGGCTGGCACGCTCTCCGGCGGCCAGCAGCAGATGGTCTCGGTCGCCAGGGCGCTCCTCAACGACAACAAGGTGCTGCTCGTCGACGAGCCCACCAAGGGTCTCGCGCCCAAGATCGTCACCGAGGTGGCCGATGCGCTGGAGAAGGCCGCGCAGACCGTTCCCGTGGTGCTGGTCGAGCAGAACCTCGAGGTGGTGAGACGCCTCGCGGCCGGCGCGATCGTGATCGACTCCGGCCGCGTGGTCTACACCGGCACCGCAGCCGAGATCCTCGACGACCCCGTCCTGACGAAGAAGCTGCTGGGCGTGCACGGCGAGACGGAGGACGCGGCATGAGCACGTTCCTCCTCGTCCTCATCACCGGCGTCGGACTGGGCGCCCTCTACTTCCTTGTCGCCTCGGGCCTGAGCCTCATCTACGGCCTCATGCACGTGCTGAACT
>JAUIBG010000128.1 GCA_030428165.1 Actinomycetes bacterium
CCTCTACCGGGCAGAATGGGTGCATGAGCCTCCCCGGGATCGACCGCTCGCCCACGCCGCACCGCCTCGGCGTCCACATCGTGGACGGCGGCGTCGTGGTCGGCGTCTACGCCGCGCACGCGTCGGGCGTCGACTTCTGCCTGTTCGACGACGACGAGGAGACGCGCATCCCGCTGCACGGCCCGACCGCCGGCGTGTGGCACGCGTTCGTCCCCGGCATCGGCGAGGGCCAGGAGTACGGCTTCCGCGCGTCGGGCCCGTGGGCACCCAAGGAGGGCCACCTCTACAACCCCGCCAAGCTGCTGCTCGACCCGTACGGACGCGGCATCAATGGCGACCTCGCGCACGTCACGGCCCCGGGCGCGCAGGCGATGCTCGCCTCGCGAGCCGCGACCGACTCCGCGCCCTACGTGCCGCGATCGGTCGTCACTGCGGAGCCAGGCGGATGGTGGCAGACCCCGCGGCCGCACGTGCCGTGGGAGGACACGGTCATCTACGAGGTCCACGTCAAGGGCTTCACCAAGCTGATGGAGGCGGTGCCAGAGGACCTGCGCGGCACCTACGCGGGCCTGGCGCACCCCGCGGCGGTGGAGTACCTCCAGGACCTCGGCGTCACGACGGTCGAGCTGCTGCCCATCCACGCGTTCGCGAACGAGCCCCACCTCGAGCACATGGACCTCACGAACTACTGGGGCTACTCGACGCTCAACTTCTTCTCGCCGCACCCTGGATACGCCACCGAGGAGGCCAGGGCCAAGGGAGCCCAGGGCGTGCTCGACGAGTTCGTCGGGATGGTCGACCTGCTTCACAAGGCCGGCCTCGAGGTCATCCTCGACGTGGTCTACAACCACACGACCGAGGGCAGCCACAACGACCGCACGCTCAGCTGGAAGGGCCTCGACAACTTCGACTACTACCGGCGCCACCCGCACAACCCCGGCTGGTACGACGACACCACGGGCACCGGCAACACCCTGAACTTCCAGCACCCGAGGGTGGTGCAGATGGCGCTCGACTCGCTCCGCTACTGGACGCGCGAGGTGGGCGTCGACGGATTCCGCTTCGACCTTGCGGTCACGCTGGGCCGCACCGGCGCCGGGTACGACCCCTTCCACCCGTTCCTCGTCGGGCTGACGACGGACGACATCGTGGGCGGCACCAAGCTGATCGCCGAGCCGTGGGACGTCGGCATGGGCGGCTGGCAGACCGGCAACTTCCCGGCGCCGATGGCGGAGTGGAACGACCGCTTCAGGGACAAGGTCCGCACGTTCTGGCTGACCGACCCCGAGGGCCGATCCCGCGGCCGCTACACCCCGACCGCGCCGGAACTGGCGACCCGGCTCGCCGGCTCCGCCGACCTCTTCGGCAACACCGAGCCTCCGCTGCTGAGGGGCCCGCTCGCGTCGATCAACTTCGTGGCGTGCCACGACGGGTTCACCACGCACGACCTCACCGCCTACGACGGCAAGCACAACGATGACAACGGCGAGGGCAACAGGGACGGGTCCAACAACAACAACTCGTTCAACCACGGCGTCGAGGGCGACACCGACGACGAGGGGATCCTCGCCGCTCGACGCGGGGCGATCAGGGCACTGCTGGGCACCACGCTGCTCGCGGCGGGCACGCCGATGCTGCTGGCGGGGGACGAGTTCGGGAACAGCCAGGGCGGCAACAACAACGCCTACTGCCAGGACAACGAGATCAGCTGGCTGAACTGGGCGCACGAGGACTGGCAGCAGGACCTGCACGACACCGTGAGGCACCTCATCGCGCTGCGGCGGGCGAACAGGGTGCTGCGCCCTGACACGTTCTACGAGGGCATGGACCCCGCACCGCACGACGAGTCCGTGCGTGCGGACTCCGCCTGGTTCACGTCGTCGGGCGAGCCGGAGACCGACACGTGGTGGGAGGACCCCAAGACGCGCACGGTGCAGCTGCTGCGCTCGCTGGGCGTCCACGGCGAGCGCGACGCACTGCTCGTCATCAATGGCCACCGTTCCGAGGTCGACGTCTCGATCCCCATGGACGACGGCGCCCCCTACCGCCTTGCCTGGGACAGCGCGTGGGACCGCCCGCTCGAGGCGGGCCCGCTGGTGCAGCCCGGCAGCACGGCGACGCTCGACGCGCTCACCGTCCGGCTCTACCTCAGCGAGCCCGTCGGCTAGTCAGAGCCGCCGTCGCGCCGTCTCGCGCACGCGAGCGGGGTGCCCGTAGGTTAGAGCCATGGCATCCGTGGGCAGAATCCCCGTCGTCGGCGTCGAACCCACCCTCGAGCAGGGCCGGTGGCCCGCGAAGGCGGTCGTGGGCGAGGAGGTGCCGATCACCGCGACGATCTTCCGCGAGGGGCACGACAAGGAGGGCGCGAACGTCCTCGTGCTCCGCCCTGACGGCAAGCGCGACTACCTCCCGATGCCGCTCGACAACTTCGGCAACTCGCTGTACTCCGCGTCGTACGTGCCGCGGGTGGAGGGGCTCCACCGGTTCCGCGTCGAGGCGTGGTCCGACCCGTACGCCACCTGGGTCCACGCCGCGAGCGCCAAGGTCGCTGCGAGCGTGGACGTCGAGCTCATGCTCGACGAGGGCGTGCTGGTGCTGGGCCGCGCGCTGAACGAGCTGCGCCTGCCGCGCAAGGCCGTCGCCGTGCTGGGCGAGGCGATCGCCGCGCTCCAGGACGAGGCCGCCTCCCCCGCCGCGAGGCTCGCGCCAGCCGTCGGCGACGAGGTGCACGCCGTGCTGAGGCGCTATCCCCTGCGCGACTGGGTGAGCCGGTCGCCCGAGTACCCGCTGATGGTCCAGCGCGAGCGGGCGCTCGCCTCGGCCTGGTACGAGTTCTTCCCCCGCTCGGAGGGCGCCTACCAGGACGACGACGGCACCTGGATCTCGGGGACGCTCGCGACCGCGAGCGAGCGCCTCAAGGGCATCGCCGCGATGGGCTTCGACGTCGCGTACCTCACCCCGATCCATCCGATCGGCACGACGTTCCGCAAGGGCCGCAACAACACGCTCACGACCGAGCCGGGCGACCCCGGCAGCCCGTACGCGATCGGCGCACCCGAGGGCGGTCACGACGCGGTCCACCCCGAGCTCGGCACGATGGACGACTTCGTCGCCTTCGTCGACGAGGCGCGGACGCAGGGCCTCGAGGTCGCGCTCGACCTCGCGCTGCAGTGCTCGCCCGACCACCCTTGGGTCACCGAGCACCCGGAGTGGTTCACGACGCGGCTGGACGGCACGATCGCCTACGCCGAGAACCCCCCGAAGAAGTACCAGGACATCTATCCGCTGAACTTCGACAACGACCCCGAGGGCATCTACATCGCGATCCGCGACATGCTCCAGGTGTGGATCGATGCCGGGGTCACGCTGTTCCGCGTCGACAATCCGCACACCAAGCCGCTGGTCTTCTGGGAGCGGCTGCTCGCCGACGTCGCGCAGCGTCACCCCGAGGTGATCTTCCTGTCCGAGGCCTTCACCCGTCCGGCGATGATGCACACCCTGGCGAAGATCGGCTTCCACCAGTCGTACACGTACTTCACGTGGCGCCCGACCGTGAGGGAGCTGGCCGAGTACCTCACCGAGGTGTCCGGCCCCGCGTCGTACTACATGCGGCCCAACTTCTGGCCGACCACGCACGACATCCTCACCCCGGACATGCAGGCGGGAGGCGCGCCGCTGTTCGCGGCCCGCGCGGTGATCGCCGCGACGGGCTCGCCGTCGTACGGCATCTACACGGGCTACGAGTTCGTGGAGAACGTGCCCCGCCCCGGCGTCGAGGAGCAGATCGACAACGAGAAGTACGAGTACCGGCCGCGCGACTGGTCGGCGGCCGACGAGCACGGCCTCGTGTCCCTGCTGACCACGCTGAACCGGGCCCGCAGCGAGCACATCGCGCTGCGCAGGCTGCGCGGACTGACCGTGCACCAGACGACGGACGAGCAGATCCTGTGCTTCTCGAAGCGCGTGCCCGGCGAGTTCACCATGAGCGGCGAGGACGACATCGTCATCGTGGTGGTCAGCCTCGATCCCAGGTTCGCGCGCGAGGGTCTCGTCACCTTGGACATGGATGCGCTCGAGCTCGACGAGGACGCCGTTCTGACAGTCAAGGACTACATCTCCGGCAGCACGTACACCTGGGAGCGGGAGTTCTTCGTGCGTCTCGACCCGGGCAGGATGGCCCACGTCGCGGCCGTCACTCGCATCGCCGAATAGGACGAACCGGACAGTGGGCCTCGTCGTCGCGCTGGCCGGCCCCCACTGGTCTAGGCTGGGGAAATCGGACGCTCCCAAAGGCGGAATGTCGTGCCTGGATGGCCTGGCGCTCATTGCCGCCTCGACCTAGTGGTGGTGAACACGCTTGCCCGCTTCGATGGACCCGACGGTGCGCGATGAGGTCGTCGCCGGCTCCCACTACCAGCCCCATGAGGTGCTCGGTCCGCATGTGATCGACGGCGAGGTGTGGGTCCGCGCCGTCAAGCCGTACGCCCAGAGCGTCTCCGTCGAGACGCTTGACGGGACCTTCACCGCGGTCGAGGAGTCCCCCGGACTGTGGGCGGCGCGTGTGCCGGGCAAGGACGCACCCGACTACCGGCTCCACGTGACGTGGGCCGGCACCGAGCACGTCATGGACGACCCGTACCGCTTCATGCCGTTCCCCGGCGAGCTCGACCTGCACCTGATCCGCGAGGGGCGGCACGAGAAGCTGTGGGAGGCGCTGGGCGCGCGGGCTCACACCCTCGACTCCGTGCTGGGCGAGGTCAGGGGCACCTCATTCGCCGTGTGGGCACCCAACGCGCGTGCGGTGCGCGTGGTCGGAGACTTCAACGGCTGGTCGGGCGCGGGCCACGCGATGCGTTCGCTCGGCGTCTCAGGCGTGTGGGAGCTGTTCGTCCCCGGCGCGCTGCCTGGACAGCGCTACAAGTTCGAGATCCTGGGCAAGGACGGGCACTGGCGCCTCAAGGCTGACCCGATGGCCCGCCGCACCGAGTGCCCCCCAGACACCGCGTCGATCATCGACGAGAGCGCCTACGAGTGGAACGACGCTTCCTGGATGTCGGCGCGCGCCTCGCGCCAGGTCCACAAGGAGGCGATGAGCGTCTACGAGGTCCACATCGGCTCGTGGCGCCAGGGCCTCGACTACCGCGAGTTCGCCCACCAGCTGCGCGACTACGTGCTTGAGACGGGCTTCACTCACGTCGAGTTCATGCCCGTGATGGAGCACCCCTTCGGACCCTCGTGGGGCTACCAGGTCACCTCGTACTACGCGCCGTCGGCCAGGTTTGGCTCGCCCGACGACTTCAGGTACGTCGTCGACACGCTCCACCAGGCCGGCATCGGCGTCCTCCTCGACTGGGTGCCCGGCCACTTCCCCAAGGACGCGTGGGCGCTGGGCCAGTTCGACGGCTCGCCGCTTTACGAGCACCCCGACCCGCTGCGCGGCGAGCAGCCCGACTGGGGCACGTACATCTTCGACTTCGGGCGTCCCGAGGTGCGGAACTTCCTCGTCGCGAACGCACTGTTCTGGATCGAGGAGTTCCACGCCGACGGCCTCAGGGTCGACGCAGTGGCGTCGATGCTCTACCTCGACTACTCGCGCGAGGACGGCCAGTGGCGGCCCAACATCCACGGCGGGCGCGAGAACCTCGACGCGATCTCGTTCCTGCAGGAGGTCAACGCCACGGCGTACCGCCGCAACCCTGGCATCGTCATGGTGGCCGAGGAGTCGACGGCGTGGCCCGGCGTCACCGCCCCCACCGATGCCGGCGGCCTCGGGTTCGGCCTCAAGTGGAACATGGGCTGGATGAACGACACGCTCAGGTACCTCGGCGAGGACCCGATGCACCGCGGCAGCCACCACCACAACCTGACCTTCTCGCTGATGTACGCCTTCTCCGAGCAGTACATCCTGCCGCTCAGCCACGACGAGGTCGTGCACGGCAAGGGCTCGCTGTGGGAGCGCATGCCGGGCGACGACTGGCGCAAGGCCGCTGGCGTGCGCGCCCTCCTCGCGCTGCAGTGGACGCATCCCGGCAAGCAGCTGCTGTTCATGGGCTGCGAGTTCGCGCAGCGCGCCGAGTGGAGCGAGGCGCGGTCGCTGGACTGGGGCCACCTCGACAACGACGGGCACCGCGGCGTGCTCAACCTGGTGCGCGACCTCAACGCGCTCTACAGGGAGACCCCCGCGCTGTACGAGCGGGACACCGTCCGCGAGGGATTCACCTGGATCAACGGCGACGACGCCGGCCGCTCGGTGATCGCCTTCCTGCGCCACGATGACCACGGCAACGAGGTCGCCGTCGCGATCAACATGTCGGGCCTGACCTACTCCGGCTACCGTCTCGACCTGCCGCGCGGCGGCACGTGGGACGAGGTGCTCAACAGCGATGCGGAGACCTACGGCGGCGCCGGGGCTGGCAATGTCGGCTCGGTGGAGGCCGTCGAGGAGCCGGGCTCGCGCTGGGGTCAGGTGGGCTACCTGACGCTGCCGGCGCTCGGCGCCATCGTCCTGCGCCCCCGGTAGCGCGGCGACGCCCTCCGGATCACGGCGGCGCGGCTGCGCCGAGCCGCCGTCGCCCTAGAAGAGCGCCGAGGCGAGCGCGCGGCGAGCGGTCGCCACGCGGGGATCGGCGTCGCCGACCACCTCGAAGAGCTCGATCAGACGCGTCCTGAGACGCTCCTTGTCCTCGGGCGTCGCGATGCGCACCAGGTCGATGAGCCTGCCGAAGGCGTCGTCGACGTGTCCGCCTGCCACGTCGAGGTCCGCGATCGCCATCGCGGCGTCGAGGTCCTTCGGATCGGCCGCTGCGGCCGCACGGGCGGACTCGAGCTCGAGGTCGGCGGTGCGCATCAGGAGCGACACCTGGGCCTTCCCTGCGCTCGCCTCCCGGTCCTTCGGGTTCTCGCGCAGCGCCTGCTCGTACGCCGCGACCGCGCCGGCGAAGTCGCCCGCGTCGA
>JAUIBG010000129.1 GCA_030428165.1 Actinomycetes bacterium
CCTACGTCGTCGCCGTGCACCTGCTGTTCGACGCGGTGGTGTTCGCGACGCTGGTGCACGCGCGGCACCCCGAGCTCTTCGACGTCTTCCTCACCGCGGTGCGGTAGGGGGGAGGCTCAGCCCCATCCGTCGAGCGAGGCGACCGCTGGGAGCACGTGATGCTCGAGCATCGGCGCGAGGTCGTCGTGTGCCTCCGAGGGATGCATCCATCGCACCTCGGCGATCTCCGCCTGCGGGGAGCCGATGCCGACGCCGGGGTGGGTGAAGACCATGCCCGTCACGGTGTGGTCGGGCTCGTTGGCGGCCGCCGCGGTGAACTCGCCGAGCAAGGACAGGCGCTCGCGGTCGAGCGCGACGCCCAGCTCCTCGGCCGCCTCGCGAACGGCGGCGTCCGCGGCGTCCTCTCCCGGCTCAGGCTTGCCGCCCGGCAGCATGAAGCGCGAGGTGCCGCGCTTGCGCACCGTCAGCACCCGTCCGGCCTCGTCGCGGAGCACGACGGCGCTCACGGTGATGTGCGCGGCCGTCACGCGTCTGACTCGTCCGTGCTCGAATCCTCATGCATCCACGGTGTGAACGTGACGCCGAGCAGCAGGCCTTCAGGCGTGAGAATCCGGGAGGTGACCTGGCCCCACGGCTCGGTGGACGCGCCCCGTAGCACGGTGGCGCCGGCCGCCTCCAACTCTGCGACCGCATCGGCCACGGCCCGCGGCGAGGCGACGTCGAGCTCGACCCACGATTGAGGAGCGGGGATATCGGCGGGCCACTCGCTCGTGCCCTCGCCGAACACCGACGCCGCCGCCTGCGCCAGCGGCCAGACCGCGAAGGCCCGCGCGCCGTCCAGGTCGTCGGTTCCGTAGTAGCCGGGCGCGATCTCGCCCAGCGGCAGGCCGAGCGTGCCGGCCCAGAACGCGTGCGAGTCCTCGACCGAGCGGGTGATGGGGCCGTATCCGGCGATGAAGCTGATCTCCATGGACGTCTCCTGCGTGCCGCGAGTCCCGAGGTGTTCCCCCGGATAGTGCACCATAGGTACATGACTCAGACTGCCTCGGTTGACTCTGACGTGCTCAAGGTGCACGGCGGGCGTCCACTGCAGGGCGAGATCCACGTGCGCGGCGCCAAGAACTTCGTCTCCAAGGCGATGGTGGCGGCGCTGCTCGGATCGACGCCCTCGACCCTGCACAACGTGCCCGACATCCGCGACGTGAAGGTCGTGAGCTCGCTGCTCGAGCTCCACGGTGCCGCGGTGGACTACGACGTCGTGTCCGGCGACCTGCGCATGGACACCTCGGACCTGCACCCCGCCGACGCCTTCCAGATCGCCCAGCACGCGGGAAGTTCCCGCATCCCGATCCTGCTGTGCGGCCCGCTGCTGCACCGCCTCGGCGCCGCAGTCATCCCCGACCTGGGCGGGTGCCGCATCGGCGACCGTCCGATCGACTTCCACCTCGAGATCCTGCGCAAGTTCGGCGCGGTCGTCGAGGAGAGCGGCGACGGCCTGCACCTGAGCGCGCCCAACGGCCTGCACGGCATCAAGCACGAGCTGTCGTATCCGTCCGTGGGCGCCACGGAGCAGCTGCTGCTCACCGCCGTGCTGGCGGACGGCATCACCACGCTGCACGGCGCGGCCGTCGAGCCGGAGATCAAGGACCTCATCGACACGCTGCAGAAGATGGGCGCGCTCATCTCGGTGTCGACCGACCGCTCCATCACGATCGAGGGCGTCAGCGAGCTGCGCGGCTACGACCACGTCGCGCTCGCGGACCGCATCGAGGTGGGCTCCTGGGCGGCCGGCGCGCTCGCGACCGGCGGCGACATCATGGTGCGCGGCGCTCAGCAGCGCTCGATGGGCATGTTCCTCAACACGTATCGGAAGGTCGGCGGCGAGTTCGACATCACCGCCGAGGGCATCCGGTTCTACCACCCCGGCGGCGACCTCAGCTCGATCACGCTGCAGACGGACGTGCACCCTGGCTTCATGACCGACTGGCAGCAGCCGCTCGTCGTGGCGCTCACGCAGGCCAAGGGCCTCAGCATCGTCCACGAGACCGTGTACGAGAACCGCTTCGGCTTCACCAAGGCACTGGGCAAGATGGGTGCGCAGGTGCAGCTGTACCGGGAGTGCCTGGGCGACATCAAGTGCCGGTTCGGCCAGCGCAACTTCCTGCACTCGGCCGCGATCAGCGGACCCACGCCGCTGACGGCAGCCGACATCACGGTGCCGGACCTGCGCGGCGGTTTCTCGCACCTGCTCGCGGCGCTGACGGCGGAGGGGACCTCGACGGTCAACGGCATCGGCATCATCGACCGCGGCTACGAGAACTTCAGGACCAAGCTCGCCCAGCTCGGCGCAGCGATCGACTAGGAACGGTCAGTGGCGGACTATCCCGAATTCGCCTACCGCCTTGCGGCAGGCATCCTCAAACCCATCCTCATCCCCCTGACGCGCCGCGACTGGCGCGGGGGAGAGAACCTTCCTGGGGACGGCGGCATCATCGTGGTGTTCAACCACGTGACGAACGTCGACCCGCTCACGGTGGCGCACTACCTCTACGACCACGGGAGGCCGCCGCGCTTCCTCGCGAAGTCGCAGCTCTGGGACATCCCCGTAATCGGCACCGCGATGCGCGCGCTCAAGCAGGTGCCGGTGTACCGCGGCACGGCCCAGGCCAAGGACTCGCTGCTCGCGGCGGAGAAGGCGATCGCCGACGGGCTGGCGGTCGCGATCGCGCCCGAGGGCACGCACACCCGTGAGCCCGACATGTGGCCGATGGTGGCGCGCACCGGAGTGGCGCGCCTCGCCCTCGCGACCGGCGCCCCCGTGATCCCGGTGGCGCAGTGGGGCACCCACGAGATCATGCCGCCAGGCAGCACCAAGACGAACCTCTGGGGCCGCAAGGACATCGCCGTCGTGGCGGGTCCGGCGCTCGACCTGTCGAAGTGGGACGGCGCCGAGCCGGACGCCGCGACGCTGCGCGAGGTGACCGACCACATCATGACTACGCTGACGCACATGCTCGAGGACATCCGCGGCGAGGAGGCCCCCGCCGAGCTCTACGACCCCCGCAAGAAGGGGCAGAGCCGATGACCCGTGCCGCTGTCCTGGGAGCGGGTGCCTGGGGGACGACCTTCGCCTCCGTCCTGGCCGATGCGGGCAACCCGGTCGTGCTGTGGGGACGCGACGAGGAGACTGTCGCGCAGATCAACGAGGAGCACCGCAACGAGAAGGCCCTGCCCGGCCTCCGGGTCGCTCCTGGTGTGCGCGCGACCACCGACGTGGCCGAGGCGCTCGAGGATGCGGATCTGGTGGCCGTCGCGCTCCCTGCGCAGAAGGTGCGCGACATCGTGCTGCCGTTCCGACGGATGGTGCCGCCACGGGCGATCGTCGTGTCCCTGATGAAGGGCATCGAGGGCCATACCCACGAGCGCATGACCACGGTGCTGTCGGAGGCGTGGGGGATCAGCCGTGACCGGCTGGTCTCCGTCTCCGGCCCCAACCTCGCCAGGGAGATCGCCGCGAGGCAGCCCACCGCGACCGTGATCGCCGGCACGGACGAGGACGCGACCCAGCTGGTCGCCGACGCCACCGCGTGCGCGTACTTCCGCCCGTACACCAACCCTGACCTGTCCGGCGTCGAGCTGTGCGGCGCCTACAAGAACGTCATCGCCGTCGCGGTCGGCGTGGCCGACGGCCTTGGCTTCGGCATGAACACGACGGCGACGGTCATCACCCGCGGCCTCACCGAGATCGCCAGGCTGGGAGTCGCGATGGGCGCATCGGTCGAGACCTTCGCAGGCCTCGCCGGCATGGGCGACCTGATCGCGACCTGCGCCTCGCCGCTGTCGCGCAACCACCAGCTGGGCCAGCACCTGGGCCAGGGCGCCACGCTCGCCGAGGCGATCGAGAGGACGCAGGGCACCGCCGAGGGCGCCTCGACGTCGGTCGCGATCCTCGACCTCGCTCGCGCGCTGGACGTGGACGTGCCGATCTGCGAGGCCGTGGTCGCGATGCTCCACAAGGACTACCCGGTCGAGGAGGTCATGGCGGCACTGGTCTCGCGGCCGCGCAAGGCCGAGGTCGACGCGTGAGCGCGCCCGCGCAGGACGCCAGGCCCACGGTGGCCGTCGTCTTCGGCGGGCGCTCGAGCGAGCATGGCATCTCCTGTGTCACCGCCGGGGGAGTCCTCGGCGCGATCGACCGCGAGCGCTGGGACGTCGTCGCGATCGGCATCACCCGCGAGGGGCGCTGGGTGCCCGCGAGCGCCGACCCGAAGGACTGGGCCATCCGCGAGCACGGGCTGCCCGAGGTCGTCGGCGACGGCGCGCTGGTGCTGTCGCCCACCGACACCGCGAGCCGGGTGTGGCGCGTCGAGCGCGATGGCATCGTCGAGGACTTTGCCGCCGTCGACGTCGTGTTCCCCCTGCTCCACGGCCCGTTCGGCGAGGACGGCACCATCCAGGGGCTGCTCGAGTTGATCGGTGCCCCGTACGTGGGCTCCGGCGTGCTGGCGTCCGCAGGCGGCATGGACAAGCAGTTCATGAAGACGGTCTTCCGCGCCGCCGGCCTGCCCGTCGCGGCCGATGTCGTGGTCACGCCAGCGCATCCCCTCGAGGACCAGCGCGAGGCGGTGAAGGCCCTCGGACTTCCCGTGTTCGTGAAACCCGCGCGTGCCGGATCGTCCATGGGCATCTCGAAGGTGTCCGACTGGGACGAGCTCGACGTCGCGGTGGCCGAGGCGGTGAAGCACGACCCCAAGGTGCTGATCGAGGCGGCGGTCGTCGGTCGTGAGGTCGAGACGGCGGTGCTCGCGGGGGAGGACGGCCTGTTCGTCTCCCCGGCCGGTGAGATCGTCACCGGCGGTGATCACGACTTCTACGACTTCGAGGCCAAGTACTTCGACGAGGACGCGGTGCAGCTGCTTGCCCCCACGGCCCTCCACGAGCACGTCGCCGCGGTCGTGCGGGACTACGCCGCGCGCGCGTTCGCCGCGCTGGGGTGCGAGTCGCTTGCGCGGGTCGACATGTTCGTCGGCGACGACGGCGCCGTGACCGTCAACGAGATCAACACCATGCCGGGCTTCACCCCCACGAGCATGTACCCGCGGCTTTGCGCGGCCGGCGGCATCGGCTACGAGGAGCTCGTGGCGAGGCTGATCGCCACGGCCCACACGGGCCTCCGCTAGACCGCGCGCCCCCGGCCACTGGCACAGGGCTGCCGGCCACCGGCACCTGTCCCGGAGTGTGCCCAATCTGCGGGTCCCCGACGACACTCTGCGGTCAGCGCCTGCAATGTCGGTTTCGCGGCGCGAGTTGGAGCGCCGACCCGCAGATCGGGCACCGCCGTGACCAGCGGCGCGGGGACACGCCTGTGTGAGTCGGCCCTAGCTGCAGGCGAGCCCGTTGACTGGCGCGATCGCCGCGACGCGCGACAGCTCGGCCAGCACGTCGCCGATCGCCTCGTCGGCCCGCACCTTCGGCACGCGTGCCTCGAGCGCAGGCGACCTGCCGAACGAGGTCGCGAGCCAGTCCTCGCCCTCCTCGACGACGATCCAGTCCACCGTGGTGTCGGGCAGGTCGATGCTGAGGCACTGGTCCGTGGTCGGGCCGGGCGGCTCGACGCCGCAGCGCACCACGATCGGATACTCCTCGCCGAACGCGAGCGTCGCCTGCGACGTCGTGTCGCGCTGCTCGAGCCCGCCGACCGTGCCGTCCACGAGCGGCAGCATGATCTCCGCGCAGACGGGATCCCCGGCATACGGCGCCGGGTCCACGACGTAGGGCTGCGAGCACCCCGCGAGCGAGGCGGCGGCGACCGCGATCAGCGAGGCGACAGCGACGCGGCGGCGGTTCGTGGGGGGCACCCCGTCAGCCTAGCCGCGGCCATAGAATCGCCGGGTGAATCTGCGCGACCTGCCCCACCGTCGCGCATTCGCGCTGGCATGGCCCGCCACCGTCGCCCACCTCGCGACGCCGCTCGTCGGCCTGATCGACACCGCGGTGATCGGCCATTTCGGCCAGGAGACCGATCTGGGCGCGGTCGCGCTCGGCTCCACCGTGCTGGGCGCCGCCTTCTGGCTCATGAGCTTCCTGCGCACCGGGACCACGTCCCTGGTCGGCAGAGCCATGGGCGCTGGCGCTGTCGACAGGGCCGTCACGCACCTGCAGCGCGCGCTCGTCGTCGCGGCAGTGCTGGTGCTCGTCGTCGGCGCGCTGTCGCCGCTGATCGTGCCGGCCTTGATGGGCGTGCTCACGCCCTTCGCCGAGGTGGGCGAGCCCGCCTCGACCTACACGTTCATCAGGCTCGCGTCCCTCCCGGCCGCGCTTGGCATGCTCGCGCTCAACGGGTGGTTCATCGGCAACGGCGACACCAGGCGCCCGCTGATGACCGTCACGGTGATCGCCGCCCTCAACATCGGCCTCGACGTGTGGTTCGTCGCGGGACTGGGCTGGGGCTCCGCCGGCGCCGCCGCCGCGACGGCGATCGCCGAGTGGGTGGGCCTGGGCGTTGCCGTCACACTGTGGTGGCGTTCCGCCGACGCCGGAGTGCGGCGCTCGATCCTCACGCTCCGAGGCCGCGGACTGCGCTCGGGCTGGACGGCGCTGGCGGCGATGAACCGCGACATCATGCTGCGCACCGCCGTGCTGTACGTGGTGCTCACGTTCGTCACGGCATACGGCGGCCACATCTCCACCACGGTGCTCGCCGCGAACGCGATCCTGCTGCAGCTGATGTACCTCTCGTCGTATGGCCAGGACGGCTACGCCGCCGCGATCGAGTCGATGGCCTCGCGCGAGCTGGGTGCGCGCGACGTCGGCGGCCTCCACCGCGCGTCGCTCGCGGCTGCCATACCCGCGTTCGGCATCGGCGCCGCGTTCTCGGTCGCCTACCTGCTGGTGGGCGAGCCGTTCGTCGCCGTGCTCACGAGCCTTCCGGACGT
>JAUIBG010000130.1 GCA_030428165.1 Actinomycetes bacterium
ACGTCGTCGTGATGAAGAAGGGCAGGGTCGCCGCCGAGGGCACGCCGGCCGAGGTCATCACCGGCGAGACCGTGACGTCCGTCTTCAGCGTGCCCACCCGCATCGTCCCCGACCCGGTCACCGGCACCCCGCTGCTGGTGCCCGCCAACAGGCCCGGCGCCACCTGCGCGCCCGTGTCGCTGGTCCCGGAGAGGCACGACCAGCCCTCAGATGTGTCCCCACCATCCCCTGCCCCCATGACAGAAGAGGAATCATGACCCCCATCACCCGTCGCGCGATCGCCGGCGTCACAGTCGCGGCGAGCGCGCTCGCCATGGCCGCGTGCTCGTCGACCGACACGACCGAGGAGACCTCGGCCGAGCCGACCGCCTCCGAGGCGGCCGAGGCCGCGTTCCCCGTCACCATCACCGGCATGTACGGAGACGTCACCATCGAGGAGGCCCCCTCCACCATCGTCGTCCTGGGCTCCCGCGAGCACGAGCTGCTCTACTCGCTGGGACTCGCCCCCGTCCTGGTCGCCGCGCACTACCTCGACACCGAGGACGACGACACCTACGACCACGGCTCGGGCCCCTGGGCCACCGGGGCCCGTCTGGCCGTGGGCGCCGAGCCCGACACGTTCTCGTTCGGCGACCTCGACGCGGAGCTGTTCCTCACGTATGAGCCCGACCTGTTCGTCGCGACGTACACCGACATCACCCAGGAGGAGTACGACCTCCTCAGCCAGATCGCACCGGTGGTCGTGCGCGGTGCCGACGACGACGCATACGGCATGTCCCTCGCGGACGAGCTGACCCTCATCGGCGAGGCCACCGGTACCTCCGAGAAGGCCGCCGAGGTCGTCGCCGAGGTGGACGGCATGTTCGCCGACGCCGTCGCCGCCCACCCCGAGTGGGAGGGCCAGTCGTCCGTCGTGGGCTTCTGGTACGACGGCCAGGCCGGCGTCTACATCTCCTCTGACGGCCGCAACCAGTTCCTCGCGCGCCTGGGCTTCGACGTCACCGTGATGGACGAGTACTACGACGCCGAGGCGTTCTACACGCCGCTCAGCTCCGAGCAGCTGGACCTGCTGACCACGGACTCGATCGTGTGGCAGGCGGCCTCCACCCCCGAGGCGCGCGAGCTCATCGAGGGCCTGCCGCTGTACGGCGAGACCGTGCCGTCGCAGAACAACGCGAACATCTGGATCACCGACCCGTCGGTCGAGGCGGCGTTCTTCGCGAACAGCCCCTCGTCGATCGCCTACGTGCTCGACGCGATGGTGCCCGCTCTCGAGGCCGCGCACGACGGCGACCCGAGCAATGAGGTGCCCGAGGTGGTGGCAGCGCAGTAGCGCGACGCCTCACCCCCGCACGACCCCCGGTCGGGGCGGGTCCCCCGGCTGACGGCGGGATCCGCCCCGACCACTCCCCCCGACTTCAAGGAGGACCGATGAGCACCCCGGCCATCGCGACCGTCGCCCGCGCCGCGAGCCTCAGCCCGCACCTGCGCCGCATCACCCTCGACGTCCACGGATGGACGACCTCCGGCGTGCCCGACGAGTCGGTGATCCTCCACCTGCCGGGCGCCGTGGACGACCACGGCGACCACACTCATCCCGCGCAGCGGCACTACACGATCCGCGCCGCGCGCCCGGCCGAGGGCGGCAGCGAGGTCGACATCGACGTCGTGGTGCACGGCGACGGTCCAGGCTCGACCTGGGGCGCGGCGGCCGAGCCTGGCGAGCAGATCGGCGTGGCCGCCTCGAAGGACTACTACGGCCCTCCCGCGGGATCCACGCGGCGCCTGCTGCTGTCGGACCACACCGGGCTGCCGGCCGTCGCGCGGATCCTCGAGCAGGCATCGGCCGCCGAGGCCTTCACCGTCGCGATCGAGCTGCCGGACTCCGCCGACCGCATCGACCTTCCCTCCGCGGCGTCCGTGGACGTCGAGTGGATCGTGGGCGGCAACGGACGCCCGTCACGACTGCTGAGCACGATGGAGCGCATGGGCGCTCCCGAGCCGGAGACCTACGTGTGGATCGCATGCGAGTCGGCGGCGTCGCGCCGCATGCGCGCGTTCGTCCGCGAGCACTGGACCAGGGACATCGCCTGGTACCGCATCGTGGGCTACTGGCACGGCGCGCAGGACGAGTACATCCGCGCGTGGCACCTGGCCACAGAGGAGCAGCGCGCCGAGTACGAGCGCCTGTGGGACCCGGCACGGCCCGACGAGGAGAACTGGCTCGAGGCGGAGCCGTTCCTGCAGCGGATGGGACTGTAACGGCCGTCCGCGGCGTTGCACCCCTCGAGACGGAGGAACGAATGACGATGACGATCACGGGCACGTGCGCGACCGACCGCGCCGCCCGCTACGGCAAGCAGCTGGCCAGCCACCTGGGCCGCAAGGTCCAGGTGACCGAGACCGCCGACGGCTGGCGCCTCGCGCTGATGGCGGGCGAGGCGACGCTGACCGCCACTCCCGACGCCCTGGTGATGACGGCATCGGCCCCCGACCGCGACGGGCTGCTGACCGCGATGTTCGTCCTCGAGTCGCACCTGGTGCGGTTCGGCGAGCGCGACGAGCTCGTGGTGCACTGGCCGGGGCTCGAGAACGCTCAGGAGTACGCGGAGCTGCTCGAGCGCCGTCGCGCGGAGCGAGAGGCGCGCAAGGCTGCCGAGAAGGCGGCGAGCGCGCCGGCCGAGGCCTAGGTTCCTGGGGCCTTCCCGGCAGCCCACGCCTCCTCGGCGAAGTCCCTGAGCAGGCGCAGGTCGACCTGCTCGAGCCTCGTGATGTAGAGGCAGCCCGCACCGGCCTTGTGCTTGCCGAGCCGCTCGAAGCGCGGATCCGGCGCATACGCGTTGTAGAGCCCGTAGAGGCTGAGTGAGGCCTTGCGGGGCGAGAAGCCGATGACGAAGTAGTCGTGCTCACCGTCGGTCGCGGTGTAGGTCGTGTCGCCGAACCCCACGATGCTCGGGCCCCACATCACGCCCTCGACGCCCGAGACGTCCCTCATGAGGTCGTAGAGCGCGTACCCGTCCTGCCGGCGCACCTCGGGGCTCACGCCGTCGAGGAACGTCGACACCTTCGCGTCGGTGGGCTTGGTCTTGCGCTCCGCCATGGCCTCAGCGTGACGCGCTCGCCGCGGGAGCGCAACACCGGGATGCGACTCCCGCGACGAGACGCGGGGGGGGTAGGAGGAGGGGACGTCTAGAGCTCGAGGCGCTCGAGCATGTCGGTGACCAGCGCCGCGACAGCCGAGCGCTCGGAGCGCTCGAGCGTGACGTGGGCGAAGAGCTCGTGGCCCTTGAGCGCCTCGATGACTGCGGCGATGCCGTCGTGGCGGCCGACGCGCAGGTTGTCACGCTGGGCGACGTCGTGAGTGAGGACCACCCGCGAGTCCTGGCCGATGCGGCTGAGCATCGTGAGCAGGACGTTGCGCTCGAGCGACTGCGCCTCGTCCACGATGACGAATGCGTCGTGGAGGCTGCGTCCGCGGATGTGGGTGAGCGGCAGCACCTCGAGCATGCCGCGCGCCATGACCTCCTCGACCACCTCGGACGAGACCATCGCGCCCAGGGTGTCGAACACCGCCTGCGCCCAGGGGTTCATCTTCTCGAGCTCGGTGCCGGGCAGGTAGCCCAGGTCCTGGCCGCCCACCGCGTAGAGCGGGCGGAACACCATGATCTTCTTGTGCTCGCGGCGCTCCATCACGGCCTCGAGCCCGGCGCACAGCGCGAGCGCGCTCTTGCCGGTGCCCGCGCGGCCTCCCATCGAGACGATGCCGATCGAGTCGTCGAGGAGGAGATCGATCGCGATGCGCTGCTCGGCGCTGCGGCCGTGCACCCCGAACACCTCCTGGTCGCCTCGCACCAGTTGGACGGCGCCGTCGGAGGTGACGCGGCCCAGGGCGCTTCCCCTGGTGCTGGAGATCACGAGGCCGGTGTGCACCGGAAGGGCGGCGACGTCCTCGCCCGCGAACTCGGGGTCGAGGCCCTCGACGCGCTCGTCCTCCCACAGCTTCGCCATCTCCACGTCGGTGAGCTGGACGTGACGCATGCCGGTCCAGCCTGACTCGACGGCGAGCTCGGCGCGGTACTCCTGCGCGTCGATGCCCATCGCCGAGGCCTTCACGCGCATCGGCAGGTCCTTGGACACCACGACGACGTCGTGCCCCTCGGCGGCGAGGTTCGCCGCGACGGCCAGGATGCGGGTGTCGTTGTCTCCCAGCCGGAAGCCGCTGGGGAGGACCGACTGGTCGATGTGGTTGAGCTCGACCCTGACGGTGCCGCCCAGCTCGCCGATCGGCACGGGGGCGTCCAGCTTGCCGTGCTCGACCCTCAGCTCGTCGAGCAGCCTCAGTGCGGAGCGCGCGAAGTAGCCGAGCTCGGGGTGGTGCCGCTTGGCCTCCAGCTCCGTGATCACGACGACCGGGAGGACCACCTCGTGCTCCGCGAAGCGCCTGATGGCCCTCGGATCGGACAGGAGCACCGACGTGTCCAGCACATACGTGCGGACGGCCGTGTCCTGGGTGGTGACGGAGGAGGTGCTGCTCTCGGTGACGGTCACGCGTGCTCCCTGCAGTCGGGCCGCAGGGCGCCCACCGCCCTACGGCGGTAGGTCAGGTCAGGCGGTGCAATGCCTGACATTCGGTGGATGCCACGTCTCCGACGCTAAACCGGGGGGACGACCGCGGCGCACGACACGCCGGGCGTGTCATCAGAGTTCACATGGCCGACACATGTCGCATCGGCGCCGTCACCCGCCGCAATCACCTGCCTCACCGACCCCCTCGTCGAAGCGCTTACTTCTACGTCTTGTGCGATTTCGGGGCCGTTTTTCGCACAGGATGTAGATGTAAGCGCTCTCTCGCGGAAGCCGCGGGGAGGCGGCGGGGAGGCGGCGGAGAAGCGGCGGAGAAGCGGCGGGGAGGGGGCGGAGATGAGGTCCGGGACAGGGCCGATGCCGGTTCCGCCTAGCGGCCCATCCGCCTCTCGCGCTGGGCGTAGTCGCGCAGCGCGCGCAGGAAGTCGACGTGCCTGAAGTCGGGCCAGTAGGCCTCGCAGAAGTAGAACTCGCTGTTCGCGGACTGCCACAGCAGGAATCCGCCAAGGCGCTGCTCGCCCGACGTGCGGATCACCAGGTCGGGATCGGGCTGGCCCTTCGTGTAGAGGTAGTCGCCGATGCGCTCGACCGAGACGTCCTGGGCGATCTCCTCGAGCGAGCGCCCCGCCTCACTCCCGGCCCTGATGAGGTCGCGGACGGCGTCGGCGATCTCGTGGCGGCCGCCGTAGCCCACTGCGACGTTGACGTGCAGACCCTCGTTGCCTGAGGCCCGCTCGACGGCGGCGGCGATCCGCTTCGCGGCGGCCTCGGGCAGGATCGACGCCGAGCCCACGTGCTGCAGGCGCCAGCGGCCGTCATCCGCGAGCCGCTCGACTGCGGACGCGATGATGTCGAGGAGCGGCTCCAGCTCGGCGGGGTCGCGGCGCAGGTTGTCGGTGGAGAGCATCCACAGCGTCACGACCTCGACCCCGGCGGCGGCACTCCACTCGAGGAGCTCGGTGATCTTGTCGGCTCCGCGCTGGTGGCCATGGGCCGCGGGCGCGCCGAGGTTCTTGGCCCAGCGCCGGTTGCCGTCGAGGATGACGCCGATGTGCCGCGGGACGAGGTCCCTGCGCATGGACCGCGAGAGGCGTGACTCGTAGGCGCGGTACAGCAGCTCCCGCACCGGCATCACTCCTTGGATCTCGCTCCCGCCGGGCGGCGGGACGGTCCCCTCACGGTACCGAGCCGAGCGCTACCTACGGTAACGTAGGTTACGTGACTGACACTGCCCAGGACTTGACGAACGACGAGGTTCCCGAGCTCAAGCCCCTGCTTCGCGGGTGGCTGCATCTGGGAGCCGCCCCCATCGCCCTCGTGGCGGGAATGCTGCTGGTGGTGTTCGCCCCCACGCTCGCCGGTCGCGCCTCCACTGCGGTGTTCACGCTGACTGCGGTGATGCTCTTCGGCACGTCCGCCGTCTACCACCGCGGCAACTGGCAGCCGCGCACCAAGGCGGTGCTCAGGCGCCTCGACCACGCCAACATCTTCCTCATCATCGCGGGCACCTACACGCCGCTGAGCGTGATGCTGCTGGACCGCACCACCGCCATCGTCGTCCTCGCGATCGTGTGGGGCGGAGCGTTCTTCGGCATCCTGCTGCGCGTGTTCTGGCTGCACGCCCCGCGCTGGCTGTACGTCCCGCTGTACGTGGCGCTCGGGTGGGTTGCGGTCTGGTTCCTGCCGGACTTCCTCACCACCGGCGGGCTCGCGATCGTGATCCTGGTGGGCCTCGGCGGCATCCTCTACACGCTGGGCGCGGTCGTCTACGGCACCAAGTGGCCCAAGGCGAGCCCCAAGTACTTCGGCTTCCACGAGATCTTCCACTCGTTCACGATCGCGGCGTTCCTGTGCCACTACGCGGCGATCGCGCTGACGGTCTTCACCGTCTCCTAGTCGAAGGGCGTCAGGCGCGCGTGTCGCCGTCCTCGTCCTCGATCTCGACCGTGGACTCCGCCACGCCCGTCTCCGGCGCCGCTGCCGAGCCGTCGGCCGCATCGGCCGCGTCATCCTGGGGAGCGTTCACCCTGGCCTTGCGCAGCTCGCGGGTCACGGACCAGGACAGGCCGATCACCACGAGGGTCAGCAGCGCCGTCGCGACGAACGCGTCGAATCCCGGTCCGCCGGTAAAGTCCGTCACGGTCGCCTCCTCGAGAATTGGATATCCTGCCGTCTGATGAACGACGCTAACACCGACGGCGA
>JAUIBG010000131.1 GCA_030428165.1 Actinomycetes bacterium
CCGTGGTTCCGCACGGGGATCGCGCGCACTGACAGCGCCGTGCCGTTGGCCTCGATGTCGGTGCGCCACGGCGCCCTGCCCATCACCACCATCGCGAGGGTCTCGTCGAAGTCCCCGCCCGCGACGAGCTCGCTCGTCACCCGCGGCAGCGACCGGTTCACCAGCGTGCCGTGCACGCCGAGCCGGTGGAAGCACGACATCGCGTTGGGGCTCGCGTAGAGCACGTGGCCCGTCGAGTCCAGCCGCAGCACGCCGTCGCCCACGCGCGGCGCTCCCCTGCGCGGGCCGGTGATCGACGTCGTGACGGGGAACTCGCCGCGCGTCACCATCATGAGGATGTCGTCGGCGGCGCCGCGGTAGTTGAGCTCGAGGCGCGACGACGAGCGCGACACCGCCTGCGAGGTCTCGCGCGTCACCACGGCGATGGCGTTGCCGTCCATCACGACCGGCACCGCCTCCTCGCGCACGGCTCCGGACTCGTCCCAGCGCGGCACGCGCGCGGTGACGAGCGTGCCCTGCTCGACGGCGTTGTGGAGGTGCTCGACGCGCGCCGCGTCGGCCGCACGGCCCACGACGTCCTCGAGGTGCACGGTCGAGCCCGTCGACGGGCGGCACTGTGCGATCGCGACGAAGCCCTCGCCGGACCGGCGCCACAGCACCAGATCGGCGAACGAGAGGTCGGCGATGATCTGCCAGTCGGAGACGAGCAGCGACAGGTGCTCGTACTCGGCCGCGTCCAGCGGGCCGAGAGCCTCGAGGGACTCGCGAAGGGTGGCCATGGCCCACAAGCCTAGGCGCTACTGTGTCCAGGAGGGACCGATGGGGAGTCAATGAAGTTCTCGCACCGCCACACGTTCGATGCGACGCCTGCCAGGGTGATCGCTCTCTTCGCCGACCCCGAGTACGCCGCCTCGCGCGGCAACGACCACTCGACCGCGGCCCCCGTGGTCGAGGGCACCGTCGAGGACGGCTTCAGGGTCGTCACGCGCGCCAAGATTCCGTCCGACCAGATCCCGGCGCGATTCCGCCAGGTGATCGGCGACAGCGTCGACGTCACGTACACCGAGGCCTGGGGCGGATCCGACGGCGACACCTGGAAGGGCACCTTCGCCGTGGACGTCGCAGGAGCGCCAGGGCACGCGGCCGGCGAGCTGACCATGGAGCCTCGCGGGGAGGGCGCCGAGCTGACCGCGCGCGGCCTCATCACCGTGAACGTGCCGCTGCTGGGCTCGACGATCGAGCGCGCGCTGGTGGACCCGATCATCGAGGTGCTCGAGGCCGAGCTCGCCAACGCGGACGAGTGGCTGGCGAGGTAGCGGCCCGCGCCCTCCAGCCGGTCGGCGTCAGGCTCGCGCTCGTCGGACTCGGCGGCGCGGCCGGAGGACTCCTCCGGTACGCGATCGACTCGCAGGTCCCCCACGCCGTGGTGCCGTGGGACATCATCGCGATCAACGTCATCGGCTCGTTCCTGCTGGGCCTCGTGGCCGCCAGCGCGCCGCGCGACGCGTGGTGGATCCCCGCCGTCGGCCCCGGCTTCCTCGGCGGCTTCACCACCTTCTCGACCGTCGCCGCGCTGCGCTGGTCGGCCGACGCCTCGCTCGTCGACGCCGCCGTGGTGCTCGGCGCGACCCTGCTGGCAGCGACCGGCGCCGCGGCCATGGCCATGCGCATGGGCGATCCCCGCCACGTCACCCAGGACGAGACCACCTGGGACGAGTCCGAGGGCGAGCTGCCGTGATGCTGTGGATCGGGGTCGCCGTGGGCTGCGCGATCGGCGCGATGGGGCGATTCGCGCTGTCGCTGCTGTCGCACCGCTGGCGCTTCCCCTGGCACACGCTGATCGCCAACACGCTCGCCGCCGCGCTCGTGGGCGCCGTCGCGGGTGCGCCGGAGCTGTCCGAGGGGTGGGAGCTCGCACTCGGAGTGGGGATCGGCGGCGGACTGTCGACGTTCTCGACGCTCGCCGTCGACGCGGTGAACGAGTTCAGGCGGTCGTGGCGCGCGGGCGCGTCGTACCTGGTCCTGACCTTCTTGCTCGGCCTCGCGGCGGCGTGGGCGGGCTACTGGGCCGCGGCGTCGCTCGGATAGCCGCGGCTAGTCGACGACCTCGACGCCCCTCCAGAAGGCCACGAGGCCCCTGAGGCGCTCGGCGCGCGGCTTGGGGTCCTCGTAGCGCCAGGCGCCCGCGGGCGCGACCTGCCCCTCGACGACCACGTCGTGGTACGAGGCGATGCCCTTCCAGTGGCACGTCGTGGACATGTCCGACGGCGCGAGGAACTCCGGGCGGACGGAGTCCGCAGGGAAGTAGTGGTTGCCCTCGACGACGACCGTCTCGTCGCTCGCGGCGATCACCTCGCCGTTGAACATCGCCTTCATGCGCCGCACCCCTTCGCTCGTTCCTGTGATGCTCAGGAACGCGGGGAGCGGCGCGCGATTTCCCTGACCGCCCACCACACCAGCGCGATCGCGAGGAAGACCGCCGAGCCCACCCACGACTCGAAGCCGGCGACGACGGCCGTGACCGCCAGCACCGCGGAGCCCGCAAGCCCGAAGGCACTCACGGCGACCGGCACCCTCAAGGTCGCCGTGCGGCCCGCCCTGCGCTGCGCGATCGCCGCCAGGTTCGCGACGACGTAGTACGTGAGCACGGCCGCCGCGGAGGCGAGCAGGAGGGTGACGCCCGGCGTCCACACCAGCGCGATCGCTGCGAGCGCCGCGACGGCCTCGGCGAGCACCGGGACCTCGCTGCGCTGCTGCCGTGCCAGCAGGCGCGGCAGATCCGATTCTCGCGCCATCGCCATGGCAGTCCTTCCGACCCCGGCCATCACGGCGAGCATCGCGCCGAACGTCGCGAGGGCCGCGACGGGCGCGACGATCCAGGAGGCGCCGGGAGCCAGCGACGTCAGGGGCGCCGCCTCGTCGCCGATGCCGGTCGCGCTGAGCGCCAGCCCGACGAGCACGTAGAGCGCCACGACGACGGCGAGCGCGATGACGATGGCACGTGGAATGGTGCGCGCAGGCGCCGTCACCTCCTCGCCGAGCGTCGCGATGCGCGCGTAGCCGGCGAATGCGAAGAACGTCGCCGCAGCCGCGGCCAGGAAGCTCCACGGCGTCGCTGCCCCACCGGCGCCGGAGGCGAATCCTTCGCCCGGCATCGGCCCTGTCGCCAGGGCGGCGACCGCGAGCGCGCCGAGCACGGCGGCGACGACCGCCGCGATGACCGTCGCCCCCGTGGCCGTGCGGGTGATGCCGCGGGCGTTGAGCGCCCACGCCACGACGATGGCGGCCGTGGCGACCCACGGCGCGTAGGCGGGCAGCAGATAGGAGCCGAAGACGGTCGCGGCGACCGCCACCGACACGGTCTTGCCCATCACGAATCCGATGCCGGCCAGCCTGCCCCAGCCCGCACCCAGCTCCGCAGTGCCGTACGCGTAGGCGCCGCCGGCGACGGGGTGGCGCGCGGCGAGCTGCGCTGTCGACAGCGCGTTGGCGGCCGCGACGGCGGCGGCGAGGCCGAGCGCCGCGACCATCCACCAGCCGAGGTCGAGAAGGGAGACCCAGAGGTCGGAGAAGACGCCGGCGCCGAGCATCGCGCCGATGCCGATGCCGGTCGCGCCGATCAGGCCGATGCGTCGGGTGGTGGGCACGCGGGCATCGTAGCGAGGCGGGATGGCCGGTCGGTGAACGCTGGGACGCTGTGGCAGCGCCGACCCCGGAAACGCGAAAACCCCCTCGCGAGGAGGGGGTTCGCGCGGCGCCTGCGGCGCCGATCGTAGCGGGGACAGTGTCTGATGTCAGGACATGTGCGGCAGATGTGTCGGGACATGTCTGACAGTCCCGAAGATGGTGCATGGGCGATGAGGACAAGCGACTGGTCATCGTGCTCGCGGTCGTTCAGGGCGATCTGAGCATCTCCGAGGCGGCGAGACGGTTCTGCGTCTCGAGGGACTCGATCCACCGCTGGATCACCCGCTACGAAGCGGATGGTCCCGCCGGGCTGGCCGACCGCTCCAGAGCCCCGAGAAGCTCGCCCAACCGCACCCCGGATCATGTCCGAGCCGAGGTGCTGCGCCTGCGCGTTCAGCTCGCCTCGGCCGGACTGGACGCCGGGGCGGAGTCGATCCGCGACCGCCTGGCCCGCGCCGGCACCACACCGCCGTCCACAGCGACGATCTGGCGGATCCTGCGCACCGCTGGCACCGTCACACCCCAACCCCACAAACGCCCCCGCTCCTCCTGGCGGCGCTTCGAGGCCCCCGCACCGAACGCCCGCTGGCAGTCCGACATGACCCACTGGCACCTGACCGGAGACAGAACCGTCGAGATCATCACCTGGCTCGACGACCACTCCCGCAAGGTCATGCACATCTCCGCCCACACCACGGTCACCGGGCCCACCGTCGTCGACACATTCCTGACCGCGTCACGAATCCATGGTCTGCCAGCCTCGACACTGACCGACAACGGCATGATCTTCACCACCAGGCTCGCCCGCGGAGGAGCAGGACCGAACCGATTCGAGCACCTCATCGCCCAGCACGGCATCACCCAGATCAACGGCTCCCCCGGCCACCCCCAGACCCAGGGCAAGATCGAGCGCTTCCACCAGACCCTGAAGAAATGGCTCACCGCCGCAGGCGACGCAGCCTCCCTCGAAGCCCTGAACGACCAGCTCGCACGCTTCCAGCACATCTACAACCATCAGCGACCCCACCGCGCCCTGGGACGCCGCACCCCCGACGAGGCCTACTGCGCGCTGCCCAAGACCGGACCCACCATCGAACTGCTCGAACGCCACTGGCGAGTCCGCCACGACACCGTCGACACCGCAGGCGTCATCACCCTCAGATGGGCCGGGAAACTCCGCCACCTCGCGATCGGCCGCGCCCACACCGGCACCCGCATCATGCTCCTCGTCGCCGGCGACGACACCCTCGTCATCGACCCCGCCACCGGCGAGATCATCGCCGAGCACCACCTCGACCCCGACCGCGACTACCAACCCCAGAAACGACACAAGGCCCCTCCCGAAGGAGGGGCCTGAATGCCGCACATGTCCCGACACATCTGTCAGATATGTCTCGACACATCACACATCGTAGCGGGGACAGGATTTGAACCTGCGACCTCTGGGTTATGAGCCCAGCGAGCTACCGAACTGCTCCACCCCGCGTCGGCGAGTGTCTACTTTACCTCAGCGCGGCGCTGCATCCAAATCGGCGATGTCTCCCTGGGCCCGCGATCGGCGCTGGCATAGGGTCGAGACATGTCCGACACGAATGACCCCTTCGCCTCTCCAGCCTCACCTCAGACCCCGCAGCCGGCGACACCGCCGCCCGCGCAGACTCCCCCGCCAGGCATGGTCTCGCAGCCCGGGCTGGTGGGCGCTCCTGGGACGCCTCCGACGCCGGCTCCCTACGCGCAGACTGCTCCGCCCATCGGCGCCGGACCGGCCGGATGGATCCCCGACCCGCCGCGCCAGCTCGCGCTGTGGGCGACGATCCTCACCGGTGCGTTCACCGCGATGACGGTGCTGAGCGCGGTGGTCGCGCCTCAGACCGTCGAGGCGCTCAAGGACACGCTCGAGGGGGCGCTGGACGGCAGTGCCACGGGCGCGACCGGCTTCGACGCCGTGGGCACGCTGACGCAGTTCGTCGGCCTCGCCAGCTTCATCGTCCTCGCGCTGTGGATGAGCAAGGTGCGCTCGAACCGCAAGGCACGGGGCGAGGACGTCACGGGACCGCCGGCCGTCGAGTGGTGGGGCTGGTTCATCCCGCTCGCCAACTACGTGCTGCCCTTCCTGGGCATGCGCGGCATCACGCGCGGCCGCGTGGGAGCTGGCGTGCTGCTGGGCTGGTGGCTGCCGTTCGCCGCGTACTGGCTGATGAGCGTCGCCGCGCAGATCCCGCTGTTCGGCGCGATCGACTTCGCCACCGGCGAGATCGCCGATCCCGACGCGCTCGACGTGATCGTGCCCCTGACCTGGGCTCAGGCGGCCCTGCTCGTGGTGTCGTGGGTGTTCCTCTTCGTCACCATCCGCACGGCGACAGCGAAGGACGACCAGCCGGTCCACTAGCCGCATACGACGACGGCCCGGTTCCTCGGAGATTTCCGAGGAGCCGGGCCGCTGTCATGTCGGGCGGGCGAAGCGCCTAGCCCAGTGCCTCCTGCGCGGCGGTCGCGTCCGCGAGGGCCTCGGCCAGGGCGTCCTGCGCCTCGCCGTACGCGACCCAGTCGCCGTCCGCCAACGCATCGGCGCTGTCCTGGAGCGCCTGGTTGGCACGGTCGAGCGCGTCCGCCAGCTGCGCCTCGGCGCCCGCGGGGGGCGTGGTGGGCTCGGCGCTGGGCTGAGTCGTCGGCTCCGTCGTGGGCTCGGCGCTCGGCTCGGTCGTCGGCTCGGGGCTGGGCTCCGGCGTGGGGTCCACCGACGTGCCGCCGTCGAGCCCGTCGCCCGCGCCCTCGCCGAAGACCTGGTCGAGAGCCTCTCCCAGGGTGTCCGCGAACCCGACGGCCTCTCCGAAGGCCACGAAGACCTTGCGCAGACGCGGCACCTGGGTGCCCTCCGCCGACTGGACGTAGACCGGCTGCACATAGAGCAGGCCGCCTCCGACCGGCAGCGTCAGCAGGTTGCCGCTGATGACCTCGGACGATCCGGCGCGCAGCAGGTTCAGCGTCTCCTGCGCCTCGGAGTACGAGTCGAAGTTGTTCTGCACCTGGCCGGGGCCGGGAATCGTGCTGTCGCGCGGCAGCTCGAGGA
>JAUIBG010000132.1 GCA_030428165.1 Actinomycetes bacterium
CCCGACACCATGGTGATCAACACCGCCACGAGCGAGATCCTCGCGGAGCACACCATCGACCCCGACCGCGACTACCAGCCCAAGAAACCACAAAAGCCCCTCCCGAAGGAGGGGCTCAAGCGGAACGATGTCCCGAGACACCCCGGAACGATGTCTTGAGACATCACAAGAGCGGAGACGGTGGGATTCGAACCCACGGATGGGTTGCCCCATCACATCCTTAGCAGGGATGCACTTTCGGCCGCTCAGTCACGTCTCCTCGGCGGTCCAGAGTACCTGCCACGGGGCCCCGCGAGCAAAGAGACGACGACGCGCCGCGGTCGCGCCGCCGTCGATCGAGCGCCTCCCGTGGGGACGGCCGATGTCGGGATGCCGCTAGCAGCAGGGCGTGCCGCAGCAGCCGGAGCCCGAGCAGCAATTGTCGTTCGCATTCGTGGTCATGAGGTCACCCCCTCTCGTCACGGCAAGTAGACACGTCGCTTCGATATATGTCAAACTCTTGCCATGCCCGCCGCGCTGCCCCTCATCGACGCGACCTCGCCGCTGTGCTGCCCGCCCATCGGCGCCTGCTGCAGGGAGGTCGAGGACCGCAGGGCCGACGCCGCCCAGATCGCCGCACGGCTGCGCGCGCTCGGCGACGCGCGACGTGTGGAGCTGCTGATGGTGCTCGGGCAGTCGACGCCGCATGAGATCTCCACGTCGCGCGCCGCGGAGGAGCTGGGAGTCTCCGACGCCACCGCGAGCCATCACCTGTCCGCACTCGCGGAGGCCGGGCTCGTGAGTCGCCGCAAGGAGGGCAGGGCGGTGGCGTACACGCTGCAGTCCGGCGCGCTCACGGCGCTAACCGCAGCACTGGACGCCCACTGCTGCGACGAGGCGTGCACCTGCGCGACGGCCTGAGCGCGCGTCCCCGCGGTGCGGGGACGGAGAGCGGAGAGTGTGGGATTCGAACCCACGGTGGGTTGCCCCACAACGGTTTTCAAGACCGTCACCTTCGGCCGCTCGGTCAACTCTCCCTACGCCGACGAATCGGCGTCACCATTCTGCCAGCCGTCCGGCATGCCGGGCGCGACCACGGTGAGCGCGTACAGCTGGCACACCCTGGCGAGCGCGGCGTCATAGGTCACGACCGTGTCGACGTCGGGGTCCGCGGCCGCCATGCCGATGTGCAGGGCCTGGAACGGCTCGAGCACCTTGACGGCGAACGAGGACGCCTTCAGGCCCTCCTCGGTCACCTCGAGCTGCGGCACCTTGCTGCGCACGGCCTCGACCAGCGCGTGCGCCTTGGCCCGCGCCGGGCCCGGCTCGAAGTCCGCCGCCTGGCGCGCCTCGGAGATGCTCACCCTGCTCGTCACCGCGGAGCCGATGCGGGGATCGATCCAGCGCGTGAACTCGCGATGCTGCGGAGACGACGGGAAGAGCCGGGACCAGCCGGAGCCGTCGACGTAGAACACCGCTCGCCTCGGGACTAGCCCGAGACGCGCTTCATGGCCAGCTGCACCACGGCGACGAGGGCCTGCTTGGTGGCCTCCTTGTCGCGCGCGTCGGTGTACATCAGCGGGACGTCAGCCGGCACGGACAGCGCCTCCCTGACATCGTCCAGCTGGTGGCGCGCGACGCCGTCGAAGCAGTTGATAGCGACGACGAACGGGATGCCACGCTGCTCGAAGTAGTCCACCGCGGGGAAGCACTGGTCGAGGCGCTCGGTGTCGACGAGGACGACGGCGCCGATCGCGCCGCGCACCAGGTCGTCCCACATGAACAGGAAGCGGTCCTGGCCGGGCGTGCCGAAAAGGTAGAGCCACAGCGAGCCAGGCAGCGCGATGCGGCCGAAGTCCATCGCGACCGTCGTGGTGGTCTTGCGCTCGGCCACGGGACCGGCGTCGTCGACTCCGACGCTGTGCTCCGTCATCGCGGCCTCGGTGTTCAGGGGCTCGATGTCGGAGATCGATCCGATGAACGTCGTCTTGCCGACGGCGAAGCCGCCCGCGATGACGATCTTGACGACGGTGGGCGCGGCGGCGGCGTGGCCGGCGGGGGCGGTCTCAGAGTGCTGCAATGCCATCGAGGACACTCTCCAGAAGGCTCAGGGTCAGCGCGCCGTGCTCGTCGTGAGTGGACTCGTCCTTCACGGTGCCGCCGATGTGGATGGTCAGAAGATTCTCGTCAGCGAGCTCCATGACGATGACGCGCACCACACCCAGGGGAAGGCGGGTGTGCGCGGAGAGCTCGGCGACCGACTGGAACTCGTCGGTCGCGAGCTCGATCATGCGTCGACGCTCGGGGGTGAGCAGAGCCGAGGGCGCCACGCCCTCCGGCGTGCGCACCAGCGCCTCCATGGGGAGGTTGCCGCTCGCGGCCCGCACCTTGCCGCCGGTGATGGCGTAGGGACGGACCGTGTAGGCCTCGTACTCCGGCTCGGACTCATGCATGGCTAGACCCGGGTCCGGCCGTCCGTCGGGAGCGTGCGCCGCATCTCGGTGATGAGCTGCGGCGTGAGCAGGCTCTCGGTGCGCGACACCAGCAGCGTCATCTCGTAGCCCACCAGGCCGACGTCGCAAGTCGAGTCCGCGGCGACCGCGAGCACGGAGCCGTTCGACACCGTCATGAGGAACAGGAAGAGGTCGTCCATCTCGATGATCGACTGGCGCACCTGGCCGGCGTGCAGCTCGCGCGCCGCGCCCCTGGTGAGGCTCGCCATGCCTGACACGACGGCAGCGAGCGTGTCCGCACCCGTACGGTCCAGGTTCTTGGACATCGCCATCAGCAGGCCGTCGGCGCTCACGACGAGCGTGTGACGGGTGCCGGGCACCGTCTGGACGAAATTGTCGAGCAGCCACCCAAAATTGGTGGCCTCGGGGCTCAGTTCACTCACGATCTCTCCTTATTTCCCCTTGAATCACGCGTTGCCATCGCGCGGTGCGCCGGATGTAGCCGGATTCTGCCACTCCGAAGTGTCGTTCTCGTGAAGCGCCTGCGCATCGGTCCTGGCGCGCTGCGTCGCAGCGTAGAACTGCGAGAACTGCGCGCGGATCGCTTCAGGGTCACGCTGAGCCCGGGCGGCCACCGGCTCCGGCTCGGGAGCGGGCTGCGGTGCGGCCGCGGGCGCAGTGGGCTGACGTCGCTGCAGGCCCGCACGCGTGCGGTCGACCGTGGGTCGCTCGTGCGAGAGCGAGTTGAACTCGGAGTACACCTCGCTGGCGTAGTCGCGCTCCTGCGCCTCAGGTGCCGCGGGCTCCGGGTCGATCACGGGCTGGTACGACGGGAGGGCGCTGCCCTCGACCGCACTCGCCCCAGCGGCCTCCCAGCCCATGGGCTTGGCGAGCTGGTCGGGTGACACGGAGCCGGAGTCGCCATAGGGGGTGGGACGCATCGATGCGGGGTCGTCCCACCGCCGCGGCTCAGCCGGAGGCGGAGTCTGCCATGCGGCGAACCCCTCCATGGGCTGCGACCGGGGCTCGGGAGCGCTGTCCACGGCGGGAGGCTGCCACGCCTGCGGTTCCGGCGAGAAGCCCTGCGGTTCCGGGGAGAACCCTTGCGGCTCAGGCGAAGAGCTCTGCGGTTCCGGCGAGAAGCCCCAACTGTTCGCGGAGAACTGCTGCGGCTCAGGAGTGAATCCCTGGGGTTCGGGACTGAACCCTGGGGAGTCCGCCGCATCGTCCGCTGGTGCGAAGGACTGCGCTGGCTCGGGAGTCTGAGCCGGCTGTTGAGGCTCCGGCTGAGCGAACGAATCCCGGAACACCGGGGCCGCCGGGCCGGCATCGGCCGCAGGCTTGGCCTTGCGCCCAAAGATGCGGCCAAAGAACCCAGCCTCTTCCTGGCGAGGGGCGAGTAGGTCATCCATCGAAGGAGATGCCTGCGCGGACTGCGGTGCCGCAGTGGCGGCGGCCCATGGAAGCGCCGCGCCAGCGACGCCACCTGCCTGCTGCGCCCACGGAAGTCCGGGCTCGTCATCGGTACCCTGCTGCGGCTCGCCGGGTGCTTCAACCGCCGCGTCCACCGGCGCTTCGTCAGCAAAGACCGGATCTTGCTCGTCGGGCTGCATCACCGGCGAAAACGCGGGGAAGGGCGACTGCGATGCCGCAGGGGCCTCTTCGGCATCGACCGGAGCATCGGGGTGGGCCACTGGAGTCCCGAAGAGCGACTGTCGCGCGGGCTGCTCGGGAGCCTGCGCCGGGGCAGGCTCATCAACGACCGGCTCGTCGACGGCGGGCGAGGCATCCTCAGGCCGGATCTCGGGCTCGGGCTGCGCTACGACGGCCTCGGGAACAGACTCCGCGACTGCCGGCACCTCCTTGGGTACCGCGACAGGCGCGACGGGCGCAACGCCAGACTCGTCGTCCGATGGTGCGACCGAGGGCACCACCATTCCCGCTGGCGTCTCGAGGTTCTTCGAGGCCGGCGGACGCCAACGGCGGGTAGGCAGGCCTGCGTCCGTCGTACGCGGAGCCGGCCCGGTCTCTGCGGCCTCACGTGCGTCAGCAGGCTCCACCGCCGCGGGCTCAAGAGCAACTGGCTCAGGAGCAACTGGCGTGGGGTTGCCCCACGCCAGCTCCGGCTCGGGCTCGTCAGCCTGCGGCTCGCGCCTCGCGGCAGCGAAGCCCGCCTCTCCGCCCTGGCCACCCAGGTCGTCCTCAGCCGCGAAGTCGCCGCCAGCACGCATGAACGGCACCGACTCCGCCGCCAGCTGCTCGGGCGTCATCGCGGGGGCATCACTCGCCTGCACCGGCTGCGTTTCCTCGCGCGGGGCGATCGACGGCGCGTACGGCTCCTGTGCCGCCTGTAGCGCCTCGACCTCTCGGCGGGCACGGAACCCACGGAACACGGCGGCGCGCTGCTCGGCCGTCTGCGGCATGACCTCGTGGACATCGACAGGGTCCTGTCCACGGGACGCCGCTGCGGCAGCGCCGGCAGCGAGCCCTGCGGCCCCCGCTGCCGCAGCAGCGGAACGACTCGGAAGACCGGATGCCGTCGTGCTGGGCGCGTCTTGCACCGGAGCCGAGGGGACCCCCGGCTCGGGCAGCTCCTGCCTGCGGCGCTCGCGGCGCGTCAGGCCCGCCGTCGTCACAGGACCGGCCTCCGGCGTGTACTCGTCGGCAGCCACGGGCGCGACGGCCTCGCTCACCGGCTCCGGCTCGGGCTGCGGCTCGACCTGCGGCACCGCTACGCCGAGCGCGGGTGCGGCCGCTGGCGAGTCGCCCTCCAGCCCGGTGAACAGGGACGCGGGAAGACCCACGGTGACGGTCGTGCCCTCGGACTCCGTCGAATCGATCGACACGGTCGCGCCCAGACGCTCGGCCAGGCGGCCCACCACGAACAGGCCCAACCGCTGCTCGCCAAGAAGCTCGGAGGCCGAGTGAGACTGGACGCGCGTGCGCGCCGCCTCGAGATCCTTGGTACCCATGCCGATGCCGTTGTCCTCGACCGTCACGACGACGTTGTCGCCGTCGATCGAGGTGCGCACGACGACGGGACTTCCGGGGTCGGAGAACACCGTGGCGTTCTCGAGCAGCTCGGCGAAGAGGTGGGCGGCGGTCAGCGCCGCGTGTCCAAGCATCGTCGGATCGGCTCCCAACTCGAGCGTGATCCGCTCGTACAGTTCGATCTCCGAGGTGGCGGTGCGGACCACGTCGGACAGTGGCATGGGCGTACGGATACGACGACCAGCGTCGATACCCGCAAGTACCAGGAGGGACTCGCTGTTTCGACGCATTCGCGTCGCAAGGTGGTCGAGTCCGAACAGTCGAGTCAGTGTCTCAGGATTGTCTTCCGAGCGCTCCATCTCGTCGATCGACGACAACTGTCTGTTGAGCAGCACCTGGTCGCGACGGGCGACGTTGACGAACATCTCCGAGATCGAGGCGCGCAGCGCGGCCTGCTCTCGGGCAATCTCAATGGTGGTCGCGTTCACGCCGTTGAACGCCTCGGCCAGGCGACCGACCTCGTCGCTGGACTCGACCGGGATCTCGATCTCGGAGGCGTCGACCTCCTCACCGGGAGTCGCGACGCGGTCCACGATCGAGGGGAGGTCCTCTCGCAGCGCGGCGGCGGTGGTGGTCAGGCGCAGCAGCGGGCGTGCGACCGCTCGCGCGACCGACAGCGCGACGACGATCGACACGAAGGCCAGCGCGAGCGCAAGGGCCGCGGTGATGACGGCCTGCGTCAAGGCGGCCTGGG
Organism: Actinomycetes bacterium; assembly: GCA_030428165.1. Lineage (GTDB taxonomy): Bacteria > Actinomycetota > Actinomycetes > Actinomycetales > Demequinaceae > Demequina. The sequence continues at coordinate 6,178 of JAUIBG010000132.1, forward strand.
TGGCGGCGGCCGAGTCCGCGGTGACGCGCTCGGCGAGCTCGGCCTGCGGACTTGCGACGGCGTCGAGCTCCGCCTGGCCGGCGGCGTCCCAGGCCTCGAGGTCGACGGTCTCGAGCGCGAAGTCCTCACCCGCTGACACGATCTGGCGCGTCAGCAGGAAGGTGTCGCCCTCGCTCGCCTCGCCGAGCTCCGGGATGGCAGAGATGCCGCTGAGGCCGTCGACGGCGCGCTCGGCCTCGAGGTGGACCGAGTCCGTGGCCGCGATCAGCTGGCGGACGAACTCCGCGTCGTTGTCGGGGATGCCGTTGAAGTAGCCGCGCTCGAGCACCATATCGATGTAGAGCTGCTCGCGCGACATCGCGGAGATGGTCTCTCGGGCCAACGAGTTCGCGCGCTCGAACTGCGCGACCTCGGGATCGGTGAGGACCAGCGCGAGGTCCTCCTGCGCGCTCGCCATGGCAGTGAGCGCGCTGTCGTAGTACTCCGCGATGTTGAAGG
>JAUIBG010000133.1 GCA_030428165.1 Actinomycetes bacterium
CCGCAAGGGCTGGGGCTCGATCGTCGCCTACGGCGTCTTCGCCATGGGCGCGGCGCAGCTGTTCTACTTCATCGCGGTGAGCCACATGGACGTCTCCGTCGCACTGCTCATCGAGTACATGTCCCCTCTGGTCGTGGTGCTGTGGCTGTGGAAGACGCGCGGCCAGCGACCCAAGGCCGTGACCGTCGGCGGCGCGGTGCTCGCGATGGCCGGACTCGTGATGCTGCTCGGCCTGCTCGGTGGTGCGCAGATGAGCCTGGTCGGAGTCGCCTGGGCGCTCGGCGCCATGGTGGGAGCCACGGTCTACTGGATCATCTCGGCCGACGACTCGTCCGGCCTGCCGCCGATGTCGCTCGCCGCTGGCGGCCTCGTCGTCGCGACGGTGCTGCTCGCGATCGCGGCAGCGGTCGGGCTGCTGCCGCTCGGCTTCGCGACGGGTGACGTCCAGTACCAGGGCTTCTCCGTCCCGTGGTGGGCCGCGCTGCTGGTGCTCGGCGCCGTGACCGCCGCTCTCGCGTTCACCGCTGGCATCGCCGCCGCGCGCCGCCTGGGGTCACGCGTCGCGTCGTTCGTGGGCCTGTCCGAGGTCGTGGCCGCGGCGACGTTCGCCTGGGTACTGCTGGGCCAGGCGATGGAGCCGATGCAGCTGCTGGGCGCCGTCCTGGTGCTCGGCGGCGTGATCCTCGTCAAGGTCGGCGAGCCCAAGGACGAGGAGCCCACGCCCACCGGCGACGTGCTCCCGCTGGCCGAGGTCGACGAGCAGACGGCAGTCGACGAGGTGCTCGCCGGCACTCTTGAGGCGACGGAGACCGCCGCGGCAGAGAACGCCTCCGCGTTGCGCGAGGCCGTCCCGACGGAGGGCTAGCAGGGCCTCCCCATCTTCAGGCGGCGTTGTTACCATCCAGGACATGGATGACCGTGGCGTCGACGCCCTGAGGATCTCCCGCTCGAGGCTCGACGATCCCGAGGCTCAGTCGGCGCACGCCTCGAGCCGCGCACTCATCGACGAGGTGTCCGGGATCGTCTCCGGCGGGCAGCGCGCCGCGCGCCTGGCGGTCACGTGCGTGCTCGCCGGCGGCAACTTGCTGATCGAGGACGTCCCCGGAGTGGGCAAGACCACGCTCGCGCTGTCGCTGGCCGCCGCTGCGGGCCTGACGACGCGCAGGATCCAGTTCACCCCCGATCTGATGCCCAGTGACGTCACCGGCGTCAGCATCTACAACGCCGCGTCGGGAGAGTTCGAGTTCCGTCCAGGTCCTGTGTTCGCGAACATCCTCGTCGCCGACGAGATTAACCGCGCCTCGCCCAAGACCCAGTCGGCGCTCCTCGAGGCGATGCAGGAGCGCGCCGTGACCGTCGACGGCGCCACGCGCCGGCTGCCGCGTCCATTCATGGTGGTCGCCACGCAGAACCCGGTCGACATGGAGGGCACGTACCCGCTGCCAGAGGCGCAGCGCGACCGCTTCGCGATGTCGATCTCTCTCGGCTATCCGAGTCTGGGTGACGAGGTCGCGATGCTCGAGGCGAGCGACGGCGGGGACCCGATCGACCAGGTGAGGCCCGTCATCGGCCCCCACGACCTCGAGTCCGCGATCGCCGCCGCCGGGCGGGTGTACTCGACCCCCGGTCTCAAGCGCTACGTCGCCGAGCTGATCCGCCGCACGAGGGACTACCGCGAGGTCACGCTCGGCGCCTCACCCCGTGCAGCTGTCCAGCTGCTGCGCGCCGCCAAGGCCGCCGCGCTCGTCGACGGGCGCGGCTACGTCGTCGCCGACGACGTGCAGGATCTCGCGCCCCGAGTGCTGGCGCACCGGCTGACGCTGGAACGCTCAGTGAGTACTTCCGTCACGCCGGAGGACATCGTTGCCGACGCCATCGGCTCTGTGCGCGTGCCTCGCAACGATCGGGAGGCGAACCGCCGGTGAGGCGCCGCCGGCGCGGGGTGTCCCGGCGACGTGCACCGTGGCGGCCGACCGCGAGCGGCTGGTGCGCGGTTGTCGGCGCAGTCGCCCTCACGGCAGTGGGTGCCTCGACCGGAGTCGACGTCGTTGCGATGGCCGGCGTGGCGCTCGGGTTTGTCGTCGTCGCCAGCGGCGTCATGGGGCTGCTCGCCCTGCTCTCGGCGCCGCGCCGTCCGCCGGAGCGCGTCGCCTTCGCGGAGCATCCGACGGCGGGGGCGACGGTCTCGGGGGTCATCCCACTCGAATCCCGCAGGGGGCTCGCGGGCGTCGCTCGCGCGCTCGTCGGCACGAGCGTCGACGGACTTCACGGTCAGCAGGGTGTCGAGGTCCTTCAAGCGCGGGCGGTGCGGCGGCCCGGGGGCGTCTCGATCGATGTCCGTCTCGAGTGCGTCAGTCGCGGCCGGCACAGCATCGGCCCGCTCACGTCGACGATGCTCGACCCCTTTGGCTTCGTCCAGGTACGCGTGCCGGTGCTCGGCCGCTGTGAAGTGCCCGTCGCCCCCGCGATGGTCGAGGTGAGCCGCGCCATCGTGGACCCTGACGCGGGCGAGGCCGCTCCTGCCCTCACTGGGGATCGTCGCGGTCCCGTGCTGCGCGAGTACCTCCCCGGCGATGACATGAGACACGTCCACTGGCCGTCGTCCGCGCGGCTGGGGCAGATGATGGTGCGCACGCCGGAGAGCGACTCGACGAGGACCAGGCTGGTGCTGACCCTCCTGCCCGGCCAGCCGGGAGACGATCTCGAGTGGGCCGTCGCGATGGGGGCGTCGATCGCCGTGGCAGTCGTGGAGGACGGCGGAGACGTGCGCTTCGCGGTCCCGCGCGGGCCTGTGCTCGCGCAGGTGCTCGAGCGCGGCCACACGGGCCGTGACGCGATCCTCGACTGCGCGACCGACGCTGACGCGGGCACAGCCGACCCCCTGGAACTGCTCGGGCGCGGCCACGCGAGGCGTGATCCCGCGACCGTCGTGATTCCCGCAGGCGCGGCTGAACGCCAGCTGGCGTTCCTCGGAGGCGCTGCGCACGCAGGCGACATCGCCGTCGTCCGCGACGACCTCTCCGCCTTGATCCCCCCACTCGTCGATGCGGGCTGGACTGTCGTCACCGGCTCGCGGGGAGGCTCCTGATGGAGCGCTCGCGACCCGGGCGCGACCCGCGCGGCGCTGGCGCGGTCCTGCTGGCGACGCTCGCGACCATGCTCTCGCTTGGGGCCTTCGGTTCGATGCTGGAGCCGCCCATCTGGAGCGGCCCCCTGCTATGGCTCCCTGGTCTCGTCGGCCTGGCGATGGCCCTGGTCGCCTGGCTCCGGTGGCCCGCGTGGGGCGTGGCTGCTGCGGGCGCGGGCGCATTTGTGCTCGTCTCCCCGTCGCTCGGCAGTCCGGGCCTCGGCTGGTCGCCGGTGGGCGTGGTGCGGCTCTGGATCGAGGCGGTGCCGGAGGCTCAGAGCGCGACGCGGCCTGCGGAGATCACCGCGCCGATCGCCGCCCTGGTGGCCGGGATCGCGGCGCTGCTCGTCGTCGTCGCGGCCGTGCTCGCCCACGCGCGCCTAGGGCTCCTCGCCGCCGTCCCTGCGATCGGGCTGTGGGCCGTGCCGCTCGCCTCCGGACTCGACGTGAGCCTGGTGCTGCTCCTCGCGAACTTCGTCCTCATCCTGGTCATGGTCGCGGTCGCCTCGCGCTCGTCGCTGACCGCGACCAGCGGCGTCGGGGCACTCGGCGTGAGCGTGCTGGCAGTGGCAGCGGCCTTCGTCGCCGGTCCTGTGGTCGTCGCCTCCAGTCCGCCGGCTCTCCCGGTCCTGGACTTCGCTGGATCCGAGCCGCGTGCCCTGAGCAGGGACCTCGACCTCCGCGACGACCTGTCGAGCGACTCCTCGCGCGTGGCCGTGACGTACACGAGCGACGACGGGCCGGTCGACGTGCTGAGGCTCTTCTCCGTCGACATCTTCGATGGTGCGACGTGGGAGCCCATGCCGACGAGGCTGTCCGACGGTGAGCCCGTGGGACCCGGCTACTGGACGTGGCAGCAGTATCCGGGAGCGTGGGGCGATGAGACCGCTCGCGTGGAGATCACTTTGGAGTCGATCGCGGAGACTCGGTTGCCGATCGTCGCGGGCCCGGCGGCGCTGCGCACCGATGTGAACGCGCTCTACCTGTGGTCCCAGGACGAGCTCGCCCCGATCTCGTCCACTGGCGCGTCGCCGGGCGCGACGTATGCGCTGGACGTCGCCGTGTCACCGCCCACTCCGGAGGACCTCGTCGCCTCGCCTGCGTTCGACTGGCAGGGGATCGGGGACGCGGACATCCCATGGATCGAGGTGCCCGGCGCGACGGACCCGGGCGCGCTCGATGCGGCTCTCGCCCACGCCTTCGCCGTTGACGGAGCCGACCCGTCGACGCCCTACGGGGCGGCGCTGGCTATTCAGAACTGGCTGCGCGACCCCGCCGAGTTCGCGTACGACGACTCGGTGGAGCTCGCCCAGGATGACGCTGTCACGGCGTTCCTCGACGAGCGGCGCGGCTACTGCACCCACTTCGCGACCACGATGGCGGTCATGGCCCGCAGCCTGGGGATCCCCGCCCGCCTCGGCGTGGGATTCCAGGGCGGTGTGCGCACGGGACCGCACACGTACGAAGTGGCCTGGTCCCAGGCGCACGCGTGGCCGGAGCTCTTCTTCGACGGCATCGGCTGGGTGCGCTTCGAGCCCACGCCGGCGCTCCACACTGGATCGGCCCCGGACTACGCCGCCGATGAGAACGACCCGGGCGAGTCCACCCCCACTCCGTCCCCGTCTGTCTCGACCGGCATCACTGCCTCCCCGTCGCTGTCTTCCACTCCCGCTGCGAGCCCGACGGGATCACCCCTGCCGAGCGCGTCGACGACCGCCGCCGAGTCCGGAGCCTATGCCGAGGAGGACGGCGGCGGCCCGTCATGGTGGTGGGCGCTGGTGCCGGGGACGCTGCTGGTCGCGGCCGGGATCGCATTCGGCGTGCGGCGCGCGTCGCGGGCGCCCGACTCACCGGCCGCCGCCTGGGCCTGGTTGATGCGGCGGTTGCCGTCGGACGTGCGACCGGCGTCCAACCTCACGATCAGGCGCGCACGCGACGCGATCGTCGCGCGCTCAGAGGAGGCCGGGCGCCCGCTCTCGCCGCGGATGCGGACATCGCTCGATCGCCTCGCGGACGCCGCGGAGCGCGAGTCGTTCGGTCCACCGTACGACGGTGCTGCCGTCCTGTCGGCTGGCGAGGCGGCAGCCGAGCTGCTGGAGGAGCTGCGCGTCCGCTAGGCGTTCGACGCTACGGCGCGAGCGGCCTGAGCTCGTTCACCCACTCGAACTGGAGCGGCCCGTAGACATGCGGGAACCCGCCCTCGACGCGGACGGGCACGCCCTCGGCCTCGATGGCCTCCGAGTCCATCACGAGCAGCACCAGGCGTGAGCGGTCGTCGCCCGCGTAGTGCTTGTCGAGCGTCCCGGCGACCTGCTCGGGGAACGAGCAGTGGATGAACCCCTCGTCCTCGTAGGTCATGCCCTTGCCGGACACCCGGTACTCGCCGGTGGCGTGGGCGGCGGCCCAGTCGCGGCGGTCGGCGATGTGCAGGATCTCCATGTGCCAAGACAAGCACGGGCCGAGTCTCGTGGGCATGACGAATGGCCCGTGCGACACTCGCAGCATGGATCCGCTCAGCTCGGTCTTCGGGTCGGCCGCCGACGACTACGACAAGTCGCGCCCCGGGTATCCCGTCGAGGCGGTCAGGTGGGTGCTCGACGGGGCGGCGACGGTGGCCGATGTCGGGGCCGGGACGGGCAAGCTCACGCAGGAGCTGCGCGCGGTCGGCGCTGAGGTGGTCGCGGTCGACCACGATCCGGCGATGCTCGGCAGACTCGAGGCGTCGCTGCCCGGCGTGCCGGTACTGGTGGGCAGTGCCGAGCACCTCCCGCTCGAGGACGCGTCGGTCGACGCGGTGGTCTTCGGCCAGGCGTGGCACTGGGTCGACCGCGAGCGGGCCTCCAGAGAGGCCGCGCGGGTGCTGCGGCCTGGAGGCACGCTCGGTCTCGTGTGGAACATCCGCGACGACAGGGTGCCGTGGGTCGCGGCGATGACTGCTGCGATGGGCGGCTCGAAGGCGGAGAGGCTACTCGCCGGCGAGGAAGGACCCCAGGTCGCCGCGCCGTTCGGAGCGCTCGAGCAGCAGCGCTGGGAGTGGGCCGAGCCCGCCACGTATGAGTCGCTCGCCGAGCTCGCGCGCACCAGGAGCGTCTACATCGGCGGCGATCACGAGACGCGGCGGCGTATCGACGAGGCGGTGGCCGATGTGCTCGACACCGTGCCGGGGCTGGCCGCCTCAGGGGCGGTCGAGCTGCCCTACGTGACGTACGCCTACCGCGTGAAGGTCCACCCGGTAGACTGAGGTGCCCGCCAGTGCTGGCGGCGCCTCCTCTCATCCCCGTTTCTCCAGAATCGAGACCCTGCTATGCCCGTGCGCTCCGACCTGCGCAATGTCGCCATCGTCGCCCACGTCGACCACGGCAAGACGACCCTCGTCGACGCCATGCTCCGCCAGGGCGGCGCCTTCGGCGACCACCAGCACGTGGACGACCGCGTGATGGACTCCGGCGATCTCGAGCGCGAGAAGG
>JAUIBG010000134.1 GCA_030428165.1 Actinomycetes bacterium
ATGGACCTCGCCAACTGGCTGTCCGACGCCAGGCGCGACGGCCTGCCGGGGCATGTCGCCTCCCGCGACGACGAACCGGCCACGGTGATCCCGACGGCCGATGTCGCGGCGACCTTCGCGATCTCGGACCGCGCCAGGGCGCTCCTGGCGGCGAGCACCGGCGCCGTGCGCTGGGTGAGCATTGAGCCCGAGCGCAACATCGCCATCGGCTCCACCCCGTTCGGGCCGTTCTTCGCCGGCGGCGCCCAGCCGACGCTGACCGTCCCGGTCGACGACCGCGGCGTCGCCGCCGACTACACGGCCGAGCCGGGCGTGCTCACCGTCGTGGTGGGCCGTGAGCTCCACCGTGACGAGGCGGCGATGGCTGCGGCCGCGACCATCGCGTCGCGCGCCGAGGCGATCGTCGTGGACATGGGCTTCGCCCGCCCCGAGCTCGTGGACGTCGCCACCTTCGGCGCCTCCCGTCTCGTGGGTCAGGCGCTGATCGAGCTGACGGAGAGCGTGCGATGAGGATCGGAGTCGACATCGGCGGCACCAAGGTCGAGGCGGTCGCGATCGCCGACGATCTGGAGGTGCTCGCCAGCTATCGGACCGGCGTCAGCAGGGGACCGGACGGCGTCGTCGCCGGCGCCCTCGAGGCGATCGGCGAGGTGGCGCGCAAGGCCGGGGGCCGCATCGAGTCCATCGGGCTGGGCATCCCCGGCGCCGTGCGCGGCGGCCTTGTCGAGCACGCCAGGAACCTCGACATCGAGAGCCTCGACCTGGGCGGAGCGCTCACCGAGGCGCTGGGCCAGGACGTCCGCGTGTGCAACGACGTCAACGCGGCGGCGCTCGGCGCGTGGGCCGTGCGCGGCGGCACCGCCGAGTCCTTCGCCTACCTCAACCTCGGCACCGGACTGGCGGCGGGCCTCGTGCTCGACGGCCGCCTGTGGGAAGGCGTCGGGGGAGTAGCGGGCGAGATCGGATACATCTCGTCCGACCCCGACGGCCCCGACTTCGTCGAGGGCCTGCCTGGCGCGCTCGAGGCATACGCCTCCGGCTCCGGCGTCACCGCGCAGTGGGGCGTCGACGGCGCCACCGCGCTGGACGTCTTCACCGCGGCCGATGCCGGGGACGCGAGGGCCGCCGCGATCCGTGACGGCGTCTACCGTGGCGCCGCGAACGCGGTGCGGGTGCTCGCGCTCGCGTACGGCACGGACACGGTGATGCTCGGCGGAGGCCTCACTGGCCTCGGCCAGCGGCTGCTCGACGGCATGGCCGCGCACTTCGACGCCTGGGCGGCGACCTCGCCCTTCATGGCGTCGCTGCGCCTGGCCGAGATCACGCACATTCTCGAGGACGAGCGGCCCGTGCACGCCATCGGCGCCGCCCTGGTGGGAGGACAGCATGGCTGAGGTCGTCATCGTCGACAGCGCCGATGCGGCGGGCGACCTGGTCGCCGCGCACATCGCCGCGAAGGTGGCGGAGCGCGCCGACTACACGCTGGGCGTGGCCACGGGCTCGACCCCGCTCCCGGTGTACCAGGCGCTCGCGCGGCAGCGTGAGGCAGGCGTCGACTTCTCACGGCTCACGGCGTTCGCGCTCGACGAGTACGTGGGCCTCGACGAGGCGCACCCCGAGAGCTACCACAGCGTGATCGACCGCGAGGTGACGGTCCCGCTGGGGCTCGACCCGGCGCGGGTGCACGTCCCCGACGGCACGGAGGCCACCGTGGCGACTGCAGGCGACCGCTACGAGGCGGCCCTCGAGGCGCACGGCGGCGTCGATCTCCAGCTGCTCGGCATCGGCTCAGACGGACACGTGGGATTCAACGAGCAGGGCTCGTCCCTGGCCTCGCTGACGCGCATCAAGACGCTGACCCAGCGCACCCGCGAGGACAACGCGCGCTTCTTCGACTCGCTCGACCAAGTGCCGACCCACTGCGTCACCCAGGGCATCGGCACCATCCTGCGCGCCGGGCACCTGGTGCTGCTCGCGTTCGGCGAGGGCAAGGCCGATGCGGTGGCGAAGGCCGTCGAGGGGCCCGTGAGCGCCTCGATGCCCGCCTCCTGCATCCAGCTCCACCGCCACGTCACCGTCGTGGTGGACGAGGCCGCAGCGAGCCGCCTCGAGCGGTCCGACTACTACCGATGGGTGTACGACAACAAGCCGGCGTGGCAGGGTCTGTAGGCATGACGTCGACCCTGGTCCACTCCGGCACCCTGGTCGACGCCGCCGGGGAGCGGCCCGGTTGGGTGCTCGTCGAGCCCGGGCGCATCGCCCAGGTCGGCGACCCGTTCGAGGCGTTCCCCGCGGCCGACCGCATCGTGGACGCATCCGGCGGCTACGTCACCCCCGGCTTCGTCGACATCCACGGTCACGGAGGCGGCGGTTGCTACTACGAGGACGGGACCGAGGCGGCGCTCGAGGCGCTCGTCGCGCACCGCGCCCACGGCACCACGCGTGCCGTGGGGTCCTTCGTCACCAATCCGCTCGACTCCACCGTCGCGTCGCTGCAGGCGTCGCGCGCCGCGATGGAGCGCGAGCCCGGCTACATCGGCGTGCACCTGGAGGGCCCCTTCTTGGCCCCAGGGCGCAAGGGCGCCCACGATCCCGAACTGCTGCGGCATCCCGACCGCGACACGGTCGCGATGCTGCTCGACGAGGGTGCGGGCGTGATCCGGCAGATCACCCTCGCTCCCGAGCTTCCCGGCGCGCTCGACGCGATCCCGACCTTCGTCGACGCCGGAGTGCGCGTCGCGGTGGGCCACACCGACTGCGACTACGACACCGCGCGCGAGGCCTTCGCACGCGGTGCCTCGCTCGTGACCCACGCCTTCAACGCGATGGCCCCGATCCAGGGCCGCTTCCCCGGGGTGCTTGGCGCCGCGGTCGGGGCGGACCACGTCACGATCGAGGTGATCGCCGACGCGATCCACGTCCACCCGGCGTCCGTGTCGCTCCTGTTCGACGCCGCTCCTGGCCGCGTCGCCCTCGTGACCGATGCCATGGCCGCGGCCGCCGCACCGCCGGGCCGGTACCTGCTGGGTGGGCTAAAGGTCGAGGTCGTCGACGGCCGGGCCGTCCTCGACGGCACCGACACGCTCGCCGGGTCCACGCTGACGATGGACTGGGCGCTGCGCACGGCGGTCGCGAGCGGGGTCTCGATGACCGATGCGGTGGCCGCGCTCACGACGGTGCCGGCCAGGGCGATCGGCGAGAGCGACGAGCCCGTGCTCGCGCCGGGTTCGAGGGGCGACCTCGTGGTCCTGACCGGAGACCTCGCGGTCGCCGAGGTCCTGACGGTCTAGACGGTCTCGCCCGGCTCCTGCGCGATCGTCTCGCCCTCGGGCAGCGACATCAGCGCGGGATCCTTCGTCATCCTCGACAGGCCGTTCCATGCGAGGTTCACCAGGTGAGCGGCGACGACCTCCTTGGACGGCTCCCGCACATCGGCCCAGTGCTGGCCGGCCAGCGCGATCATGCCGACGAGCATCTGCGAGTACAGCGACGCGAGCTCCGAGTCGAGGTCGCGGCTCGCGAACTGGCTCGCGAGCAGCGACTCCACCTGGGTCGACACGTCGCCCAGCAGCGACGAGAAGGTGCCGGCGGCCTGCGCCACCGGCGAGTCCCTGGAGAGGATCCTGAAGCCGTCTGGGGACTGCTCGATGTAGCCCAGCAGCGCCAGTGCCGCCTGCTCGACGAGCACCTTCGGGTGGGCGCGGGAGGACAGCACGCCCGTCAGTGCGCCCAGCAGTGCCTCGACCTCGCGGTCGACGATGACGGCGTAGACGCCCTCCTTGCCCCCGAAGTGCTCGTAGACGACCGGCTTGGAGACGTCGGCCCTGGCCGCGATCTCCTCGACCGAGGTCCCCTCGAAGCCGCGCTCGGCGAAGAGCTGCCTGGACACGGTCAGGAGCTGCTCGCGCCTGGCGCGCGCGGACATCCTCGTGCGCGCGGCGCGCTTGGGCTCGGTGGTCACGCCCCTAGTTAACCGTGAATGCTGGCAGACTAGAACGCCGGGACACGCGCGGGGGTGCCATCGCGCCGTCCCGATCCGCCCTGGTGTAACGGCAGCATGCAGGCCTTTGGAGCCTTGCGGTACAGGTTCGAATCCTGTGGGCGGAGCCCATGAACGGACGGGCGCGGGCGTGCCCGGTGACGCGTCGCGGACATAGACTGGCGGCGGCGTCGAGGCGCGACGCCAGGGAACGTGGGGAGCGCGTGTGAACGACGTCCGTCCGGCAGCGGTGATGGTGCTCGCGGCGGGAGCCGGCACTCGTATGAAGTCCTCCCTTCCCAAGGTCCTCCACCCGGTCGCTGGCGCCCCGATGGTCACCTACGCACTGCGGGCCGCGCACGAGCTGCGCGCCGAGCGCACCGTCGTCGTGGTCCGGCACGAGCGCGAGCAGGTCGCCGCCGCCGTGACCGCCGCGGCTCCTGACGTCTTGATCGCCGATCAGGACGCGATCCCCGGCACCGGGCGTGCCGTCTACTGCGGCCTCAGCGTCCTCGACGCCACCGCGATCGCCGCACGGGTGGCCGATGCCGGCGCCGGCGCCCACGCGCTCGAGCAGCAGGCCGAGGGAGCTCTGGTCGTCATGGCAGGCGACGTGCCTCTCGTGGACGCCGAGCTGTTGGGCCAGCTGCTCGACTTCCACGGCCGCGGCGGCTACTCGATGACCGTCCTCACGGCCCAGGTGCCCGACCCGACGGGCTACGGGCGCATCCTGCGCGACGACGACGGCGAGGTCACCGCGATCGTCGAGCAGCGGGACGCGACGCCCGAGCAGGCGCGCATCTCGGAGATCAACTCCGGCACCTATGTGTTCGACATCGCCACGCTGCGCGGAGCGCTCGACCGGCTCACGACCGACAATGCCCAGGGCGAGGTGTACCTCACCGACGTGATCGGCATCGCGCGCGGCGACGGCCAGTCCGTCGGCGCCTTCCAGGCGCCGGACGCGTCCGCCGTCGAGGGAGTGAACGACAGGGTCCAGCTCGCCGCGGTGTCCGCGCGCATGAACGAGCGGATCGTGACGCAGTGGATGCGCGACGGCGTCACGGTGATCGACCCGTCGACCACGTGGATCGACCCCACGGTGACGCTGTCCGAGGACGTGACGATCCTGCCGGGTACCCAGCTGCACGGCGAGACCTCGGTCTCGACCGGCGCCACCATCGGCCCCGACACGACGCTGACCGATGTCGTGGTCGGCGACCACGCGAGCGTCGTGCGCACGCACGGCACGGGTGCGCGGATCGGCGAGCGTGCGACGGTCGGCCCGTTCTCGTACCTGCGGCCAGGAAGCTCGATCGGCACGGACGGCAAGGTCGGCACGTTCGTCGAGACCAAGAACGCGACGATCGGTGCCGGCTCCAAGGTGCCGCACCTCAGCTACGTGGGCGACGCGACCATCGGCGAGGACAGCAACATCGGCGCCGCGACGATCTTCGTCAACTACGACGGCGTCAACAAGCACCACACCACCGTGGGCAGCCACGTGCGCATCGGCTCGGACAACACCCTGGTGGCGCCGCTGACCATCGGCGACGGCGTCTACACCGGTGCCGGCACCACGGTGAGGCACGACGTCCCGGCAGGCGCGCTCGCGATCAGTTCGTCGCCGCAGCAGACCGTCGAGGGATGGGTCGAGAGGCGCCGCCCTGGCACGCCGTCGGCCCAGGCCGCGCTCGAGGCCCGCACCAGCGGTGACGCAGGTGACAATCCGGTATCGTCAGGTGAACCACACGACGCGGCGGGAGCCGCTGAAGGGCACGATGCATGAGCTCGACAATCTCGCACCCGAGTGAACGTCAGATGGTCGTCGTCGGAGGCCGGGCGCATCCGGACCTCACGGAGGCCATCGCCGAGTCGCTCGGCACCGAGCTCCTCCCGACCACCGCGTACTCGTTCGCGAACGGGGAGCTGTATGTGAGGTTCGGCGAGTCGGTGCGAGGCGCGGACTGCTTCGTGATCCAGTCCCACGCCGCCCCGATCAACGACTCGATCATGGAGCAGCTCATCATGGTGGACGCGCTCAAGCGTGCGTCGGCCAAGCGCATCACCGTGATCATGCCGGTCTACGGCTACGCCCGTCAGGACAAGAAGCACAAGGGACGCGAGCCCATCTCGGCCCGTCTCATGGCCGACATGTTCAAGACCGCAGGCGCCGACCGCATCATGGCCGTCGACCTCCACACCTCGCAGATCCAGGGCTTCTTCGACGGGCCGGTCGACCATCTGTGGGCGATGCCGCTGCTCGCGCAGTACGTCCGCTCGCGCGTCGCGCCTGACAACCTCACGATCGTCTCGCCCGACGCCGGCCGTGTGCGCCTTGCCGACCAGTGGTCCGACCACATGGGTGCCCCGCTGGCGATCATCCACAAGCGTCGCGACCCCTCCGTGCCCAATCAGGTCAAGGTGCACGAGCTGGTCGGCGAGGTCGAGAACCGCACCTGTGTGCTGGTGGACGACATGATCGACACCGGCGGCACGATCGTCCAGGCCGCGGAGGCGCTGTTCGAGAACGGGGCCAAGGACGTCATCGTCGCGTCGACCCACGGTCTGCTGTCCGGCCCGGCGGTCGAGCGCCTGAG
>JAUIBG010000135.1 GCA_030428165.1 Actinomycetes bacterium
CCAGCAGCGCCCGTCCCAGGGCTGGGGCACGGTCGAGGAGATCATGGACCCGTACTACGCGACCAACGCGTTCTACGACGGCCTGATCAAGGTCGAGGGCTGGGAGTACGCGGAGATCACCGATGCCGCCCAGGAGGTGCAGCGCTCGGCGTTCCCGCTCGCCTACGCCGACCACGAGGAGGAGGGCAGGCTCTGGGCCTCCGCCCTCACCGGCTACGGCGGCACGATCACGTGCACGCTCGACGAGTCCCAGCCGACGACAGCCGCCGACTTCCTCGACCGCCTGGACGCGGACTTCGGCGAGGGCTACTTCCCCGTCGCCGTGGCCGATGCCGGGGCCGCCTCGGTAACCCTCTCGACGACGACATCGACGGCGGTGTCAGCGAGCGCGTTCGCGAACTGGTCCGTAGCGACGGCGTGGGACACCGAGGCTGATGCCGTTGGCGGCCACGACTTCGCGTGGGTGCGCGACGGCGCGGTCCTCGGCGACGTCGAGTCGGACAGGAACGCGTACGTGCTGCTGCCGACCGCGCCGGAATCCTGACCCCTCCCTCTCTCTCCCGTGGGGGGAGAAGTGGTGAGTTCTTCGCGGCTCTGCGGCGTGTCGCGGGGTGAAGTGGTGAGTTGTTCGCGCGCACCAGCCGAGTCGGGCGCGCGCAGGGGCCGGCGTTCGCCACGCCGTGCCCAGAGCCGCGTCCGTGCAGAACTCACCACTTCAGTCCCCGACGCGCCGCACACGCGTCAACAACTCACCACTTCCCTCAAGGGGGGTTAGCTGCCGGACGACTTCCGCTTCATGCGCTCGACCTCGCGGTCGATGCGGTCCTCCGTGACCTGACCCGCGCCGGGCAGGAACGCCGCGGCTGCCGTGAACACGAGCGCGATGCCCATGCCGAGCATCGCCCACGCGGGCCAGAAGTACCCGCCGCCGCTCTGCCACCAGACGAAGGTCAGGATTCCCCACACCACCAGGCACACCACGAGGAACCAGTAGAAGCCGTTGCGCGCGTCGAGCCGCCGCTTCGCGTCCCTGCGCAGCCGTGCCTCGCGCTCCATCTCGTCCATGGCGGATCCTCCCTACATGCCCTGCTTGCGCTTCATCCGCTCGACCTCGCGGTCGACGTCGTCAGGGGTGGTCTCCATCAGACCGGGAACGAACGCGGCCACGCCGGCGAAGACCAGGCCGATGCCGATGCCGAACATGGGCCACATCGGCCAGAAGTAGTGATCGGGCCCGGTGACGTACCAGACGACGGTCAGCCCGCCGTTGACCACGATCCAGACGACGACCATCCACCAGAAGCCCTGGCGTGCCTCGAGCCGCTTGCGCGCAGTGCGCCGCAGCTCGTCCTCGCGTGGATAGGACTCCTCGGACATGGCCGCACCTCCCCTGCTTCACTCAAAGTAGAGCGAATGGGGCGATTGCACCAGGTACTGAGGTCCCTGGCAGGTGTGGACGCCTAGCGCTGGCCCATCGGGATGTAGTCGCGCTCGACCTCACCCAGGTAGATCTGGCGCGGACGGCCGATCTTGGTGCGGGGGTCGCTCAGCATCTCGCGGTAGTGGGCGATCCAGCCGGGCATGCGCCCGAGCGCGAAGAGCGGGGTGAAGATCGGGCTCGGGAAGCCCATCGCCGAGTAGAGCAGCCCGGTGTAGAAGTCCACGTTCGGGTAGAGCTTGCGCTCGATGAAGTACTCGTCGCTGAGTGCGATCTCCTCGAGCCGCTGCGCCATCTCGAAGGTCTGGTTGTCGCCGCCGTTCTTGCTCAGGATGCTGTCGGCGACCTGCTTCACCACGGCCCCGCGCGGGTCGTACGACTTGTAGACACGGTGGCCGAAGCCCATCAGGCGCGCGCCCTCAGACTTGTCCTTGACCTTCGCGACGAACTGCTCGACGGTGTCGCCTGACTCCTTGATCTGGTCGAACATCTTCAGCGCCGCCTCGTTGGCACCACCGTGCAGCGGGCCCGAGAGAGCGCCGATGCCGGCCGCGATGGACGCGTAGATGTTCGCGTGGCTCGAACCGACCATACGGACGGTCGACGTCGAGCAGTTCTGCTCGTGGTCGGCGTGGAGGATCAGCAGCAGGTCGAGGGCCTTGCGGAAGTCGGGGTCGACGTCCATGTCCCCCGAGTTGGGCGAGAAGGCGATCCGCAGGAACTCCGAGACGTAGTGGCCGTCGCGCGGCTCGATCAGGTCGCCGCCCGCGGCGCGGCGCTGCATCGAGGCGATGACCGTCGCGGCCTTCGCCAGCAGGAGCACCGTCGCCAGCTCGAGCGACTCGTCGTCGTGGCCGGTCGACTCGGGGTAGAAGGTCGCCAGCGCGGAGATCGCGCCCGAGAGCACCGACATGGGCTGAGCGTCGCGCGGGAACGCGAACAGGAACTGCTTCATGTTGTCGCTCAGGTGCATGTGGCGGCGCACACGGTTGTTGAGCGCGTTCAGCACGTCCTCGCTGGGAAGCTCGCCATGAATCAGCAGGTGCGAGACCTCGAGGAAGGTCGACTGGCTCGCGAGCTGCTCGATCGGGTAGCCGCGGTAGCGCAGGATGCCGTTGTCGCCGTCGATGTAGGTGATGCGCGACTCGCAGGACGCCGTGTTCATGAAGCCCGGGTCGATCGTGACCTTGCCGGTGTCCTTCAGCAGCGTGGAGATCTGCAGGCCGTCATTGCCGACCGTGGCGTGCTCCACAGGCAGGTCGAGCGTCGTTCCGTCGAGCGTCAAGCGTGCATCGGCGCCTGCCATGTGAACCTCCATTGATTCCTCGGCTTTTCTTGGGTTTGATATTACCTGCTATTGGCAATGCGGTGGCACGCCCGTTCCACATCCGCGTCCGACGCCGTGAGCGCCACGCGGACGTGCTGGCGTCCCGCCTCCCCATAGAAGTGGCCGGGAGCGACGACGATTCCCATCTCGGCGAAGTGGCCCACGGTGTCCCAGGCGTCCGTCCCCTCGGTCACCCACAGGTACAGGCCCGCATCCGAGGCGTCGATCTCGAAGAGCGAGTCCTCGAGCGCGTCCAGCAGCCTGGCGCGGCGCGCGGCATAGAGGGCGCGCTGGTGCGCGACGTGGGCGTCGTCCGCGAGGGCGGCGGCCATGGCCGTCTGCACCGGGGCCGGCACGATGAGGCCGATGTGACGCCTCGCCTCGACGAGGCGGTCGACGAGCGCACCGTCGCCGGCGACGAAGGCCGCGCGGTAGCCGGCCATGCTGGACTGCTTCGACAGCGAGTACACCGCGAGCAGGCCCGTCGGGTCGCCGCCGGAGACCTCAGGATCCAGGATCGACGGCACGCCGCCGGTTACCCACGGCTCGTTCCAGGGCAGCTCGGCGTAGCACTCGTCCGAGGCGACCACCGCGCCGATCTCGCGAGCGGCAGCGACCACCGCGGCGAGTTGCGCGCGCGAGGCGACGGTTCCGGTCGGATTCGACGGCGAGTTGACCCAGACGAGCTTCACCCGCGCATCGCCGCGCCACGTGTCCACGTCATCGGTCGCGAGGGCGAGGCCCCCGGCGAGCCGCGCGCCCACGTCGTACGTGGGGTACGCGGCGGCAGGGTGCACGACCACAGCTCCTGCGCCCACGCCGATCAGCGACGGCAGCAGGCCGACGAGCTCCTTCGAGCCGACGGTGGGGGCCACCTGGTCGAGCCCGAGGCCGGGCACGCCGCGGCGCCTGGCGAACCAGTCGACGACCGCCTGGCGGACCTCGACGGTGCCGCGCGCGGTCGGGTAGCCGTGCGCATCCGACGCGGAGGCGAGCGCCTCGCGCACGAGCGCCGGGGTGGGATCGACGGGCGTGCCGACTGAGAGGTCCACGGCGCCGTCGGGATGAGCGGCCGCCCTCTCCCGATACGGGACCAGGGAGTCCCAGGGGAAGTCGGGCAGGGCGTCGACGTCGAGCGCCATGGCCGGCCTAGCCGTTCTGGGGCGGGAGCGCCTTGATCACGTCGTGATCGTGCGCGATCTGGCCCATCTTGGCCGCGCCGCCGGGCGAGCCGATCTCGGAGAAGAACTCGACGTTCGCGTTGTAGAACTCGGACCACTTGTCAGGGACGTCGTCCTCGTAGTAGATCGCCTCGACGGGGCACACCGGCTCGCAGGCGCCGCAGTCGACGCACTCGTCCGGGTGGATGTACAGCGAGCGCTCACCCTCGTAGATGCAGTCGACGGGACACTCGTCGATGCAGGCCTTGTCCTTGACGTCCACGCAAGGCAGGGCGATGACGTACGTCATGGCTTCGCTCCCATCAGTTCAGCAGGCGGGTTCGATTCTATCCACGCGCGGCGGACGCGGATGCGCCCGAGGCGCCGCGGCGGCCTAGTTCTCCTCGTCGGCCTGGTCGCCGGGATCGACGCATTTGACGCCGTTGTGCGGCGCGTAGCGCCAGGTGAAGGACTCGTCCTTGACCTGCTCGCCGTCGAGGTAGACCTGGCGGTAGTTGGTGATGAGGAAGCCAGGCTCGGTCGCCGCGGTGTCCACGCACTCGGGGTTCTGCGTGATGTCCACCTCGACGCGGGTGGGCTGGACGATGTCGGTCCAGCTAGAGGCCTGGGTCTCGACCGTGTAGTGCGGCGTCGACCAGACCGCGACGTAGACGCGGTTGTTCGCGACGTAGCTGTCGAGGATCATCGCGTAGGGCGTGTCGTTGGTGAACTCGACGTTGATCTGGTTGCCGCCCGTCCACACGGTCGACTCGCGGCCCGCGGGATAGCGGTCGTAGTAGACCGAGTGGGGCTGGAAGTTGGTGATGTCGAGGCCCGCGAAGTACGCCGCGTTGTAGGTGGTCGTCGCCATCTGCGACAGGCCGCCTCCCATGGCACGTGCCGGGAGGTTGTTGACCAGGACCCACGACTCCACGTAGCCCTCGGCGGTCGAGATGTCGCCGAGCGTGTCGATGAGGTTGAACTCGTCGCCCGGCATGAGGATCGTGCCCTGGACGTGCGCCGCGCCCGCGATGAGGTTCTGCGTCCTGATCGAGTCGTTCGTGAGCGGGGTGTCGAAGGACGCGACGATCTCCTGGAAGTCGGCCGCGCCCTCCTCGGCCGCCGTCACCGCGGGGATCTCCGCGATGGGCAGCTCCCCCGCGCGCGCCGTGGTCTGCGCCGCGGCGAGCACGGCATCGGCGATGGTGGCGGCGTCGGGACCGGAGCCCGCGTCGCCCTCAGTGACCACCAGCTGGTGGTTGCCGTCGAAGTCGAAGGTGGGCTCGCCCGGCTCGACGAGCGTGGCGGGAGCGACCTGGGCGACCGCCGCCGCGATCTGCTCGCCGTCGAGCACGAGGTCGAGCTCTCCCCCGTCGCTGACCACGCTGGCTCCGGCGGAGAACTGCGCGGGCGTCAGAGCCGCGCTGGCGCCGCCGCCGGCGAGCGTGATGTCCCCGGAGAGCACCGTGCTGTTGAGCCACGCGGCGTAGGCGTCGGCATCCTCGTAGGTGACGTCGGGCTCGACCTCGGTCGCGGGCAGCTCGATCGTGTCCGCCTCGAGCCACTGGGTCGCGAGGATCGCGGCGGCGCCCTCCTGATCGACGTGCGTCGCGTGCGCGCCCTCCTGAGCGCTGGCGACGCCACCCTCGATCACCACGGCGGCGTCCACCGTCTCGGAGTCGATATCGGCTGCCGCGGCCATGACTCCCGCGTCCAGGGCATCGTCGTCGACCTGCAGGACCGGGTCGATCTCGCCGCCGCCGAAGACGTGCGCCACGAGCCGCATGGGGTTGAGAGTGAATCCGGTGACCTGCGCGACTGTGGCCTGGGCGTCGACGCCGAGACCGATGTCCGACGGCACCACCTGCGTGGTCGCCTCGCCGACGCCCACCGTCACCGGCGACTCGGCCATCGCGGACGCGGCCGAGTCCAGCTCGGACGCGGCGTCGGACGCCCTCATGGCGCCGATGTCGGTGCCCAGCGACGTCGTGCCGCGCGGCGTGGTGCCTGCGAGCGCAGCCTGCGCGCCGATGTAGATCAGCGCGACGAGGACGAGGAGCCCAATGATCCAGGGCCACCGGGAACGCCGCGCCGGCTCCGCCCGCTCCTCCGCAGACACGGCGCCGGCGGCCTCCACCGGGGGCAGGACAGCGGTCTCGTCGACGGCCTCGCCGTCGACGGGGTCGAGAATCGTGGTCTCGTCGACAGGGTCGAGGACGGCGGTGACGGTCGCCGCCTCCTCCTCGAAATAGGGCTCGTAGACAGGTGCGCCATGGGCGAGCTCGGTGGCCGCCACCATGGAGACGGGAACCGGGTCGGACGGCAGGTGGTGCTCCTCGGCGGGCGCGGCCGCCGCCTCTGGCGCCTCCGGCATCGGCTCGGGAACGGCGATGGGCGCGGGTGCGGTGTCCACCCGCACCGCCGCTACGGCACCAGCACCTCCCAGCAGCGCCGACGACTGGCGCGGCTGCGGGCGTCCGCCCGAGCGCTCAGTGCGGCGCGCCAGCGAGGTGCGCAGGCCTCGATGCGCGGTCGCGCGCCTGCGCTTCTCGACCTGCTCGGCGGCCCGCGCGTTGGCGAGGTCTCTACTCCTGGACATCAGTGCCCTCCAGGAGCGGCCGCGGG
>JAUIBG010000136.1 GCA_030428165.1 Actinomycetes bacterium
GGTGATCTCGTATGAGCTGTACACCCTCGCGGCCCGCGACCCGCGGTACCGGGAGATCACGACCCGGTGGATGGAGAGCAGCCGCGAGGAACTGGGCCGGGTCTTCGATCCGGCCGTGACGTCTCAGCTGGACGCGCTGATCGAGGGTTTCGCGCTGCACCGGGCGCTCGCGCTCACGCCGCCTGATCCGGCGATCGTCGAGGACGCCGTGCGCAGGCTGGTCGCCGGGTAGCGGGATCGCCTGAGGGCGCGCGCGGACGGCCGCCAGCGCCGACGGCGCGTCGTTCCGGATCCACACCCATCCTCGCCACCTGCCGGATCAGTGAAGTGTGAGGCCGAAGGCCCTCGCGACCGCCGATACCTCGTTGTCGCGCTTGTCGATCCTCTGCTGGTCGGTGATCTCGACGGCGCAGCGGTCGAACACGGCCCAGGCCTCGCCCTGGTTGTACCTCGACGAGTAGCGGATGCCCCCGAAGACCGGCATGCCGTCGTCATCCGTCACCGAGTACAGCAGCCGAGCGAGACGCCGGGAGAGAACGCGGTCGGGGTGCGTCACCTCTGGGACGTCCAAGTGGTCGACCCCGAGTGGGGCGAGTTCGGACTCGAGGAGCCGATACAGCCACGTTCGAGTCTCGACGTCTGAAAGGTCGACGAATGGCAGCGGTGGACGCATGACCGGGCTGAGCGAGTAGAGCAGTCGGTCCTCGCGCCATTGCGCCGGGACGTTTCCTGGCGCCAGGAATGCCGCGTCGTCCTTTGCGGCCTTGAGTGTGATGCCCGGAGCCGGGCGAAGCGGTGCAAGCGTCTCGAAGTAGCAGGTGATGGGTTCGGAGGCGACGTAGAGCACGCCGCCTCCGAGCACATCGAAGCGATTTCCGGCGCGGGGGTCTGAGTCGTCCGCTGGAGTGATCGTCGCATATCGATCGCCGGCGCCCTTGCGTGCAACTCGGTGGACCGTGTTGGGCAGTTGGACGACGCGGTAGGTGGGCTCCTGGGGATCAACCGCCATGTGAGTACGCTCGCGCTGCAGCCATGACGGTCTTGAAGTCACCATCGCGGATTGCCTCGGCCGGCGCTGCGTCGTCAAGGTGCGCGTTCATCCCCATGAGCCATGCGCGCACCTCGTGACGGGATCGCGATTGCGTGCCTGTGTGATCATCCAGCATGAACTGCAGGACCCTGTAGAGGTTCTCGATGCGACGCTCGGCGAGAAGGCTGCCCGGGCTCGCCTTGCCGTTCGCCCACCTGCTCACAGTCGACGCGGTGGTGTCGAACGTGAATGCGGCGAGCGACGTACCGATGTTCTCCACGATGAAGTGCACCTTGTTGGCGAAGCCCGTGTCCGCAGCCTCACGGACTTCGTGGGATTTGATCTCGCGCGTTGCAGCCATGGCTGCTCTCCTTCCGCCAGTGCCACAACTGTGCCACTAATGCAATGGGAATGCAACGAGAACGCACACGTTCACCCACCATCAGAGGGCGCTAACGTCGTGACCGAGTCGGATGTGGCGATGGGAGTGACTTCCGGCACCCCACCCCGAGATCCGAGTCCCCGTACGTCGCCCTGACCTCCGCAATGGCCGCGCGAATGCCGCCGGGCCAGCGCCCGGTCCGGCGCTTGGCATCGGGGTGGGATCTGCCGTTGAGCGCGTGCAAGTCCGCGTCGAGCTCGCCGTTCTCGACGGTGAGTTTCGAGCTGTACGCCGCCCCGCGCATCAGACGTCCTTGGCGGTGGCGAGCGGGCCGCCCACGGGATCCGTGCGCCGCCCGCCGCGCTGGGCCAGGGTTGCCGCCACGATGACCAGCGAGATGCCGGCGAGCTGGGTCAGGTTCGGGATCTGGTGCAGCACGACGGCGCCGAGCAGCAGGCCGAAAGCCGGCTCGATCGCCATCAGCGTCCCGAACGCGTGGTGTGTCATGTGCCTGAGCGCCAGCATCTCGAGGCCGAACACCGCCACCGGTGCGAGCACCGCGAGTCCGAGCGAGATCAGCACGACGTTCAGATCGAGGTGCCCCCACGCCTGGGGTGCGCCGATTGCGGTTGCGACGAGCGCCGCGATCGGCACCGTCACGCTGAGCCCGTCGACGCCCGAGAACCGGTCGCCGACGCGCTGGGTGAGGACGATGTACGTGCCCCACCCGATCGCGGCCAGCACCGCCCAACCGATGCCGATCAGGTCCGCGTCGCCCGTCCACGGCTCGGTCATCGCGACCACGCCTGCGAGGGCGAGCACGGGCCACACGGCTGCGCGCAGCGTCCGGCTGCGCACCGCCGCGACGGTGAGCGGCCCGAGGAACTCGATCGCGACCGTCGTGCCCAGCGGCAGCCGCTCGATCGCCGAGAGGAACGCGATCGTCATGAGCCCGCTGGCGATGCCGAGACCCACGAGAGGGGCGACGTCTCTGCGGCCGATGCGGCGGATGGGCGGGCGGGCGAGCCCCAAGAAGATGAGGGCTCCGAAGCCGAGCCTGAGCCACGCGGCGCCGCCGGCACCCACCTGGTCGATGACGTCCACAGAGAGCGCCGCGGCGAGCTGCATCGCGAACATCGCCGCGATCGCGGCCGCCCACGGCGCCCGTGCGAGCTGCGCGGAGAAGGCGTTCACGGGCGCCCGAACAGCCGCGACGGCGGCTCGGCAGTTCCACCGAGCGCCGTGAGCTCCTCCGCCAGCGCCGATGCGGCGGCAAGGGCAGCGTCGTCCGGCATGGGGTCGAGCAGGTCGAGGATGAAGAACGCCCTCTGCGTCGTATCGCTCAGCGCCGTGCGCGTGCCTTGGCGCCAGTTCCACCGCCTGCAGGTGACGCCTGCGTCGTCGCGCCAGACCACCTCGCCGGACTCCGGGTGCTCGACGACGTCCTCACCGTGCGCGGTCGTCAAGAAGCGCTCGTCGCCCGATGCGCGCACCAGGCGCGCGGCGCCCGTGTAGCGGTCGAGATCCTCGCCTCCCACGGGAAGCTCGTGCAGCACGGAGATCGCGTTGTAGATGTCGGTGAGCGCGTTGACTCGCGGCAGGCCGGTCGCCGCGCGGCGCATCAGCGCCTCAAGGCTGTTGCGGGTGCGCTGCGGCTTGGCGCCGAAGGCGCGGTATGCCTCGCGCCAGGCGGCGATGTGGGGGATCTCCTCGGCCGGCACGTGGTCGAGGCGGGCACGGGCGTGCTCCTCGGCTCGCGTCAGCAGCTCGTCGGTCCGTGCCGTGCCGGCGTGAGGCGTGAGCCCCTCGACGATCATCACCACCGCGCGATAGTCGGGCCGCAGCTCCCACACTGCAGGGTCCACGGCGACGCCATCGAGAAACGCGCGTGCGGCGCCGTGATCACTCATCGCGCGCCCCCACCCCAGGCTCGAAGACGGCGAGCGAGAACCTGGCCCCGGCATCGGCCGCGTAGCTGTGGGGGACATCGCCGCGGAACGTCGCGCCGTCACCCTCGGCGAGAACGTGCATGGTGCCGTCTACCTCGAGCGAGAGCGTTCCCGACAGGACCTGCAGGAGCTCGCGAGTGCCGCGCGAGTGCGGCTCGCTGACGTGACTGTCTCCCGGCGCGAGCGTCCAGTCCCACAGCTCGACCACATCGGGCGGCTCGGTCCCGCCGACGAGCACGCCTCGACCGCCGTGCTCGCCGCTCCACAGCACGGCGCCCTGACCCGCCCTCGTCACGCGCACGCCGGTGGTGGAGGGTGGCTCGACCAGCACAGGAAGGCCGATGCCCAGGGCGTCCGAGAGGCGAAGGAGGGTGCCGACGCTCGGATTGACCGCGCCCTGCTCGACGTTCACGAGCATGCGCCGGCTGACGCCTGAGGTCTCGGCGAGGCGGTCGAGCGTCCACGAGCGCGCCTGCCGCTCCGCGCGCACGCGAGAGCCGATCAGTCGGGAAAGGTCGCCGAGGTCATCGTCCATGAGTGCATGATAGTGCACGCCTGGGTGCAGTACGAATGCTGATGTGTCGGGGACCGCGCGCGCCGACCAGCACCCCAATCTCAGCCGAGATCGACCTGGTAGTGGATCATCCCCGACCGCGTCGCCACCTTGTCGTACAGCGCCCGCGCCGTCGCGTTGGTCTCCGCCGTGAGCCAGTAGAGCTTCGCGGCCCCGTGCTGCTCGGCCCACTCGCGGACGTGCGCGATCAGCGCACTGCCCGCCCCCGCGCCGCGGCCATCCGGCGAGACGTAGAGGTCCTCGAGGTAGCAGTAGTCCGCCGACGTCCACGTGGCGGGGTGGGTGAGCCAGTTCACGAGGCCGATGGCGCTGCCGCTCGCGTCCCTCGCGATCGCCCCGTGCAGGTTGCCGTCCGGGTCGACGATGCGTGCGAACGTCGCCTCGCTCACGGCGTCATCGAGCGACGTCTCGTAGAACTCCAGGTAGCCCTGCCACAGCACGAGCCACTCGTCGTGGTCGGCAGAGGTCACGGGAGTGATTGTTGCCATGCGGCGAGCGTATCGGCCCTGCGCGTGGCGACTACTGGAGCAGAAGCAGGTCCCGGTTCAACCAGGCAACGACCAGGCCGATCGCCAGCCACAGTGTGATGAACGCGACGACTCCGACAACCACCCACCGTCCAAAGCGCCGAGGATCCATCACGCGTCCTCGTCGCGCATACCCGTGACATACCGCTGCATCTCACACCTCGACGGCTCGGCCGCCGCCTACTGATCAATCCCGGCGCTATCTGCGATCGCCGACATCGCATCGACGACGACGTGCTCCCGGAGGTATTGGCCCAGGAACGGGATCGTGAATCGGACTTTTCCGTGACCTGCATCCTCAATCACGCCGCTCGCCAGCAGACGAGACCGGTAGACACCCGCGTATTGCGGTGAGACTCCGAGCCGCTTCGCGACTTCGCCGGTGCGACTGGGCTCGCCCTCGTCCACCGCCATTGCCAGAAGGTATGATTTGTCGACTTCCGAGAGTGAACGCATCGCTGGAGCGTGGACGTTGTTTCCCATCCTCCTTCGGGCTGCAATCGCGCCAGCCGTGACGTCCTCGGCAGTGATCAGTTGCGTTTCGGGGTGCTGCTTCCACACCTGTTGGCCCACGAGCTGAATCAGATAGGGGTAGCCCTGCGAGGCGCGTGCGGCTTCGGCGAGCGCTCCGGGTGCGAACTCCCGACCCGCGTGCCGGACGGTTTGATCCATCGCCTCTGCGACATCGGCGACTGGGACGCGAGCGATGTCATAGCGCTGCGCGCGGCGCAGGAACGTCACACCGTCATGGTCGAGCAATGCGTCCAGGGGACCTGTGAGTCCTGCTGCCGCGAAGCCGACGGGTCGCTCTTCCCGTCGGCAGTGCTGAAGCACCTCGCCAAGCTTGCGCAGCTCCTCGATCGACGCGGACTGAACCTCGTCTACGGTGATGACGAGGCCGGTCTCGTGCTTCGCGAGCACGTCGGTCACTTCGGTGATTTGCGAGCGGAGCGTTGCGTCGGCGGGATAGCGATCCTCCCACTGTTCCTGATAGTTCGCTCCTGCGAGCCCGAACGACCTCGAGCGGACGCGGGTCGGGGCCTCTGGACTATGTGCGGCGAGCAGCCGTGGAAGGTGGTCCCGCGTGAGCCGGTCGAGCAGGCCAGGACTGGCGCTTTCCGCGATGGCTAGCCATCCCCGACGGTGCGCGGTGTGCTGGAAGTGGTTGAGCAGAACGGTCTTGCCGACACCCCTTTGCCCCGCGATGAGAACGGAGAGACCAGGCGCTGTGGGCGCCTCGTCGAACGCTTCGTCGAAGTCGTCGAGGATCGAATCGCGCCCGACGAGCACGTGTGGATCCGTGCCGAAACTCGGAACAAACGGGTTTCGTGCCATCGGATCGGACCCCCAGCGATCTACAAAGCTTTACGAAAACTATAAAGCCATATAAACGGCGACGCGCGGGGAGTGAGGAACGACCTGCTTCCCGTCTACACGTCCGCGTCGTGCATGCCCATGACGAACCGGCGCATCTCGCCGCGCTCGGTGTGCATCTCCCACAGGTGACGGGCGATCTCCGACGGCTTCTTCTTGGGATGGTCGGCCGAGATCCCGCCGGGGATGATCAGCTGGCCCACGTACGTACCGTCCTCGGCGAGCGTCTCGTGGAGCATCTCCGCCAGCGCGCTCTGACCCGCGAACGCGACCGACGTGCCCGCGAACTTCGCGAGCGACTCGACCGCGGTGCCGCCGTTGACGAACAGGATCGTGCCGCCGCCGGCGAACTTCATCGCCTGCTTGACCTGGTGCACGGCGGCGATCGGTCCCATGACGGAGAACTCGAAGGCGGCCTGCGCATCGGCCGGGGTCGTCTCGAGCACCGGGCGCAGGAACTCGCGCTGCGGCAGCGGCTGGTACACCAGCACCTCGATCATGCCCATCTCGCCTGCGGCGCGGTCGAGAGTGGCCGCGAGACCTGCGGCGTCGCGGACGTTGGCCTGGTACCCGCGTGCGTGCAGACCCTCGGCGTTCAGCTCGGCCGCGAGCTCGTCGACGTGGGCCTGGTTGCGCGAGACGAGGATGATGTCGAAGCCCTCGGCTCCGAAGCGACGGGCGACCTGCGCCCCGACTCCGCGACCGG
>JAUIBG010000137.1 GCA_030428165.1 Actinomycetes bacterium
ACGTGCCGCTGGTCTCTCCGTCCGACACCACCAAGTAGGAGCCCGACTCCTCGACGTTGGTGAGCGTCCCGGTCCCGAAGTTCCCCACGTCCTCGTCGACGATCTCTGTGTCGGCCGGCTCGTCGATCTGGGCTGTGACGGACGCCACCTCGCCCACCAGACCGGTCATCGTCATCGCGCCCACGTGGATGATCGAGTCGTTGGGCGCCAGGCCCTTCGGGATCAGATCGTCGAGAATCGCGAACGTCTCGCGGCCTCGCCACTCGATCTTCGAGCCCTCGAAGTTCTCGCCCCCGACCCGGACCTCGTACTGCACGGGTGCCGCGTATTCGGGCGGGGTCCAGAGCACCAGCGTCCGGGTGTCGAGCGCGCGCACCTGGAGGCCCGTCGGCGGCGGCGGGACCATCTCCTGGCCGTAGATCTGGAACAGCGTCCGGGACGTGCTCGCGTCGGGCGGCCGGTGGTTCGGGCCGTCGAGGCCGACCGACACCACCGCGACCTCGTACTGCACTCCGACCGAGAACCCGCAGCACGGGTACACCGACATGCTCTCGGTCGTCGCGATCAGGTCGAACTCGGGCGCGTCCGCCGGCCGGACGTAGACGCGGAACTCCCGGACGGCCTCGAGCGCATCGTCGCCGAGCGACCAGGCGAACAGCACGCGCCGGTGCACGCCCTGGTCGTCGCTCACCGGCGCGGTCTCGATCACCTGGACGTTCGTCGGGTCGAGCGGCAGCTTCCCCAGCCGCGGGAGATCGTCCCGGGTCCGCGCCACGGTCGTCGATGGGTCAAGCGTCGGCATACACGCTCTCCACGTGGTGGATCGCCTCCCAGGCGATCTTCAGATCCGTGCGGCGCACGAAGTTGGTGATCTCCATCGGGATGATGATCTCGTCCTGCACACCGAACACGTACGGCGCGCCCTTGGCCACGTCGTCGCCCCAGGTGCCCGAGATCGTGAGCGCGGTCCCGGCCGCGTAGGTGCCGGCGGTCGTTGTGACCGTCTTCGTCTCCCAGGCGTCATCGCCGACACGGACCCGGACATCGTAGGTCGTCCCGCCCGCGATCGTCACCTCGCGGTCGAGCTTGATCGTCCCCCCGCCGGACGCGACCGCCTCGTCCACCTGGCCGGACGTGACAGCGAGCATCGTCGGGTGCGCGACCTGGATCACCTGGCCGAGCGTCGCCTGGAGCGCCTGGAGGCTCGTCACCCCGCGGGCCTTCCACTTGGGCAGCCGCATGGCGCGCAGACGGTAGCGGCCGTGACGACGGACCTGCGCCGGCCGGGTGATCATTCGCACGGCCTCGTCCTTGGGACGGAACGCCTCGCGGGTCCAGTAGTCCGCGTCGTCCCCCTGGGCAAGATTCGCGTCCTCGGCGTCGACCGGCAGCGGCTCGAGCTCGAAGCGGTTCTCGCGGTTCGGGAACTGCATCACGAGCTGGTTCGGCTGCTGGTTCCTGGCCATGAGGCGCGTGACCTCGAAGCCCTCCTCGGCGTCGATGTTCCCCTCGGTGAGGAGCAGCACTGACGGCTTGGTCTTACCGAGCACCAGGTGCACGAGGTTGCCGAGCTTGGCGATCTGCGCGCGCGCAGTGGCGAGGACCTCGTTCGCGGCCTCCCACGGGCTCTGCACCTGGTCGTACACGCAGTCGGCCTCGTAGCGCGCGTGGTAGAGCTCGACCGTCACGCCGACCGCGTGGGTGTTCGAGAGCGCCGAGACGGCCCGCAGGCGCCGCGGGCCCGCCGGCGGGATCTCTGCGATCGTGATCAGCTCCTCGCCCGCGTTGCCCTTGTCGAGATAGACCTGGTCGCCCTCCGCGAAGCCCTCGACGGAGAGCACGTAGACGAACGCCTGCCCGGACGCGCTGCTCGCCCCGACGGTGGTCTCCACGTCGGCGAAGACCAGGCCCGAGGCGTCCGTGTCTCCCTCCTCCCAATCGTCCAGCGTGAAGGTCGCGTGCCGCAGCTCGTCACCGATCGAGTAGTCGGTGTTGGTGAGGATGTCGTACGCGATCCAGAACGGCGATCGCGTCCAGGTGAGATCGAAGCTCGGGTCCGTGGCCGAGGCCCCGTCCCACACACGGACCAGCCGGCCCTTCACCAGGAACTCGCACTGCGGGCGGCCGCCGGAGACGACCGAGTTCGCCGTGAGGATGATGTCGGCGTGCGCGGTGCCGATGTAGCGGAAGTCGCGCGCCAAGACCTCGTTCACGTACTCGAGCTCCGACTTGTCCGGCGTCGTCTGACCGCGCTGCGGCGCCGTGAGTCGCTCGATCTCGATCTGGTAGTTGGCGACGGCCGGCAGCTCCCGGTCCACGCTCTTGGTGAAGTCGCCCGGCTGGCGCTCGCGGATCCGGAACGTGTCCCAATCCGACCAGTCGGTCGTGCCCGTCTCGCGGAATCGCCAGCGGAACTCGATCGGCTCGCTGTAGATCGCGCCCCCGCTCGTGGCGTCGATCTTCATCAGGCCCTTGGGGAACCGCACGCCGAACTCGACCGCCGAGACCGGCTGTCGGGTCTGGTACGTGAGCGTGGTCCCGCGCACGAGCTGCAGGCCGACCGGTCGCTGGAGCACCTGGTCGTTGAAGCCGGGCACCGCGGACTGCGTGTTGGTCCCGAAGCGCGTGGAGATCCGCGCGCCCGGAATGTCGCGCAGCGGCGTGCCGTTGATCCAGATGCTCTCCGGGATGTCGTTGCCGGTCGCGTTCGTGAGTTCGCGCTCCGTGCCGCCGATGCCCGCGATCGGTCCCTCGGACAGCGCGAACGACATCCAGAGCTCGCCGCGCAGCCCCCCGCCCGAGCCGCGCTTGCTGCGGATGAAGTAGGAGATCACCCGGCCGCCGACGATGCGCTCCCCATACACGACCGGAACGGGCCCGCCGAGGGGCGCGTAGTCGGTGCGCACGCCCTCCCACCGGTAGGTGCTCGAGCCCCCGCCGTCCGGCTGGTCGATGCTCGGCGTGGACGGAGCGAGGAGCTTGCTCGCCCCGTAGTAGATGCCCGCCGTGATGACGATCGCTGAAACCGTCGCCACGGCCGCACCGAGCCCCACCGTGCCGGTCAGGAAGCCGGCGACCGCGGTACCCAGCGTGATCGGGTCGCCGTGCTTCGGCATGACCGACCACACCTGGCCGGGCTCGACGACGGTCCACAAGTCCTCGACCACGTGGCCGTTGCACGAGACGTCGAGCAGGAGATCGTCCTGCCAGTGCTCCGGCCAGTGGTCCGAGAGCGCCTGGGCGATCGACGTCCCGGGCTTGATCCGGATCGTCTGGCGGCTCTTCGCGAGGAACGGCGTATCCACCAGGTGGAGCGTCGCGGTCGCGAACACGGGAGCGAGGGCGGTCGTCACGACGCCACCCGCGGCAGCCGCGCTGCCTTGCGCGGCCGGTAGATGCCCGAGATCGGCAGCGCGAGGAACGTTCGGCGCCGCACCAGCATCGAGTTCGTGTCCGGCGTGGTCGTGAGCACGTAGCCCTGCGAGTCGAGCGTCCCGACCCCGTGGGGGTTGCCGCACACCACGACCACGTCACCCGGCTCGGCCGACTCACGCGGCTCCCACCAGGCCCACCAGTCGTCCGACGCTTGCGGCATCTCCCAGATCTCGCTGCGAGACGGCACGGGGAAACCGCGAGAGCGCGCCACCGCGATCGCGAGTTGCAGGCAGTTCTGCTCCGCGTACGGGATGCCGATCCAGTTCCGCAGGTCCACCATCTCAGCGCCCTCCCGGCAGCGAGGCGTACCCGCCCCAGCGCGTCTCGTTGTTGTGCGCCACGCACCCATTCGGACCGTCGAGCGACAGGTCGCAGGACGCCGCGGATCCCGCCTGCGCGCTCGTCCAGCCGCAGCGCGGCCCGCGGAACCGGTGGCGGCACTTCAGCCGTGAGAAGACGCCCGACGGGAAGAACAGCGCGTGGAGCGGCGGCTCGCCGAGCTGGAAGACCACCACCTCGTTGCGGATGGTCGCCGACGCGATCTTCGTGTCGTACGGGACCGTGTCGACGTCCAGACTCACCAGGTCCTCGTGCACGAACCGGATGCGGATGCGCCGGTCCTCGAGCCCGTCGTACGTGCGCAGGAACTCGGCCGCGCTCCCGTCGACGTTCGAGATCGCCGCGTCGAGCTTCGGGATGTCCCCGCCCCCCGTCGCTTCGATGTCGCCGTGCGTGACCGGGTAGGCCGTGTAGGTGCGGCCCCGGTACGTCACGTCCTCGTCGGTGCCGGCCAGCGAGAGCCAGCGGGACTCGGTAGCGTTCGTGTCGAGCTCGATGTCGTACAGCCAGAACCACGCCTTCGCCTGGCGCTGCTTGTTCGACTCGGCGATGAGTGCGGCCGACGGCATCAGCGCAGCTCCACGAGATCAGCGACGACGTTCCACACCGCGCCGCCGCGTTTGGCCGCCGGGACGGCCGGCGAGTGCAGCCGATAGACGCCGGCGGATCCGCCCGGCGGGGTCCAGTTGAACGGGACCACGCCGCCCGGCGTGTGGTGGTCGTCGAAGAACGTCATCAGGGTGCTCTTCTCGGTCGTGGTCAGGCCGTTGAACACGAGGCGGAAGCCGCTGCGCGAGCTGCGCGTCTGCGTGTAGACCGTGCGGTTTCCCTGCTCGGGCCGGAACGTCGTCGAGCCCGCGTACTCGTAGGACTGCCGCATCGAGTACGACGGCGAGATCGTGAGCGTCCCGACCGCCGTCCCCTCGTCCGGGATGCTCGTCTCCTGGACGATCGATCCGGGCGCGACCACGTAGTCCGGGTAGGTCGGTGCCGGGTCACCGGGCGCGGGCGGAATCGGGTCCGGCGCCGGCGGCGGCACGGCCGCGACGGTCGGGAAGTCACCGACGAAGGTGGTGATCCGGCTCACCGGGCGTCCGCCCAGACGTGCACGTTGCCCTGCCCGACGGTGACGAGCTCGACCTTGAAGGACTTCGCGCCGAGCGTCGGCACCGAGACGGGCTCCGCGTGCCGGTACCCGGTGGCGAGCGTCGCCGGGATGTTACCCCCGCCCTGCTTGTTCGACGTCTTGACGGTGATCTTCTCGCCGCGGGCCCAGCCCTGCGTGGCGTTGCCGTCGCCGAGCCAGACGCGGATCTCGACGTTCGGCGAGGACTTGCTCGTCTCGATCTTCAGCACGATCGTCTCGAAGCCGTCGCAGGACAGCACGCTCGACCACGAGTCGCTCGTTCCCGCGTTGATCGCGTTGCCGGTCGAGGAGCCGCCGAAGTCGAGCTGCCCGCCGGTCTCCTGGACCTTGACGAGATCGCCGCTGGTCCCGCCGACGGAGCGGTTGTCGACGTGCTGCTGGCGGGTCGTCGCGCCGGCGTCGGTGTAGTCGCGGGTCGTGGTCGTCATGGATCAGCGTCCTCGTGCGGTGTCGCGCGTGCGGCGACGGAGGTTGGCGTTGCGGCCGAGCTGGTCGGTCACGATGTCGCCGATGGTCTTGGCCGAGCGGGCCAGGACGGCCTCGGCCCCCTTGGCGTCGATGAGCTGCGGCGAGATGTGCTGCGTCACCTGGACGGTCACGCCCTGCCCGCCGCCGGAGAGCTTCACGGGGATGCGGCGTCCGTCGGGTAGCGGGACCGCGGCCTCCGGCCCAGCCTCACCGAAGATCGACGGGCGGTCGGCGATGCCGCCCTTGGCGTGCTGGCGGTTCAGGAGGCCGGTCAGAACGCCACCGAACGGGGCTCCACCACCACCGCCCGTCGCAGCCCCTGCCGCGCCGGCCGCAGGCCCGCCGACACCGAGCAGGGTGAACAGGCCCTTGATCGCGAACAGCGCGGTCTGCTGCGCGGCGATGTCGATCAGGGAGGCGGCCACGCTCTTGCCGAAGTCGCGGAACGCGTCGCCCGCGGACTTCGCGTTCGTCGCGATGTCGAACAGGGAGTCGGACAGCGCCGCGTGCGTGTCGAAGGTGAGCTGCTGCGCGACGCGGCCCGGCTTCAAGGACTCCTCGATCTGCTCGACGGCCCGCTGCGCGCCCGCTCCCGGGTCGTTGACCGCGGCCTGGTCGGCGAGTTCGCGCCGCTGCCGGTCCGCCTCGCGCTTCTCACGCTCCGCCAGTCGGCGACGGTCCTCTGCGGCGCGCTCCTCGATGTCCAGCAAGCGCCGATTTCCGTCGGCCGAGATCGTCGCGAGCGAGTCCTGCCGGGCCTGCTCGAGCCCCGTCGTCTCGAGCCCCAGGCGTTCGGCCTCGGCGATCAGGTCATCGAAGAGTCGCCGCGATTCCGCGAGGCGCTTGTCCATCTGCGCCTTGGCCTGGCCGGACTCCCCCAGGCCGATCGCCGAGAAGTCGATCCTGGTGTTCTCGATCAGCGCCTTGGTCTGCTTGATGAACGACTCGCGGTCAGCCAGCAGGTCCGCGTCGTGCTCGGTCTGCTCCGACTTCTCGCGGGCGTTGTGCTTCGCGTTGATCGCCGCGATCTTGCGCTTCTCCTCCTCGCGGATCTGCGCGATCCGGTCGGCGTTCCCGGCGTGCTGGTCGCGCAGGCGGCTGAAGTGCTCCCAGGTGTCCGCGAGCTCCTTGTCCCGGCCCTTCA
>JAUIBG010000138.1 GCA_030428165.1 Actinomycetes bacterium
CGCCCTCGGTGGTCGGGCACATCACAACGCTGACCCCGGCTCCGCCGAGCTCGCGGACGTCGTCCTCGGTGAGATGCGTCGCATGCACCACGCTCACACGAGTCGAGAGCACGCCCTCGCGTGCGAGCAGGCCGGTCGGCGTGACGCCGTAGGCCGCGAGCGAGGCTTCGTTCTCCTTGGGCTGCTCGGAGAGATGGATGTGCACCGGAACGTCGTCGGGGAGTCCTTCGACGATCGTGCGGATGTCGGTGGAGGAGACGGCGCGCACGGAGTGGATCGCCGCGCCCAGGCCGGGTATCAGTGTCGACAGTTCCTGCCACCGACGCAGATAGGCCTCGGCCGACCCGTCGCCGAAGCGCGCCTGCTCGGCCGACAGCCGCTCGCCGACGCCACCGGCCAGGTATGCGGTATCGAGAAGCGTGAGACGGATGCCGACATCGGCGGCTGCTGCGGCGACCGCCAGTTCCATCTCGTGCGGGTAGGGCGTGCCGCCGGGCTGATGGTGCACGTAGTGGAACTCGCCCACCGCGGTGTAGCCGGCCGTGAGCATCTCGGCGAACACGGCCGCCGCCAGCGAGCGGTACCGCGCCGGGGTGAGCCGCGACGCCGTACGGTACATCAGCTCCCGCCACGTCCAGAAGTCCCCGCCGTCGCCGTGGGTGCGCCCTCGAAGGGCCCGGTGGAAGGCGTGCGAGTGGGCGTTCGCCGCGCCCGGGACGGCGGTGCCGAGCACCAGGTCTCCGGGCGCGGGCGAGGCATCGGTGATGAACCCGCTGGTCGCGCCGGTGGCGTCGGCGGTCAGCCGGACACGATCGTGCACGACGCCGTCCAGGACGAGTCGCTCGCACCACACGGTCATACGAGGCTCCTCACGACGTCCTCGAGCGCCTGGATTCCGGCGAGGCAGTCGTCCAGCTCAGCGTACTCACCGGGTGCGTGCGAGACGCCGTCGGGGTTGCGGACGAAGATCATCGCGGTCGGCACGACGGCAGCGAGCACGCCCGCGTCATGGCCGGCCCCGCTGGGGAGCACGGGTACGTCGCCGATGGCGCGGGTCACCGTCTCCGCCAGCGCACGATCGAAATGCACCTCAGGGCTCCAGGAGTTCTCCACGAACTCGGTCGCGCGGACTCGTCCGGCGATCGTCTCGACCAGGGCCCTCGTCTCCTCGTCGGAGGAGGCTCGCGCATCCAGTGACATGGTGACCGACGAGGGGATGACGTTCGCTCCGCCGGGAAGCGCCGTCATCCGCCCGACCGTGGCGCGGGAGCCGGGGAAGTCGAGTGCTGCCTGCTGCACCTCCAGGACAGCACGGGCGGCCGAGACCATTGGGTCGTCGCGGTCGGACATGAGAGTGGCGCCGGCATGATTGCCCTGTCCGCGGAACGTGAGCGTCCACCGGCCGTGGGCGAGGATGCGCGATGCGATGGCGGTCGGGCTCCCGAGATTGATGAGGCCGCGCCCTTGTTCGACGTGCAACTCGATGAACAGGCCGATGCGCGACAGCGCCATGTCGTCGCGTCCGATGCGGTCGGTGTCGAAGCCGACGCGGCGGCCCGCGTCGGCGAACGACACGCCGTTCTCGTCCCTCAGAGATCGCACGTACTCGGGTGATATCGCACCGGTGAGCAGCTGGGAGCCGAGGCAGGCGACGCCGAAGCGCGACCCCTCTTCCTCGGCGAAGGCCATCACGGCCAGAGGCCGCCGAGGCAGGATCCCGGTCGCCTTGATCCTTCGCACGGCTTCGAAGGCGCTCTCCACGCCCAGGGGCCCGTCGAACGCGCCTCCACCGGGAACGGAGTCGAGGTGACTGCCGATCACGAGAGCGTCGGGGCCCGGGGGGCCCCACCATGCCCAGATGTTGCCGTTGCGGTCGGTCTCCACCTCGAGGCCGATCTTCTCGGCCCGCGAGGCGAACCACTCGCGCAGCTCGAACTCGGCGGGATCCCACAGGTGCCGTGAGTAGCCGCCCCGATGCCGGTCACGGCCCACGGATGAGATCTCGTGGAGCCCTTCGAGCAGTCCGCTCGATGCGGCATCACCCATTGTGCCTCCCTGGGGGGATCGGACTCGTCTGGACCCTCGTACGTCGGCTACCACCTTCGGGCTGCACGCAACACCAGTGTAACACGCTTACGTATATGCTTAGTCTCGACAGCGTGCCGAATCTGGTGCGGATGATCGGCATTTCCGCGACGATCTCGCGGTCTGACGCCGATTCCCCGCACCTACGGCGAGGACGGATGAGCGACTCGTGGACCACAGGAGTCGTCATCCGATTACGTAATCGGTGACAATTGCGAGGAGCGTGCCCATGACAGCGGTCAGCCCAAGATCGACGCCGGCGACGGACGGGGTCGACGACCTCTTCTGGCAGGCGTCTTACTCCCCTATCTCCGAGAGTGATGCCGAACTGGAGCGCGTGGCGCGGAGCGCAGAGCTCCCCGTGCTGCTGGTCGCCCTCGCCGCGGCGCTGGACGATCCGTCGATCCTCAGCGAGGAGCTGCGCCCCCCGCTGACTCCCATGGACACGGCGCCGGTACCGCACGGTGGCATGACACCGCAGCAGCAGGAGCGCGCGATCGACGTGGCCCTGGCTGGTCTCAAGCGCCTCCGTGACGAGGGGATCACCGGTGTCGGCGTGCTCAGCGACGAGCGCCGGCTCGAGCTGCTCGGCTTCCTCAGCGGCGGTCGTGACGAGTGGGCCGACATGCTCAGCCATGAGCTCGCGCTCGCGCCCGCGCACGGCGGCAAGCCGGATTGGCGTGTCGAGGAGGTGGCGCCGGATCGGGAATTCCCGGTGCTCGTGGTCGGTGCCGGCGTCGGGGGAGTCGCCGCGGCCTATCGCATCGCCCAGACCGGTCTGCCCTACGTCCACATCGAAGCCGGCGAGGACCTCGGCGGCACATGGGCGAAGAACACCTATCCGGGGGTTCGGCTGGACACACCCACCTTCGGGTACTCCTACTCGTTCGCGCAGCGCGGCGACTGGCCCCACCAGTTCGCCGAGGGCGGGGAGATCGCAGACTACCTCAACGAGGTGGTCGACCGGGCAGGACTGAGGGATGCGATCGAGTTCGACACCCGCTTGTCACGGTTGCGCTGGGACGACGCCGACGGAGTCTGGGAGGCGACCACGATCGATCGCGACGGCGTCGAGAAGGTGCGCAGGTTCGCCGCTGTCGTGAGCGGACTCGGGCTTCTGGACCGCCCCCACATTCCCGAGTTCGAGGGGGCGTCGCGCTTCCACGGCGACACCATGCATTCGCAGGAATGGGACCACGGGGTCGACCTCACCGGCAAGAACGTCGTCGTGATCGGCACCGGGGCCAGCGCCTACCAGATCGTTCCGGCGATCGTCGACCAGGTCGGCTCACTGACGGTGTTCCAGCGCAGCGCCCCCTGGATGCTCCCGGCGCCGAACTACCACGACGAGGTCGGAGAGGTGTTCACGTGGCTGGTCGACAAGGTGCCCCACTTCGCACAGTGGTTCCGCCTGTGGGTGATCCTCACCGGCATCGAGGGACGCGCCCACACCGTCACCGTCGAGGACGACTGGGACGGCGCCCCCCTGAGCATCTCCCGGAAGAATCAGGAACTGCGCGACTACCTGACGTCGCGGATCGAGGAGCAGCTGGAGTCGCGTCCCGACCTGCTGCGGATCGCGATCCCCGGCTACCCGCCGGGGGCGAAGCGGATGCTGCGTGACAACGGCGTATGGGCCCGCGCGCTGCTGGATCCCAAGACCACGGTGGTCACCTCGGGAATCGCACGGTTCACCGAGACGGAGATCATAGACGGCGAGGGAGTCGGCCATCCCGCCGATGTCGTGATCTACGCCACCGGGTTCCGGCCCTCGGAGTTCCTCGAGGCCATCGAGGTGACCGGACGCGGCGGAGTCAGTCTGCACCAGTTCTGGGCCGGCAACGCCCGCGCCTACAACGGCATCACGGTGCCCGGCTTCCCCAACCTCTTCCTGATCTACGGCCCCAACGTGGGCGGCGTCGTGCAGGGCAGCCTGCACTTCATGATCGAGAGGGCGGCCGAGTTCGCCGTCAAGTCGATCCGCGAGGTGCTCGACCGCGGTGCCACGGGGATCGACGTGCGCCCGGAGGCCCTCGACCGCTTCGTCGACTACGTCGACGCCCGCAGTCGCCGCATGGCGTGGGGTCAGCCGTACGTGCGGACCTGGTACCAGAACGCCTCGGGCCGGGTCACCGCGATCTGGCCCTACACGAACATCGAGTACTGGGAGCTGACCGAGCGCGTCGATCCCACCGACCACGAGTTCCTCCCCTGACCGACGAGAGCGAGAAGACCATGACTGCCCACTTCGACACGAGCAGCTATTCCCACCACGGGCTGGTGACGACCTACCTCCACGCGGGGCGCGGCGACGCCCCGGTTCTCGTGCTCGCGCACGAGGGCGCGTTCGGAGCGTCGGCGGAAGCCAGCTGGGGACCGCTCATCCCGATCCTCGCCGAGCACTACCGTGTCATCGCCCCCGATCTGTTCGGCTACGGGGCGTCGAGCAAGGTCGTGCAGTTCGACGCGCCGCCGTACGATCTCCGGCTGCACCAGATCGCCGCACTGCTGGACGAACTGGGCCTTTCGCACGCGCAGGCGCACCTCGTCGGCAACTCCTTCGGCGGTGCGCTTGCGCTGCGGGCGGTCACGACCGACTGGTTCGCGCACCGGGTGCGATCGGTCGTCTCGTTCGGGGGCACGGGTGGGCCGTACCGGACCGCCGAGGGCATGGAGCACCTCGGCCGGTTCGATGGGACCGTGGAGGACATGGCCCGTCTCGTGCGGTTCGCCAACGGACAGTTCACGGGCTTCGACGATCAGGTCGCGATCCGCATGGCGGGAGCCGGCGCGGCCAACTACCGGTCGGTCCTGGCGCCGATGATGCCCGCGCCGTTCAGTCCGCCGCCCTCGGCCGACCGATACCCCGAGACGCTGGCCACGACGACGGTCCCCGTCGTCGCCGTCGCCGGGAAGGACGACCCGTTCGTGGAGCCCGGATGGGCGCAGCAGATCACCCGGCACGCGCCGCTCGGCCGCGCCGTCGAGATCGACGGCCGCCACAGCCCCAACGTGGTCTACCCCGAGGGCACGGCCCGACTGATCCTCACCATCCTGCGCGAGAACGAAGAGCTCGCCGCGCGCAACGACGCCTGAAAGGAAGACCCCCATGACTGTTTCCCTCGAGACCGTGACCGGGTGGCTGGATGAATTCGGTCGCGTGTGGCGGGAGGCCGACGCGGATGCCGCGGCCGCGCTGCATCCCGCGGACGGTGTCTATCGCAACAGCCCGTTCCTCGACCAGCCCTATGTGGGCACCGAGGCGATCAAGGGCTTCTGGGAGCGCGCCCTCGTCGGCGTCTCCGAGATCGACTTCCGCTACGGCGTCCCGGTGATCCAGGGCGACCGCGCGGCCGTGGAGTGGTGGGTGACGGAGATGAACAACGGCGAAGCAGCCACCCTCGCGGGCATCTTCCTGCTCACTTTCGACGGCGAGCTCGTCTCCGATCTGCGCGAGGCCTTCGTGAAGCAGGCCGGTGCGCACGAGCCCCACGAGGGCTGGGGTGTCTGAATGACCGACGACACCCGCGCAGAGGTTCTCGTGATCGGGGCCGGCGTCATCGGCGCGAGCATCGCCTTGGAAATGGCGCGGGCAGGTCACGACGTCCTCGTCCTGGACCGCAGCAGCGCGGCGGGAACCGGCTCGACCTCGTCCTCCGCCGCGATCGTGCGCGTCCACGCCGGTGACGCGCACACCTCGGCGCTCTCGGATGACGCGCTGACGATCTGGCACGACTGGGCGGAGTTCCTCGATGCGGGGCCGGGTGAGCACCTCGCTCGCTTCCGCCATTCCGGTTCGCTGCTGCTGGACCCCGGCGACGGCTCGCTCGCCCAGATCGAGCGGGCGATGAGCGAGGCGGGGGTGGGGTTCGAACGGTGGTCGCTGGAGGAGACCGAGACGCGCTTCCCCTATCTCGATCCGCACCGGTTCGGTCCGCCTCGGCCGATCGACGACGAGTCGTTCTGGGAGGACCCCGATGAGTTCCTCGCCGGCGCGGTTTACACCGACCAGTCGGGTTACGTCTCGGATCCGGCGCTCGCGGCGGTCAATCTGCTCGACGCGGCGCGGCGGGCCGGTGCGCGCGTGTCGATGCCGGCGGCGGTCGCCACGGTCGACGTGAGCGCGGACCGCGTCCGCGGCGTGACTCTCGCCGATGGGCGCCGGATCCTCGCTGACACGGTGGTCCTGGCCGCCGGACCCCACACCGCTCGACTGCTGGATCCGA
The DNA here is from genome assembly GCA_030428165.1 of Actinomycetes bacterium. Classification (GTDB taxonomy): domain Bacteria; phylum Actinomycetota; class Actinomycetes; order Actinomycetales; family Demequinaceae; genus Demequina. The sequence goes on from JAUIBG010000138.1 coordinate 6,312, forward strand.
TCGGCGCCACCGATGACTTCGGCGTCGCCCTGCTGAGGGTCCGCACCGAGGAGGTGCATGTCCTCGCCCCGCCCGGCTTCGACATGACGACGCAGGGTGTGCATCTGGTCGACAGCGATCTCAACACGAACTTCCGGCCCGAAGGCTCGGTCGCGTTCCACGGCGGCAGCAATCAGGGGGTCCCGC
>JAUIBG010000139.1 GCA_030428165.1 Actinomycetes bacterium
ATGCCGCAGGACCCCAACTCCCCCGACTACGCCGCGGTCGTCGCGGCCGGATACGAGTTCGAGGGCGAGTCCATCACTCTCGGCGCGCTGGTGCAGGGCGAGTCCGCCACCGAGTCAGCCCAGGTGAGGATCCCGCTGGCGATGATGAACCGCCACGGCCTGATCGCCGGCGCGACAGGCACCGGCAAGACGAGATCGCTGCAGGGCATCGCCGAGTCGCTGTCCGATGCCGGGGTCCCCGTGTTCCTCACGGACATCAAGGGCGACCTCACCGGGTTGGCGATGCCAGGCGAGGCGAAGGACTTCATCGCCGCCCGAGCCGAGGACATCGGCTGCGCCTGGTCGCCCACCGGCTACCCGCTCGAGCTCTACGCGCTCGGAGGCGTCGGCACCGGCGTGCCCCTGAGGACCACGGTGACCGACTTCGGCCCCCTACTCATGGCGAAGGTCCTCGAGCTCAACGACACCCAAGAGTCCGCCCTCACCCTGATCTTCGCCTGGGCGGACGCTAACGGTCTCGCACTCCTCGACCTCGCCGACCTGCGCGCCGTGATCCAGCACCTCACCTCTGACGAGGGCAAGCCGGAGCTCAAGGCGATCGGCGGCATCGCGACGTCGACCGCCGGCGTGATCCTGCGCGAGATCGCGACGCTGCAGACCCAGGGCGGCGACGACTTCTTCGGCGAGCCCGCCTTCGACACGGCCGACCTCCTGCGCATCGATGCGGACGGACGCGGGATCATCTCCTCGCTTCAGCTGCCGCAGCTGCAGGATCGCCCCGCACTGTTCAGCACCTTCGTGATGTGGCTGCTCGCCGACCTGTTCAGGGACCTTCCCGAGGTGGGAGACGAGGACAGGCCCAGGCTCGTGTTCTTCTTCGACGAGGCCCACCTGCTGTTCGCGGACGCGTCCAAGGACTTCCTCACCCAGGTGGTCACCACCGTGCGCCTCATCAGGTCGAAGGGCGTGGGCGTCTTCTTCGCCACGCAGACCCCCAAGGACATCCCGGCCGATGTGCTGGCCCAGCTGGGATCACGCGTCCAGCACCAGCTGCGCGCCTTCACACCCGACGACGCCACGGCGCTCCGGGCGACCGCCAGGACCTATCCGATGTCGCCGTACGACCTTGAGCAGACGCTGACGCAGTTGGGCATCGGCGAGGCGATCGTCACCGTGCAGGGCCGCAAGGGCGTTCCCACGCCGGTCGCGTGGACCCGCATGGTGCCGCCGCGCTCCAGCATGGACACCGCCCCCGAGACGACCACGGCGAGCATCGTCGCAGCGAGCACCCTCACCCCGAAGTACGGCACCCAGGTGGACCGCGAGAGCGCCTACGAGCTGCTCGCCGAGCGCGCCGCCGCCCGCGCCGAGGCTCAGGCCGCCGCGGAGGACGACGCGACGAAGGACACGGCCAGGAAGCCCGGGCGCGGCAAGGCACAGGACGACGGGTCGTTCGTGTCCGACGTGCTGGAGTCGAAGATGGCGCGCGACATCGCGCGCACCGCGACTCGCGAGCTCACCAGAGGCCTGCAGCGCGGCCTCATGGGCCTGTTCAAGTAGGTCAGCCGCCGGTGGCCTCGTGCCACGCCATCGAGTAGCGGCGCATGATCAGCGCGACGAGACCGGGATCGTCTGCGAGCGGGGGCGTCACCACGTCGGCTCCTGCGGCCGCCAGCTCCTGCTGGCCGGGGCAGTCGGTGACGTGCGTCGAGACGATCGCCACCGTGCCCTCCTCCCCGTACGCGCGCGCGGCGGCCACCGCATCGGCCACCTCGCCTGCGGCTCCGACGCGGACCGGACCCGACCATGCGGCGCGCAGCGCATCAGCAAGCACGTCGGATCCCTCGTCATGCGGACCCGCCACCGCGATCACCATCGTGGCGTCGTCAGGGACGTCGAGGCCGTCGACCCGCGCCGTCAGCATGGCGATCACGGAGTCGCCGGTGCCCAGCGGAGGCGCGGTCACGACATCGGAGCGACCCGACGAGGCTGAGGCGATGTCCGCGAGCGCATCGTCGAAGTAGGTCACGACCAGCGGGACGATGATCGCCGCCGCAGTGTCCGAGCGGGGGATGCCGTCGAGCACCTCGGCGAGGTGATCCGAGCCCGCGGCAGCGAGCCTCGTCTCCACCTGCAGCGACAGCGCCTCTCCCAGCGCGTTCCCTGCGTCCTCGAGCACCCGCTCGAGCGTCCCCTCGTGCCCGGGCTCCGTCGCGTATCCCACGAGGATGGGCCCCATCCTGCACCTCCCTGCGCGGCGGAGGGTTAGGCGGCACCGCCACGCGATGCGACGACCCTACGAATCCGAGGTTTCATGCCGATTACCCCTGGGAAACAACTGGGTGCCCCCTGATGGGCGGTCAGATGCGGGCGAGGCGGTTGGTGTCGCGGGCGAGCAGAGCGTGCGCAGTCGCACGCCCGACCGCGGCCGCCTCCTGGGCGGGACCGCGGCCCGCCTCGTTCTGCGCGAGGCGCCCTGACGGGCTCGTCGCCCTCGCCAGCACCTCGACGCTCGTGCCGGACACGGTGGCGTGCGCGCCCACGGGCACCGTGCATCCGCGCTCGAGCACGGCGAGCGCCGCGGCCTCGGCGTCGATCGCGGCTCTGCTGTCGGGGTCGTCGCATGAGGCCAGCACGTCCAGCAGCAACGCGGGGCTGTCACGGCGCACGTCGACCGCGATGGCACCCTGGCCCGCGCGCGGGATGAACGCCTCGAGCTCGAACGTCTGGTCGACGGCGTCGTCACGCCCCACCCACGACAGCTCGGCCCTGGACATCAGCAGCGCGTCGACGTCCTCGCCCAGGCGCGCCAGCCGCTTGTACGGCGGCTCCCACGCGTCGACGATCTCGAGGTCGTCCCGCAGGGCGCGCAGCTGCGCGGCCTGGAAGTCGTTCGAGGCGCCGATGCGGGCGCCGGGCGCGAGTTCGTCGAGGCTGGATCCTTGAGCACACAGCGCCTCTCGGGCATCGGCCCGGGGCAGGAAGGCGGCGGTGACGGTCCCGAGGTCCTCGGCGCCGATCGCATCCGTCGGCGCGTACGCGACCACGTCGACATCGCCGGACAGCAGCGCATATCTGAGCGCTGTGACGAGGATCGGTCCGCGCGGTCGCGACGACGCTCCTCCCGCGACGGTGACGATCTCGATGTCGATCTCGTAGCCGAGCGCATGCCCCGCATCCCTGATCGCATCCCCGGCGGCCTGCGCCTGCGCCGTCGCCAGCTCGCGCGCGAGCGTGCCGAGGCGGAGGATCATGCGCCCTAGGGTAGTGCGGACCGCGCGGGGCTCAGGACCTCGCGTGTGGAATGACCCACACCGCGGCTGCGGCCTCGGAGCCCAGCAGCACCGCCTCCGCGTCCTCGACTCGCAGCGACACGCCCTCGGAGTACGGGGGCCGCTCCCCCACATCGACGCGGGCGTCCAGCACCAGCCCGGACTCGCCCAGGTATCTCAGCAGGTCGGGATCGGAGTCCGCCAGGCGCGCGACGGTCCACGTGCCGGCGGGAGCCTCGGCGAGATTGACGGCGGGCGGCGAGGGCACGGAGCCGTCCGGCTGCGGAATCGGGTCGCCGTGCGGATCGCGCGTCGGGTGACCCAGCCTGGAGTCCATCGCCTCGATCATGCGGTCGGAGCAGGCGTGCTCGAGCACCTCGGCCTCATCGTGCACCTCGTCCCAGCCGTAGCCCAGCTCGGACACCAGGAACGTCTCGATGATCCGGTGCCTGCGGACCATGCCGAGCGCCTCGCGACGCCCCCTGGGCGTGAGCGTCACCGCCCCGCGCGGGACGTGCTCGACGAGACCGGCGGCCGACAGCCTCCTGACAGTCTCCGAGACGGTGGGGGCCGAGACTCCGAGCCTGCGCGCGAGGAAGGACGTCGTGACGGGCTCGTCGCTCCACTCCTGGGCGTTCCAGATCACCTTGACGTAGTCCTGGGCGGTCGCCGACATCTCAGCGTCGCTCATGGCGCCTCCCGAAGTGTCGTCGCTCCCGTCGCCAAGGAGAGTACCCGTCTACTCCGCGTCGCCACCGGCTGACGTGCCGGAGCCTGATCGACGCGACGCGAGCCACGCCAGCAGGCCAGCGACGATGACGATCGCCATCACGGCGGCGACGATCCACCACGCCGCGGACCCGTCGTCGCTCTCCGCGGAGGCATCGCCCGCGCCAGGCACGGCGGACGCGTCCGGCTCGGGCGCCGTGGCCGCCGTCGACGGCGTCTCCTCCGGAGTCGGAGCGGCCGACGCCGTCGGCTCGCCGGGGTCGACCGCGGGCCCGGAGATCGTGAAGTCGATCGTGCCCTCGAGCGGATGACCGTCCTCGGCGACCACGCGCCAGGCGAGAGTCGCGGACCCGGGTGCGGCATCGGCCACGTCTGCGGCGACGGCCATCTGCGACGGGAACTCGACCTCGAGCTCGTGCCGCTCGCCAGCGCCGTCAGTGAGCACCAGCTCGGCGCCGATGTCGAGCAGGTTGCCGGTGAACGCCACCTCGACGCGGTCGAGCTCCTCTACCGTCTCCCCCGGTTCCGGCGTCGATCCCGCCAGGTCGGTGTGCGCGTGCGCAGGCGCCGCCGTGACGAGCGAGATGGCGATGGTTGCGGCGAGCGCCAGGACTCCGACGAGGCGGACGCGTGCGGCGGCGAGGGGGCGTGGCATGCCCCCATTGTGGCGGCAGGCGCACGAGCGCGTCACCTCGATGTCACCCGGCCGTCAACGGACATTCACCAGGAGCGACTCCCGAAACATTCGCCCTTTTCCCAGGAAGAGGGGACAATGGTGGAGTGAAGGTCGCCTTGGTTGCCGAGTCGTTCCTCCCCCATTCCAACGGGGTGACGAACTCGCTCCTGCGCACCATCGAGCACCTCACGAAGCGCGGGGACGAGGCCCTCGTGATCACCCCGGAGTTCCGCGGAGCGCGCGGCCCGGTGCGCTACGGCGTCGCGACGGTGACCCGCGTGCCGGCCATGGGATGGCCCGGATACAGCGACGTGCGCGTGTCCCTGACGGGCGTCGGCCGCCTCTCCCGCATCCTCGAGGACTTCCAGCCGGACGTCGTCCATCTCGCGTCGCCCTTCATGCTCGGGTGGACAGCGCTCAAGGCGGCCCAGGACCTCGACCTGCCCACGGTGGCGATCTACCAGACCGAGATCCCCTCCTACGCGAGCCGCTACAACGCAGGCTGGTCCGAGTCGATCCTGTGGAACCGCGTGCGCAACATCCACCAGCGCGCGGACCTCACCCTCGCACCCTCGACGTACACCATCCGGCAGCTCGAGCAGCTGGGCGTCGAGCGCATGCGGCTGTGGCCGCGCGGCGTTGACGCCGGCAGATTCCACCCGTCCAAGCGGGACCCCGACCTGCGCGCGAAGTACTCGCCGAACGGGGAGGTCGTCGTCGGCTACGTGGGTCGTCTCGCGGCGGAGAAGCGGGTCGAGGATCTCGCTCGGCTCGCAGACATCCCGGGGATCTCGATCGTGATCGTGGGCGATGGGCCGTCGCGGGAGAAGCTCCAGGCACTGCTGCCCGACGCGCACTTCGAGGGGTTCCGCTCGGGCGAGGAGCTGGCGCGCGAGTATGCGAGCTTCGACCTGTTCGTCCACTGCGGCGAGCTCGAGACGTTCTGCCAGACGATCCAGGAGGCGCTGGCCAGCGGCGTGCCGGTCGTCGCACCGCGGCGCGGGGGCCCCATCGACCTGGTCGACCCCGGCGAGACCGGCTACCTCTACACGCCCGGCGAGCTCGACGAGATGGTCGCCTCGGTGCGCGGGCTCGTCGAGGACGACGAGCGCAGGGCGGCGTTCTCGAATGCCGCTCGCGTCTCCGTCGAGGGCCGCACATGGGACAAGGTGTGCGAGAGCCTCATCCACCACTACGAGGATGCGATCGCCGACCACCGCAACCGCCCTCAGCCGCTCGAGCCGCTGCCGGAGGACGAGGAGGTGACGCCGTGAGGATCGCCCACATCGCCAACTTCTACGGACCCACCTCCGGCGGGCTGCGCACGACGATGCACGCACTGGGCCGGGGCTACACCGAGCGCGGCCACGACTACCTCATGATCGTGCCGGGCAAGACGTCCACAGACGAGATGACGGAGTTCGGGCGCAGGGTCACGCTGCACGCGCCGTTGGTGCCGCTGTCAGGCGGCTACCGCGTGATCTCGCGGCCGCGACGGGTCAAGAACCTGCTCAAGGAGTTCCACCCCGACGTCATCGAGGTCTCGGACCGCACCACGCTGAGGTCGATCGGCACCTGGGCGCACAACCGCGGCATCCCCAGCGTGTTCTTCGCGCACGAGCGCGCCGACGGCGTGCTGGGCGCCAACCTCCCTCCGTCGCTCGCCGAGGCAGAGGCCGTCGAGGCGGTGGCCGACTGGCACAACCGCGGCACGGCACGGCGCTTCTCCACCGTCGTCGCCACGACGGACTTCGCGGCCGAGGAGTTCAGGCGAATCGGCGTGCCGGTGCGCAAGATC
>JAUIBG010000140.1 GCA_030428165.1 Actinomycetes bacterium
TAGCGTGAGACATGAGGGATAGGTCCGTTTTCTCGATAGCGGGCGGATGTAGTGGTACTTCCATCCTGCCGTCGAAGGACCTATCCCTCCCTCACCCCCGCGATACCAACCTCATGAGACGCAACAGCTAGGGCGACAGCCGCATCCAATCCGAGTGTGGCACTCGCGCGCCGCTAGGCTTCCACCCATGACGCGCGCACTGGTGCTCAACGGCCCAAACCTCTCGCTGCTCGGCGTGCGCGAGCCCGAGGTCTACGGCAGCCTCACCGCCGCCGACCTGGCCGATGCCGTGGCCGGCTGGGCAGGGGAGCTCGGCATCGAGACGGAGACACGCTTCACGAACTCCGAGGCGGAGCTGGTGGAGTGGATCCACGCCGCCGTCGGGACCGGCGAGGCGGTCGTGCTGAACGCAGCCGCCTTCACCCACTACTCGTACGCGCTGCGGGACGCCCTCGCGACGCTCACCGGCACCGGATCGACCGTCATCGAGGTGCACATCTCGAACCCCGCCGCTCGGGAGGAGTTCCGGCACACCTCCGTGATCGCTGGCGTCTGCACCGGCACGATCGCGGGCTTCGGCTTCGACTCCTACCGCCTCGCGCTGAGCCAGATCGCGCGCGGCTAGCCGCCCGCACAGCCACGCAGGTGCGCCGGCTTCAGGGCCGTGGCAGGCAGCGGGTACCATATTCGGTGGCCCAGACGACACTCACGTAAGGATTTTTCGTGGCTTCCTCGAACGACATCAAGAACGGCTCGGTTCTCAACCTCGACGGCAACCTCTGGTCCGTCATCGAGTTCCAGCACGTCAAGCCCGGCAAGGGCGGTGCGTTCGTCCGCACGAAGCTCAAGAACGTCCTGAGCGGCAAGGTCGTCGACAAGACCTTCAACGCCGGCGCCAAGGTCGACTTCGAGACCGTCGACCGCCGTGACATGCAGTACCTGTACTCGGACGGCGAGGACTTCATCTTCATGGACCCGTCGACCTTCGACCAGGTCACGATCCCCGCGGCCGTCATGGGCGACGCCACCGACTACCTGCTCGAGAACGAGTCGGCCACCATCGGCTCGCACAACGGCAACCCGATCTTCCTCGAGCTGCCCGCCTCCGTGGTTCTTGAGGTCACGTACACCGAGCCCGGCCTGCAGGGCGACCGCTCGTCGGGCGGCACCAAGCCTGCCACGGTCGAGACCGGCAAGGAGATCCAGGTGCCGCTGTTCCTCGAGACCGGCACCAAGGTCAAGGTCGACACCCGCAGCGGTGACTACCTCGGCCGCGTGAACTAGTGGGCGCTCGGACCAAGGCACGCAAGCGCGCGATCGACGTCCTCTTCGAGGCCGACCAGCGCGGCTCCGACGCGTCCACAGTGCTCCAGGAGCGCATCGGAGAGCCCGGCACCGAGGCGCCGCTGCCCGTCTACTCCCGCGAGATCGTGCTCGGTGTCGCGGCGCACGCCTCGGAGATCGACGCCCTCATCGAGGAGAAGTCCTCGTGGCCTCTCAGCCGCATGCCTGCGGTCGACCGCGCGATCGTGCGCGTGGCGCTGTGGGAGATCCAGTACAACGACGAGGTCCCGAACGGCGTCGCCGTCGACGAGGCGGTCGAGCTCGCCACGAAGCTCTCGACCGACGACTCGCCGGCCTTCGTCAACGGGCTCCTCGGCGCGGTCATCGGCCCGCGCTCCTAGCGAAACGTCTGCCTCGCGATAGGCTGGCAGCACCACATCACGACGCGACCGGGGTCCGGCTGCGTCCACACAGATTGACGTCCTTTAAAGACCGTCCAGAGAGGCGGGGAAGGAGGTCGCCCATGAGCGGCACCATCATGTCCGCGGCGGATATCCACCGCGCGCTGACGCGCATCGCCCACGAGGTGATCGAGCGCAACGAGGGAGCGGACGACATCGTCCTCCTCGGCATTCCCACCAGGGGAGAGCCCCTGGCCACCCGGCTCGGCGAGCGCATCGCCTCTGTGGAGCCCGGCTTCGACGCCGCCGCCTCGGTCGGCGCTATCGACATCACCATGTACCGGGACGACCTGCATCGCCAGCCCACCCGGCCCATCGGCTCCACGAAGGTCCCCGATCGCGGCATCGACGACCGCATCGTCGTGCTGGTCGACGACGTGCTGCACACCGGCCGCACCATCCGCGCCGCGCTGGACGCCATCAAGGACCTGGGGCGCCCCCGGGCCGTGCAGCTTGCGGCCCTGGTCGACCGCGGCCACCGCGAACTCCCGATCCGCGCGGACTTCGTCGGCAAGAACCTCCCGACCTCGCGCCGCGAGCGCGTGGACGTCCACCTCAGCGAGATCGACGGCGAGGACGCCGTGATGGTCACTGAGAGGGGCGACAAGTGAAGCACCTCCTCGGCACCGACGGCATGAGCCGGGAGGACGCCGTCCTGCTGCTCGACACGGCGGCCCAGATGGCCGCCACCCAGGAGCGCGAGGTCCGCAAGCTCCCGACGCTGCGCGGCAAGACCGTCGTCAACCTCTTCTTCGAGGACTCCACGCGCACGCGCATCAGCTTCGAGGCCGCGGCGAAGCGCCTCAGCGCGGACGTCATCAACTTCTCCGCGAAGGGCTCCTCGGTGAGCAAGGGCGAGTCCCTCAAGGACACAGCCTTGACTTTGCAGGCGATGGGAGCCGATGCGGTGGTCATCCGCCACTCCGCGTCTGGCGCCGCGTACCAGCTGGCGCACTCGGGCTGGCTGCGCGGCAGCGTCCTGAACGCCGGCGACGGCACGCACCAGCACCCCACCCAGGCGCTGCTCGACGCGTTCACCGCGCGCCGCCGCCTGGTCGACGACCCCGAGGGCAAGGGCCTCGACGGCCTGACGCTCGCGATCGTCGGCGACGTGCTGCACTCGCGTGTGGTGCGCTCCAACGTGTCGCTGTGGACCACGCTTGGCGCCAAGGTGGTGCTCGTCGCGCCGCCCACGCTGCTCCCGGTGGGGGTGAGCACCTGGCCCGTCGAGGTGGTCCACCGCCTCGACCACGCGATCGACCGCTTCGACCTCGACGCCGTCATGATGCTGCGCGTGCAGCGCGAGCGCATGACCGGCGGCGGCGACGCCTTCTTCCCGAGCCCCGAGGAGTACACGCGCCTGTACGGCCTCGACCGCTCCCGCATGGACCGCCTGCCCTCGCACGCCATCGTCATGCACCCTGGACCCATGAACCGCGGCCTGGAGATCGCCGCCGAGGCCGCCGACTCCGACCGCTCGGTCATCGTCGAGCAGGTGGCCAACGGCGTTGCGGTCCGCATGGCCGCCCTGTACCTGCTGCTTGCCGGAGAGGAGGCCGCATGAGCCGGCCCATTGTCATCACGAACGTCTCGCTCTACGGAGAGGAGACGGCCGATCTGGTGATCGCCGACGGCGCCATCACGTCGCTGTCCGCAGCCGATGCGCCCGCCGACGCAGTCACGGTCGACGGCAGCGGCCTGGTCGCCCTCCCCGGACTTGTCGACCTGCACACGCACCTGCGTGAGCCGGGCCGCGAGGACTCCGAGACGATCGAGACCGGCTCCCGCGCCGCGGCGAAGGGCGGCTTCACCGCCGTGCACGCGATGGCGAACACCACTCCGGTGGCCGACACGGCCGGCGTGGTCGAGCAGGTCTACAGCCGGGGCAAGGAGATCGGCCTCGTCGACGTCTACCCGGTCGGCGCCGTCACCGTGGGCCTCGCGGGCGAGCACCTGTCCGAGATGGGTGCGATGGCCGACTCCCGCGCCCGTGTTCGTGTCTTCTCCGACGACGGCAAGCCCGTCGCCGACCCGGTGCTCATGCGCCGCGCGCTCGAGTACGCCAAGACCTTCGGCGGCGTCGTGGTCCAGCACGCCCAGGAGCCGCGCCTGACCGAGGGCGCCCAGATGCACGAGGGCATCGTCTCCGCTGAGCTCGGCCTCGCCGGCTGGCCCGCTGTCGCCGAGGAGTCGATCATCGCCCGCGACGTCCTGCTCGCCGGCCACGTGGGCGGCCGCTACCACGTGCAGCACGTCTCGACCGAGGGCTCGGTCGACATCATCAGGTGGGCCAAGTCCCGTGGCATCGACGTCACCGCCGAGGCGACCCCGCACCACCTGCTGCTGACCGATGAGAACGCCCGCGGCTACGACCCCCGCTTCAAGGTGAACCCGCCGCTGCGCCCGCAGCGCGACGTCGACGCGGTCCGCGCCGGCCTCGAGGACGGCACCCTGGACATCGTCGCCACGGACCACGCTCCGCACCCCACCGAGGACAAGGACTGCGAGTGGGCAGCCGCGGCCTTCGGCATGATCGGCCTCGAGACCGCCGTCGGCGTGCTCCAGAAGGTGATGGTCGACACCGGCCGCCTTACCTGGCGCGACGTGGCGCGAGTGCTGAGCGAGACCCCGGCCCGCATCGGCCGCGTGGACGAGGAGCACGGCCGCCCGCTGGCGGTCGGCGAGCCCGCGAACGTCACCCTCATCGACCCGGCCGACGCCTGGACCGTGGAGCGGGACGGATTCGCGAGCCGTTCCTCCAACAGCCCGTACATCGGCATGGAGCTCCCGGGGCGCGCGGTCGCGACGTTCCTGCGCGGCACCCCGACCTACTACTCCGCACGCTTCCAGGAGGTGGCACAGTGACCGCACCCGCAGCACTCGTCCTCGAGGACGGGAGGGTCTTCGAAGGCCGCGCCTACGGCGCGACCGGCGTGACCACCGGCGAGATCGTGTTCAACACCGGAATGACCGGCTACCAGGAGACGCTCACCGATCCGTCGTATCACCGCCAGATCGTCGTGATGACCGCGCCGCACATCGGCAACACCGGCGTCAACGACGAGGACCCCGAGTCGGGGCGCATCTGGGTGGCCGGCTACGTGGTCCGCGACCCCGCACGCCGCCCGTCGAACTGGCGCTCGCAGCGCAGCCTCGACGAGGAGCTCCAGTCCCAGGGCATCGTCGGCATCTCCGGGATCGACACCAGGCAGCTCACGCGCATCCTGCGTGAGGGCGTGATGCGCGCCGGGATCTTCTCCGGCGACGAGCTCGGCACCGCCGATGAGATGGTCGCCAGGGTGCGCGACACCGCTGAGATGTCAGGCCTGCACCTGGCCGACGAGGTCTCGACCGATGCCGCCTACACCGTCGAGCCGTCCGAGCATGGATTTGTCGGCGAGCCCACGGCGCACGTCGTCGCCGTGGATCTGGGCATCAAGTCCATGACCCCGCACCGCATGGCGGAGCGCGGCATGAAGGTCACGGTGGTTCCGGCCACGGCCACCGCCCAGGAGATCCTGGCGATGAACCCCGACGGCGTCTTCCTCAGCAACGGTCCGGGCGACCCCGCCGCCGCCGAGCGCACCGTCGGCATGCTCCGCGAGGTGCTGGGCGCCAAGGTGCCGTTCTTCGGCATCTGCTTCGGCAACCAGATGCTCGGCCGCGCGCTGGGCTACGGCACCTACAAGCTGCCCTTCGGCCACCGCGGCATCAACCAGCCTGTCATCGACCGCACCACCGGCAAGGTCGAAGTGACCGCCCACAACCACGGCTTCGCCGTCGACGCCCCGACCGATGCGGAGTCGGACTCCCCGGCGGGCTTCGGCCGGGTGCGCGTGAGCCACGTGTGCCTCAACGACGACGTGGTCGAGGGCCTCGAGTGCCTCGACATCCCCGCCTTCTCGGTGCAGTACCACCCGGAGGCCGCGGCCGGCCCGCACGATGCCGCGTACCTCTTCGACCGTTTCGCCGACCTCATGAAGGAGGGCAAATAGATGCCCAAGCGCGAGGACATCACCTCCGTACTCGTCATCGGCTCCGGTCCGATCGTCATCGGCCAGGCCTGCGAGTTCGACTACTCCGGCACCCAGGCCTGCCGCGTGCTCAAGGCTGAGGGCTTGAGGGTCGTCCTGCTGAACTCCAACCCGGCGACGATCATGACCGACCCGGAGTTCGCCGACGCCACCTACGTCGAGCCAATCACTACCGAGGTCATCGAGTCGATCATCGCCAAGGAGCGCCCCGACGCCATGCTGGCGACGCTGGGCGGCCAGACTGCGCTCAACGCCGCGATCGCGGCGGCCGAGGCCGGCATCCTCGAGAAGTACGACGTCGAGCTGATCGGCGCCAACCTCGAGGCGATCCACCTGGGCGAGAACCGCGAGCTCTTCAAGGGCGTGGTGGAGCGCTGCGGCGCCGACTCGGCCCGCTCCATCATCTGCCACACGATGGACGAGTGCTTGGCAGCCGCCGAGGACCTCAACTACCCGGTCGTTGTCCGCCCGTCCTTCACGATGGGCGGCCTGGGCTCGGGCTTCGCCTACGACGAGGAGGACCTGCGTAGGATCGCCGGCGCAGGTCTGCACTACTCGCCGACCACCGAGGTGCTCCTCGAGGAGTCGATCCTCGGGTGGAAGGAGTTCGAGCTCGAGCTCATGCGCGACCGCAACGACAACGTCGTGGTCGTCTGCTCGATC
>JAUIBG010000141.1 GCA_030428165.1 Actinomycetes bacterium
CGGCGACGCAAGCTGTTACGGCAAGATGACTACCTGCGCGGCGTACACGAGGCCCGCGCCGAAGCCGATCTGCAGGGCGATGTCGCCAGACTTCACCGCGCCGTCACGATACAGCCGCTCGGTCGCGAGCGGGATGGACGCGGCGGAGGTGTTGCCCGTGTCGACGATGTCCTTGGCGACGATGACGTGCTCGGGCAGGCCGATCTGCTTGACCATCTGGTCGATGATCCTGACGTTCGCCTGGTGCGGGATGAAGACGTCGATGTCGTCCGGCGTGAGGCCCGCCTTCGCGATCGCCTCGAGGGCGGCGGGGGCGAGCTTGAACGAGGCCCACTTGAAGACGCTCGGGCCCTGCTGGCGCAGTGTCGGGAACGGCAGCTCGGGGTTGTCGCGGTACTCGAGCCAGTCGGCGCTCTCGGCGATCAGTTCGGCGCCCGCGCCGTCTGATCCTGCGACCGTCGGGCCGATGCCAGGCGTGTCGGAGGGGCCGACGATCACAGCACCGGCGCCGTCGCCCAGGAGGAACGAGATGGTGCGGTCGGCAGGATCGATGAAGTCCGACATCTTTTCCGCGCCCACGACGAGCACGTACGTCGCAGCGCCGGAGCGCACCATCGCATCGGCCTGGCCGATGCCGTAGCAGTAGCCGGCGCAGGCGGCACGGATGTCGTGGGCCGGCACCTTCAGGCCCAGACGCTCCGCGAGCACGGGTGCGCCAGCGGCGGCGATGTGCGGGTACGTGATGGTCGACAGGATGACGGCGTCGATCTGCGAGGCGTCGATGCCGGCCTTCGCGATCGCCTCGAGGGCAGCGCGCTCGGAGAGGTCGATGACGGAGGTGTCGGCGCCGGCGCGCACGCGGGTCGAGATCCCGGTGCGCGTGCGGATCCACTCGTCGGAGCTGTCGATCGGGCCGACGATGTCGTCGTTGGGGACGACCTGCTCGCCGCGGGCGGCGCCCAGGCCGAGGATGCGCGAGTACTCGGCGCCGCGGGTGATGGACAGCGTGGTCATGCGTGCTCCTTGATCAGGTCGCGTGCGGCGTCGAGGTCGGCCGGGGTGGTGACGGCGACGGCGGGAATGCCCTTCATCGAGCGCTTGGCGAGGCCGGTCAGCACGCCGCCGGGCGCGAGCTCGACGATCGCCGTGACGCCCATGTCCACCATCGTCTGCTGGCAGAGGTCCCAGCGGACCGGCCGCGACACCTGAGCGACGACACGGTCGAGCGCGTCCTGGCCGGACCGGACGGCGGTGCCGTCGGCGTTGCTGAGCAGCGCGGGACCGGGGTCGAGGGGCGCGACGCTCGCCGCGGCGTCCCGAAGCGCGTCGACGGCCGGCGCCATGTAGTCCGTGTGGAAGGCGCCGGCCACCTGGAGCTCGATGACGCGGGCGCGGGCCGGCGGCTCCGCGGCAAGTGCGGCGATGCCCGCCGCCGAGCCGGCTGCGACGATCTGGCCGCCGCCGTTCATGTTGGCGGGAGTGAGGCCCAGCTCGTCCAGGCGGGAGAGCACGTCCTCCTCGACGCCGCCGAGCACGGCGGCCATCGAGGTCGTCTCCACTGCCGCTGCCTCGGCCATCGCGCGTCCCCGCACGCCCACAAGCCGCATCGCATCGGCGTCCTCGATCACTCCGGCGAGAGCGAGCGCGGCCAGCTCGCCGACGCTGTGTCCCGCGACGACGACCTGCTCGGGCAGTGAGGTCGCGAGCCCACGCGCCGACAGCAGCGCGCTCGCGACGAGCAGCGGCTGCGTGATCTGCGTGTCCTTGATGGTCTCCGCGTCGGAGGTCGAGCCATGGGTGGCGATGTCGACGCCGGAAGCGTCGCCAAAGGCCTCGAGGGCCTCGACGGCACCAGGCATGCCGAGCCACTCGGTGAGCATTCCGGGCTTCTGGGCGCCCTGTCCAGGGCAGAGAAGTGCGAGCACCTTCATAGCCTGCCTCACAAAGACGAGCCTGATTGGGTCCCGATTCGAAGAATCGTGCCTTGTCCTTTGTAGGTGTTCTACAACGACGGGCGGTCGGCGTCCCGCAGACGGCCGAGCGCGAAGGCGGTCGTCAGGACGTGAGCGTCGCGGATCTGGGTCACGTCCCAGCCCGTCACCTCGGCGACCTTGCGCAGCCGGTAGCGCACGGTGTTGGGGTGCACGAACAGCGCGGACGCCGTCGCCTCCAGCGATGCGCCCTGGTCGAGGAAGGTCGCCACGGTGAGGTGGAGGGAGTCGCCGGCGCGCCGCACCGACTCGTACGCGGAGTCGATCAGCCTGTCGCGGGCGACCAGGTCGCCGATGAGCACGCGCTCGGGCAGGAGGTCGTCGGCATGAACGGGGCGAGGGGCCGATGCCCAGGCGGGGGCGGCGACGACGGCGGACATCGCAGCGCGCGTCGCCCTGGCGACCTCCGCGAGCGTGACGGCTGCGCCGCCGTCGGCCACCGGCCCGTCGCCGAACAGGTCGAGCAGGCGTGCGGTGACGGTGGCGTGATCCTCGTCGGTCCGCGCGACGATCACGAGCGACTCGTCGTGGATTCCCACCATCGCACCGGCGATCGCGCGCCTGATGCTGCGCCGCAGCTCGGCCGACTGCACCTCGCCGAGCGGCCCGTTGGTGTACCCGGCAAGGACGAGCGTGGGTCCAGGCTTCCACCCGAGCGACGCGGCTCGCGACGGCAGCTCGTCGTCTACCTCGCCCCGCAGCAGCGAGTCGATGACCAGCGCCTCGACTCTGGCGTCCCAGGCGCCGCGGGACTCGGCGGCCCTCGCGTAGACCTCGGCCGCTGAGAAGCCGATCTCGCGCGAGTAGCGGAGGATGCCCTCGCGCAGGTCACGTTCCGTGCCGGGGCTGGCGTACTCGTCCGAGTTCTCCTCGACGACGGTGACCACGGTGCGGATGATCGCGAGCGCCTGCTGCAGCGAGATCGCGCGCATGAGGTCAGGGGGAGCGGAGGCGAAGACCTCCATCGATCCACGGTGCGGGATCTGCTCCTCGTGCGAGTACCACGTGACGAACGCGGAGATGCCCGCCTGCGCGACCGACGAGATCCAGGAGCGCTCCTGTGCCGGCAGGTCCCTGAACCAGCCGAAGTCCTGCTCAAGCCTGCCGAGCGCCTGCGTGGCGAGCTGACCGGTGCCCGAGCGCAGGCGGCGCAGCGTCTCGCGGCGTGTCATGCGTCACATCATAGGCCCGGCCTTTGTAGCCATTGAACAAACGCAGAGCCGCTCGATAGGGTGAAAACGGCAAGAAACGGACTCGTCGCGTGCGGAGGCCGGATTCACCGGCCCGCGGCGCCCGTGTGCTGAGGGAGGCACAGCCATGGAAGCGAAGCCCCGTCCACTTATCGGCGCCCTGCTGGGCGCGACCACCGGCCTCGTCGTCGTGGTGCTGCTGGCGGTCCTCGGGGTGGTGCCGCCCGATCAGCTCGTGCTCTTCGGCATCGTCGGTGTGCTGACGTTCGTGGTGGCATGGATGCTGACCCAAAGGGTCGCCCTGGCCCGCACGCGCTTCATCGTCGTCGCGGTGATCGCGGCGCTCCTGACCGGCTTCGGACTGGCCGGGATTCCCCAGTTCGCCGGGGGCGGTTCGATCGAGGGCGGTTGCACGGCTCAGGGCACCTCGAGCCTGGAGCCGCCGTGGGTGACCCCCGAGGGCACGTCGGCGATGAACCCCTTCGACGTCGCCCCCGACGACACGGTCGGGTGGGAGGCCACCTCTGGCGGCGCGGTGATCACGGACTGGACCAGCGCATTCGGAGTCAACGTCGGAGGCTTCTTCGTCGAGTTCTGGAGGGGCGAGAGCGAGAACGCAGACGAGGACACCGAGTGGTCCGGCGAGGAGGACGTCGCGTCGATCGTGAACGACGTCGAGGGCGCCTCGGGCATCACGGTGTCGGGCGTCGTGCTGCTGCAGGGGTCGTTCTCTGGCGACGGCGGCGAGTGCTCCGGTGCCGCCTACGTCCGCGTGGCTCCCGAGAGTGCCTTCGACGGCTGGGTCCTCACCACCCTGTGGATCGTGCTCGCGATCCTGGTGATCCTGATCATCGTGATGATCATCGTCGTGCGCCGCTCCATCTCCGCGGCGGACAAGGCGCCGGTCGGTCCGAACGGTGCGCCGTTCGACGACGGCTTCTCCGCGGGCACGGGCGGCTCGGGCGCGGCCTTCGCCGCGGTTGGAGGTGCCGCAGCCGGAGCGGCGGCCAGTGACGGCGAGACCCCAGCCGAGCGCTACGACCGCGACATGAAGCACTTTGACGACCTCGAGAAGCAGGACGATGCCGACGAGGATGCCAGGAACAGGGCCCTGCACGAGCAGCTCGAGGACGGGCGCATGGACGGCGACGCGAGCATGGACTCCGTCTTCGATGCGCGTGCTCTCGGCGATGCGCTCGAGGCCGACTCGCCTGACACCGGCGGAGCCGCAGGCGGCGACGACACCGACTCCGGCACGAAGAAGTAGCCCCTCGCGGGAGACGAGTCGGGCCCGCCGCTGAACTCAGCGGCGGGCCCGTTCGTCTGTGCGGGGAGGGCTCCCTGCTAGGCGTCGCCTCCGGCGTTGCCCGAGGTGCCGGCGCGCACGTTGTCCAGCTCGTACCTGTCGTAGGCCTGGCGCGTGGTGCCCGCAGGGACCTCGCCGCGGCGCTCGAGCATCTCGAGGACCTTGACGGCCGTCGACGGCCCGTCGATCTGGAAGTAGCGGCGGGCGGCCGCGCGGGTGTCCGAGAAGCCGAAGCCGTCGGCTCCCAGGACGCCGTAGTCGCCGGGGATCCACGCGCGGACCTGGTCGGGGACCAGGTGGTCGTAGTCGCTCGTCGCGACGAACGGACCGGGCTGGCCCTGCAGCTTCTGCGTCAGGTACGCCGTGCGGTCCTCGCCGGTGCGGAAGCGCGCCTGGTCGGCCGCGAGGGCGTCGCGACGCAGCTCGTTCCAGCTGGTCACCGACCACACCGCGGCCTGGACGCCCCAGTCGTTCTTGAGCAGCTCCTGCGCCTCGAACGCCCACGGCACGCCGACGCCGCTCGAGAGGATCTGCGCCTTGGGCCCGTCGCCCTCGGGCGCCTCGCCCACGCGGTGGATGCCCTTGAGGATGCCCTCGACGTCCACGCCCTCGGGCTCGGCCGGCTGGTGGATGGGCTCGTTGTACACCGTGAGGTAGTACATGACGTCCTTGTCGCGGCCGTCCTCCTCGCCGTACATGCGCTCGATGCCGTCCTTGACGATGTGACGGATCTCGTAGCCGTACGCGGGGTCGTACTGCACGACCGCGGAGTTGGTGCCGGCGAGCAGCGGCGAGTGGCCGTCAGCGTGCTGCAGGCCCTCGCCGGTCAGCGTCGTGCGTCCGGCCGTGGCGCCGATGATGAAGCCGCGCGTCATCTGGTCGCCTGCGGCCCAGAACTGGTCGCCGGTGCGCTGGAAGCCGAACATCGAGTAGAAGATGTAGACCGGCACCATCGGGACGCCGTGCGTCGCGTAGGCGGTTCCGACGGCCTGGAATGCCGCGGCGGAGCCCGCCTCGTTGATGCCGGTGTGCATGATCCGGCCCGACTCGGACTCCTTGTAGCTCAGCATGAGCTCGCGGTCCACGGGCAGGTAGTTCTGGCCCTTGGTGTTGAAGATCTTCGCCGAGGGGAAGATCGAGTCCAGGCCGAACGTGCGTGCCTCGTCCGGGATGATCGGGACGATGCGCTCGCCGAACTCCTTGTCCTTGATGAGGTCCTTGAGCAGGCGGACGAACGCCATCGTGGTGGCGACCTCCTGCTTGCCGGAGCCCTTGGCGAGCAGCTCGTAGTTCTTCTCCGCAGGCATGGGCACGGGCTTGTGCTCGCCACGCCGCTCGGGCACGAATCCGCCCAGCTGGCTGCGGCGGTCGAGCATGTACTGGATCGCCGGGTCGTCCATGCCGGGGTGGTAGTACGGCGGGTTGTACGGGTCGGCCTCGAGCTGCTCGTCGGTGAAGGGCAGCTCGAAGGTGTCGCGCAGCACCTTCATGTCCGCCACGTGGAGCTTCTTCATCTGGTGCGTGGCGTTGCGGGCCGCGAAGTTCGAGCCCAGGCCGTAGCCCTTGACCGTCTTCGCGATGACCACGGTGGGCTTGCCGTTCTTCATCTGCGTCGCGCGCTGGTAGGCGGCGAACAGCTTGCGGTAGTCGTGGCCGCCGCGCTTGAGCGCCCAGATCTCGTCGTCCGTCATGTCCTTGACGAGCTCCTTGGCGCGCGGGTCGCCGCCGAAGAACTGGTCGCGCACGAACGCGCCGGACTCCGCCTTGAAGGTCTGGAAGTCGCCGTCGGGCACGGTGTTCATGAGGTTGAGGAGCGCGCCGTCGGTGTCGTTCTTGAGCAGCGGGTCCCAGCCGCGGCCCCAGATGACCTTGACGACGTTCCACCCGGCGCCGCGGAAGTACGCCTCGAGCTCCTGGATGATCTTGCCGTTGCCTC
>JAUIBG010000142.1 GCA_030428165.1 Actinomycetes bacterium
GAGAGGAACACGATCTCGACCGGACGTCGCCGCAGCGGCTCGCGCGAGAACACCCGCCGCACGCTCGACGCGTGCAGCGAAAGGCCCTCGAGCAGCAGGATGGGGAAGAACAGCACACCCTGATGGGCGATGAGCCACCGCAGCGGACCGCTGCGGCCGGCCCGCCGGCGGTCGGCCTGTTCGGGCGTGAAGGCGATCACGGGCAGGTCGATGTCGGGGTCGCTGCCGATCTTGTTCGGATTGGCGTGGTGTCGCGTGTGCTTGTGCTGCCACCAGCCGTAGCTCATCCCGACGAGCAGATTGCCGATCACGAGGGTGGCCCAGTCGTTCCACCGCCCCGAGCGGAAGATCTGCCGATGCGCGGCATCGTGGCCGAGCATCGCGACCTGCGTCAGCACCACGGCGAGCACCGCGGCGGTCACCAGCTGCCACCATGAATCACCGACGACGACGAAGGCGGCCAGGAGCGCCGCGATCACCAGCGGCGCGGCGATCAGCTTCGCCCAGTAGTAGCCGTACCGGCGGCGCATGAGCCCGCTCGCGGTGACCTGCCGCGACAGCTCGGTGTATCTGTTGGGCGTCTCAGGTGTCGTCGAGCGAACCGTCGACCTGATCTGCCCGGAAGGAATGACGGTCATTTCGAACCCCCTGTCATCGACAGCGCGCACAAATCGTGTCGCGCCGGACGACGGGGTCTCGGCCATCCACTTCCAGGCTACGCCCGTTCGAGGCGTCTGCGCCGTGGAGCAGGGGCGACTCACAGGGTCGGGCTCGACTGCGGCGAGACCAGCAGCGCGAGGAGCTCGTCGACCCCGATGGAGCACACGCCGATGCGTCCGTCTGCGATGCCGACCGGAATCCACACCACGTCCGCGACGATGAGACCCCCGCACGAATAGACGACGTTCGGCACGTAACCGTCACGGCGGTCGTCGACCGGCTGCAGAAGAGGACTCATCGTGCGTCCGAGCACGATCGTCGGGTCGTCGAGATCGAGGAGCAGCGCGCCGAGCGAGTACCGCCGCATCGGGCCCACGCCGTGGACGAGGACGAGCCAGCCGTGCGCGGTTTCGAGCGGCGGGCCGCAGTTGCCGGTCTGGATGATCTCCCACGGCTGGGCGGGAGCGACGACGTCGCCGACGTGGCGCCAGATCAGGCCGTCCTGCGACTCGGCGAGCGAGATGCTGTCGCCTCCGATCCGGCTCAGCGCGAGGTGTCTGCCCTGTACCGGGCGCGGGAAGAAGGCCATTCCCTTGTCCTCGGCGGCTTCGCCGGTCAGGCGATGGATGTCGAACACTCGCAGGTCGGGCGTGACGATCAGGCGGGGTGCGATGTCTCGGCCGTCGTACGCCGTGTACGTTCCCCGGTAGTGGACGGCGCCGGTGGAATCGGTGAAGCGCACGAAGCGTGCGTCCTCCATGCCGCGTCGTTCCTCCGCCGCAACCGGTGTGAGCACGCGCTGGCTCAGCGCGCTCTGGTCCGAGAAGGCTGCCCGGTAGGCGGAGCCGACCAGGTCGCGCAGCGCCTCGACGTGGCGTGGGCTGTCGGTCCGTCTCGCCAACGCCCCGGGCAGATGGGCGATCGCGGCTTCGACATCCGAAGCGGCGAATGTCTCGGGCAGCGCCTGCAAGACGCTGTGCGAGATCTCATCGAGGATGCCCTCCGCCTCGGTTGCGGCGCGGAAGTGCGCGATGCTCCAGTCGCCGTCCTCGATGCGCGCCCGCCAGAGGGGGATTCTGCGCTCACCGAACGCCCATCGGCGGCCCGGTCCGATGACGGCCTCGGCGAATCCGATCGACGAGAGGTGGCCCTCGCCGATCGATCGCAGCGCGATCGCGACGCGAACCTGTCCGGGCGTCAATCCTGTCTGATCGGGGTGCTCGACCGCACTGGGATTGCACAGTGCAGCGCCCTCGACCGCGTACTCCGAGGTAAAGCAGGCGCCGAGTACGATCTGCTGGGCGTCGCTGATCTCGAGTGGATCCGCCAGACGGGAGCTCACGACGTCGGCGTTGCCGATGAACAGGTCGCGGACGTCCGGATGACGCGGGCCGAAGGCGTCGATCAACTCGGTGGCGATCGCCTCGGCGGCGTCGGCCGGTATCGCCATCACACGGGCGACGATCTCGGCGGCGCGCGACCGGTGGGCGGACCACTCCTCGCCTGGCAGGAACAGCTGTGCGATCACGCGGTCGGGTTGCGGCGTCAGCTGAGCTGAGTGCATCTGAACGGTCATGCCGACGCCTGTTCCCGGTGGCGGCACGCCTGCTGGAAGGTGCTCAGCGCCGCCAGCGTCGACTCGGCGCCACGGTTCTCATTGCGTCCCTCGCGTTCGAGGCCGTCGTAGCCGGCCCCCGTCCGTTCGTCGAACATGACCGTCTCGCTGTCGTTGAGGCCGGTGAACCACCGCCACGCGAGGGTGATCGGGGGAATCCAGGCGGGGTCGCCGGTCACCTCGAACGCGCGGGCGCACGCGTCGGCGATTCCCGCCAGTTCTATCGGCTGCTGGTCGAAGGACGGTCCGTCCTCGCCGGGCCCGCGCCCGGCGGTCCCCGTCACCGAGAAGTGGCCGTTCGACAGTTCGCGGGCAAGGAGGAACTCGAGCATCTTCAGCCCCTGAACCGTGGCAGCCGCATCGTCGACGCCGTCTCCCGCGGCGATCAGAGCCTCGGCGAGCGCGGCGTTCGCGTAGGCGAGACGCCGCTCGGGCCAGAACCAGGCCGGATCGGGCGGCGCGGGCATCGCCGCGATGAAGTCCGAGAGCAGAGAGCGCGCGATGTGGTCGCCGGGGCGCACGCCCACCACCTCGGCGGCGCCGAGCGCCGCGAACGCGAGTGATCGCAGGCTCCTCGATCGTCGCTGGGCGGCGTTGCGGAACGTGCGCAGCGCGCGCGTCCGTGTCCACGGGTCGGCGCCCTGGGCGACGATCGTTCCCAGCGCCCATAGCAGGCGTCCCCACCAGTCGCCGGTCGCAGGCTCGTCCGTCCACTCGCCGTTGCTGCCCATGCGGTTGTGCACAAGCCCGTGCGCGTTCACAGCCGACTCGAGGAAGCGGAGGTAGATCGCAGACAGTCTGGCGAGGGCGGCGGTCTGCTGAGGCTCGCGCGCGACCACGATCAGCGCACGAGCCACGTCGTCGACGCAGTATCCGTGCTCATGCCGCGGCTGGTCGAGCAGGGCGTGCTCGAAGATGCCGGTGTCGTCGGTCAGCACCCCGAGGTGATCGTACGAGGGAGCTGCATCCATCACGCCGCCTGCGTCGCGCGAAGCTCTTCGCCGAGGATGCGATAGCGGGCGGCGACCGCCGTCCACGTCGTCTGGTTCGTCTCGCGCAGCGCGACGTCGCGCATGCGGTCGGCGACCGACGATTCGGTGAGGATCTCACTGATGGCGCGCGCGATCGCGTCGGGGTCGCGATGGGGGACGACCGTCCCGGCCCCGGTCGAGAGCAGTTCGACGGCGTGGGGGAAGCCGGTGGCGACCACGGGCACTCCAGCGGCAACGGCTTCGGCGAGGACGCCGGAGGTGGCTTGATCGACCGAGTCGTATGGCAACAGCACGACGTCCGCCGACGCGATGAGCGCGGCGAGTTCATTGGGCCCGAGGTAGTGCCCATCGATGCGCACGGACGATTCGACCCCCAGTTCGTGCGTGAGTCTCGAAAGGGAGTCGCGGTAGCGTTCACCGGCCTGTGCGAGCACCTTCGGGTGGGTCTGCCCGGCGACGACGTACTCCAGGTTCGCCGTGACGGCCGTGAGCTGAGCCACGGCACGAATGCCCCACTCGATGCCCTTTCCCGGTGAGAGGAGGCCCCACGTGACGACGCGTCGGCCACTGTGCGGCTCCGACTCGCGCAGTGCCACGTGCTTCACGCCGTGCGGGATCACGTGGACGCGGGCGAGGTCCACACCGTAGTGCGCGGCGAGGTTGTCGCGGGCGTGGACCGTCATGACGACGACGGCGGATGCCTGTCGACAGACGTCGACCAGCACCTCGCGCTGGTGCGGTGTGGGCGAGACGACGACCGTGTGCAGCACGACGATGGCCGGGACCTCCACGCCCGCGAGCACGTCGAGAACCTGATCGCCGTCGCGTCCACCGTAGATCCCGTACTCGTGCTGCACGATCACCACATCGCAGCGGTTCAGCGCGACTGTCGCCCGCACGGTGCTGAGTCCGTCATCAACGACGAGAACGGGATGGACCGGTGTGCCTGACGGCGAGCTCGGGTGGCCGCGCGCCTCGGTTCGATCCAGGACCCGCACGATCGTGCCGTACTCGTCGCCGCTGCGTACGAGCGCATCGGCGAGGGACTCGGTGAAGGTGGCCAGCCCGCAGCGGGTCGGCGGAAAAGTGCTGAGGAATCCGTAATGGGTCACGGTGACGCTCTCTGGTGGTGTCCGATGCGGCTTGCGTCGAACGGTGGCGAGACGTCTGCCGGCGGCATCCCTCGTGGAACTGCGCCCTCGTCGCCGCAGTCCGGTCCACGCCCGGGCAAGCGGGCGCTGTGGGCGCCACGCTACACCGCCCGCCTGTGTGCGGGCCGGGCGATCAGATGCCGACGATGGTCCTGTAGACGCGGAGATAGTCGTCGACCATCCGATCGACGCCGAACCGTGCCAGCGCCCGTTCGCGAACTCCGATCCGATTCAGCGACTCGACTGCCGGGAGCGAGGCGAGCGCCTCGTCGATCGAGGCGACCACGCTGCCCGTCACGCCCTCGTCGACGACCTCGGGCATCGACCCGCGCCGGTAGGCGACGACAGGCGTGCCGCAGAACATGCTCTCGACCACCGACAGTCCGAACGGTTCGTCGAAGTCGATGGGATGCAGAAGCGCCGCCGCGTGCCCCAGGATGCGAGCGCGTGCCTCGGGTCCGACATCGCCGAGCATGACGACGCGCTCCCCGTCGACGTGGGGCGCCACCTCATCGCGGAAATAGGCCGTATCCTGCACGAGACCGCAGATCAGCAGGCGGCGACCCGCGCGCCGCGCGATCTCGATCGCGGCCGCGGTGCCCTTGTCGGGATGAATGCGCCCAAACGACACCAGATAGTCGTCAGGCTCGGTCACCAGCGGCAGCTCTGCCGCGTCGACGCCGTGGTGGATCGTCGCGAGGTACGACAGAGCGGCAGAGCGGTCCGCCTCGGAGATCGACACGAACGCCGAGGTGGATGCCACATAGGCGGGCAGGATGGCCGCACCCGAGAAGCCGTGGATCGTGGTCACCATCGGTGTGCCCCAGTGGGCGCTGAAAGCCAGCGGCAGCCAGTCGAGCTGGTTGTGGACGACGTCGAACTCCCGCGAGCGTTCGAGAGCGTGCGCGACGTGGAGGGCCTCCCAGACCCTTCCATCCATGGTCGGGTCGGATGCGTACCCGTGCGGCGCCACGGACTCCAGCTCGGCGGCGGTGACCGAATCGCCGGTGGCGAACAGAGTGACGTCGACTCCGCGGCGGACGAGCCCCTCGGTGAGCAGACTCGTCACGCGCTCCCACGGTCCGTAGCCCAGCGGGGGAGTGCGCCACGCAATGGGTCCGAGCATCGCGACCCTCACCGGGCGGCACGCCGGCTCGCGGCGGTCAGGGCTGTGCTCACGATCGGACGCTACGCCCCCCACCTGTGCGGCTCACAGACTGGGACTCGTCTCGGCGCGCCGCGACGGCGGGGGAGTGGCATCCAGGGCGCGCAGCATCCGCTCGACGCACTCGCGAAGTGCGGATCGCGCCGGATCGGCGAGGTCGGTCGTGTACTCGACGCCCTCGGGGATCCACGACAGGCCGTACATCGTCTCGCGGAAGTCGGCGCCGCCCACCGGCCAGCGCGTGTGCCCGTCGTCCTCGGCGGTGGCGCCCTGCGCCCACTGGCCGAACGCGGCCTGCATGTCCGCGAACGGCAGCGCCATGACGGCATCCGCCTCGACCGGCTGGCGCACCCACGAGCGGGCGACCAGGATGAACTCCTCGATCTCGTCGGGCGTGAGCGGGCGCGGCTCGAACAGCACGCGCGTGTGCTCGACGTCGGCGAGGCGGTCGACGCGGAACGTGCGCCAGTCGTCGCGCTCGAGGTCCCAGCACAGCAGATACCAGTGCCGGTCGGCGGGCGCGAGGGCGTGCGGCTCGACTCGGCGCCGCGTGGTCTCGCCCGCCGCCGACGTGTACGCGAAGCGGATGCGCTCGTGGTCGCGGCACGCCAGCGCGAGCTCGCCGAGCACCTCGGTCGACACGGCGGCTCCGGCGTTGAGCCCCGC
>JAUIBG010000143.1 GCA_030428165.1 Actinomycetes bacterium
CTAGCGGGACTATCCGGACGAATCGGCAACACTCACGCGTCGATGAGGCGCGGCCGCGACGGCTCGGAGTTCTCGATGACGATCGACGCGTGGGTCCGCGGGGACACCTGGCTGCGGTAGAGCAGCTGCGCCTCGTAATAGCGAAGGTGCGCGGGATCCTCGGGGTCGTTCGGGATGCCGTCGCGTTCGACAAGGCGCTCGAACCTCACCGAGTACGGCACGTCGACGTAGATCACGGCGTCCCAGTAGGCCGCGAGGTCGGGATGCTGCATGAAGAGACCGTCGGCGAGAAGGACCACCTCGTCGTCGACGTGGAACGTCACAGGGTTCTCGACCGGCTCATCGGTCCTGAGGTCGTGGTGCTGGAGGGTGACGACTCTGCTGCCGCCTTCGGCGAGAGGCTCGAGGACCTTCCTGACGAACGCGCCGCGGTCGAACGCGTCCTCCCAGTAGCCCAGCCCGGAGTCACGTCCCTGGCGGTAGCGCCGCTCGCGCAGGTGGTGGAAGTTGTCCATGCTGGCCTCGACGACGTCGCGGCCGTCGCGGCAGAGCAGGTGCGCGAGCTCGGCGCGGAGCGTGGACTTGCCGGAGGCGTCTGCCCCGTCGATCGCGACGAGCACGGGGCGACCGTCGGGCGCGGGGATGCCGTCCGCGAGAACCTTCAGGACCTCTTCGCGCCGCTCCATTGCCGCACCCCCTCCTCGGTGACCTCTGCCTCGACTACGTCGTCGCGAGCAGACCCTTGACCGCGCTGATGAAGAACCCGAGCCCGTCGAGGCCGGTCCTGCCGTCTTCGCGCGAGTCCGGGCCGAACCCCGGCTCGACCGCGTGCTCCGGGTGCGGCATGAGCCCCACGACGTTGCCCCGCTCGTTCGTGATGCCTGCGATGTCGCGCCGCGAGCCGTTCGGGTTCCAGTCCTGGTAGCGGAAGACCACGCGCCCCTCGGCCTCGAGCGCATCGAGCGTGTGCTCGTCTGCGACGTACTGCCCGTCTTGGTTCTTGAGCGGGATGACGATGCGCTCACCGGCCACGAACTCGCTGGTCCAGGCGGTGTCGTTGTTCTCGACCGTCAGGTACTGGTCCCGGCACACGAAGTGCAGGTGATCGTTCTTGATCATCGAGCCTGGCAGCAGGTGCACCTCGGTGAGGACCTGGAAGCCGTTGCAGATGCCCAGCACCGGCATGCCGCCGTGGGCGGCGTCGACGATCGACTCCATGATCGGCGCGAAGCGCGCGATCGCGCCGGCGCGCAGGTAGTCGCCGTAGGAGAAGCCTCCTGGCAGCACGACCGCGTCGACGCCCTGGAGGTCGTCGTCCGCGTGCCACAGCGACACCGGCTCGCCGCCCGCCAGGCGGATGGCGCGCGCCGCGTCCCGGTCGTCGAGCGTGCCGGGGAACGTCGTGACGCCGATGCGAGCAGTCACTAGCCGTCCACCACGGTGATCGCGACGACGTCCTCGATGACGGGGTTGCTCAGCAGCGTCTCGGCGGCCTTCCTGGCGCCCTCGAGCACCTCCTCGGTCACCTCGCCGTCGACGGTGAGCTCGAACCTCTTGCCCTGACGCACGTGGGCGAAGCCCTCGATTCCGAGCCGGGGGAGCGCAGCGCCCACGGCCTTGCCCTGGGGGTCGAGGATCTCGACCTTGGGCATGACGTCCACGACGATTGTTGCCATGGGGCGATTCTAGCCGCGTACGAGGGGTGGGGAGGCGGCACTAGATGCCGGTGTCCCTCGCCGTGCCGATCAGCGGGACGTTGTTGGTCGAGGTGAGCAGGCACGCGAGCTGGCGCTGGCCCTCGAGCCAGGTCTCCTCGGTGGGCGTCACGGTCGCGATCTGGTACTCCGACAGGCGGTACTCGAGCCCGACGAACTCCTCGAACTGGACGATGCAGACGTCGACCCAGCCGTTGATGTAACTGGTCGGGTAGACCTCGGACGGCGAGTCCTCGGTATAGAAGACCTCCGCGAAGTGGACCTCCTCGCAGTCCACCTTGGGCAGCTCGCCGATGCTCTGCGAGCCTCCCTCGGCGACGTCCTGGTCGGAAATGCAGTCGCCGACCTCGAGGCGGAGCGTGTCGTTCGACGACGAGCAGCCCGCCAGTAGCGCCACCAGGCCTGCGGCCACCAAGATTCGCTTCAGCACGGGGACCAGCGTAGGCCCGTTTCCGGCCTCACGCACCATTCGGCAGATGAATGCCCGGCGCTATGCGGGACGAGCGAGGCGGTCGTACGCCTCGAGGTAGCGCTGGCGGGTGCGCTCGACGACCTCGGCCGGGAGCTCGGGCGGCGCCGACTCGCGGTCCCAGCCCGACTCGGGCGACGTGAGCCAGTCGCGCACGAACTGCTTGTCGAAGCTGGGCTGCGCGTGACCCGGCTCCCACGAGTCGGCGGGCCAGAAGCGCGACGAGTCCGGAGTGAGCACCTCGTCGCCCAGGATCAGCCGGCCGTCGGCGTCGACGCCGAACTCGAACTTCGTGTCCGCGAGGATGATGCCGCGCTCTGCGGCGAGCTCGTGGGCGCGACCGTAGACCTGGAGTGTGAGCTCGCGCAGGCGCGCCGCGGCATCGGCGCCGATGCGCTCCACGACCGCCTCGTACGTGACGTTCTCGTCGTGCTCGCCCACCTCCGCCTTGGTCGCGGGAGTGAAGATGGGCTCGGGGAGGCGGGAGCCGTCGACCAGGCCGTCGGGCAGAGGGATGCCACAGACCGTGCGACCCGCGTCGTACTCCTTGAGGCCGGAGCCGGTGAGGTAGCCGCGCGCGACGCACTCGACGGGGAACATCGTCAGGCGCTTGCAGACCATCGCGCGCCCCTCGACCTCCGCAGGCACCTCGGCCTCGACGGTGTGGTTGGGGACGATGTCCTTCACCTGGTCGAACCACCACAGGCTGAGCGCCGTGAGCACGGCGCCCTTGCCGGGGATCTCGGTGGGGAGCACCCAGTCGTAGGCGCTGATGCGGTCGGAGGCCACCACCAGCACGACATCGCCCTGGGGGTGGGGCTCGACCGGCTCGTAGAGGTCGCGCACCTTGCCGGAGTAGACGTGGCGCCAGCCCTCGAGCTCGAGGTGGGTGGGCGGGACGACGTGGCCGGGCATCAGGCGCCGGCAGCCGCGAGCGCGATGTCGGTGCGGTGGTGCGAGCCCTCGAGCCGCACATCGGCGACCGCCGTGTACGCCGCGGCCCTCGCATCGGCCAGCGTGGCCCCGGTGCCCACGACGGACAGGACGCGACCGCCGGCGGAGACGAGCAGCAGCTCGTCGGTCGTCCTGGTTCCCGCCTGCAGGACGTGGACGCCGGGACAGGCCTCGGCGTCGACCATGCCGTGCAGCACGTCGCCGGTGCGGACGTCAGCGGGGTAGCCGTGCGCGGCGACTACCACGACGACCGCGGCGCCGTCCGACCACTCGAGGTCGGGCTCGGAGTCGAGGTCTCCCACCGCGGCGGTGAGCAGCAGCTCCGCGAGCGGCGTCTTGAGGCGGGCCAGCACCACCTGGGTCTCGGGGTCGCCGAAGCGCGCGTTGAACTCGATCACGCGGACGCCCTCGGAGGTGAGCGCGAGTCCGCAGTAGAGGACGCCCACGAAGGGAGTGCCGCGCCTGGCCATTTCGTCGATGGTGGGCTGGGCGACGGTGCGCACCACCTCGTCCACGAGGCCCTCGGGCGCCCACGGCAGCGGGCTGTAGGCGCCCATGCCGCCGGTGTTGGGTCCCTCGTCGCCGTCGTAGGCGCGCTTGAAGTCCTGGGCGGGCTGCAGCGGCACGACCGTGGTGCCGTCGCAGATGCAGAAGAGGCTGACCTCGGGCCCGTCGAGGTACTCCTCGACGACCACGGGGTTGCCGTCGGCGAAGACCGAGGTGCCGTGGTCGAGCGCCTCGTCGAACGAGTCGGTGACGACGACTCCCTTGCCGGCCGCGAGGCCGTCGTCCTTGACGACGTGCGGGGCGTCGAACTCCGTGAGCGCTGCCGTGAGCTCCTCGACGGTGGTGCAGGTCGCGGCCCTGGCGGTCGGGACGCCGGCGGCCTCCATGACCTCCTTCGCGAACGACTTCGAGCCCTCGAGCCTGGCGGCTGCGGCCGAGGGACCGAACACCGGGATGCCGCGCTCGCGCACCTCGTCGGCCACGCCGGCGACCAGCGGGACCTCGGGACCGACGACCAGGAGCTCGGCCCCCAGGTCCTCGGCGAGGTCGGCGACGCTGGCGGGGTCCGCGATGTCCGCGGAGTGCAGCGTGACGGGGTTGCCGTCCACGGTCGTGAGCTCGGCCATGCCCGGGTTGCCAGGGGCGACGTCGAGCTCGGTCACGAGCGGGTCGAGGCACAGGGAGCGGGCGAGGGCGTGCTCTCTCGCGCCGCTGCCGAGGAGGAGGATCTTCACGCCTCCGAGTCTATCGAGGCGGTGCCGTCGACCCTCGCGTGACGAGCTCGGGGACCGGCAGCGCACTGCCGGAGACGAGCGGGTCGACGCCCGTTCCGTCGCCGAGCGTGCGGCCCAGCGCGGCGGCCACGCGCGCCGCTGCACTGCGCGCGGACGCGTCGACCGGCTGGCGCACGGTGGTGAGACCAGGCACCAGCAGCGCGGACACGCGGACGTCGTCGACGCCCACGATCGAGAGATCTGCGGGAATGGCGACCCCGGCATCGGCGGCGCCTGCGATCAGCATCGCCGCGACCTCATCGTTGTACGCGCACACGCCGGTGGCGACGGCGGCGAGCCGCGTGACGGTCGCCGCGGCGTCGACACGGGAGGTGGGCACGGCGACCGTCATCGGAGCCTCGAGCCCCTGCTCCGCGCACACCTCGGCCGCCCCCGTCCTGCGGGGCTCGGAGAAGAACGCGAGCCTGTCGTCGTCGGGAGTCGCGACGGCGATCGCGACGTGGCCCAGGGCGACGAGGTGCTCGGCCTGGGCGCGACCGCTCAGCCGCTGCACCTCGGCGCCGTACGCACGGGGGCCGTCGCCGGCACCGGACATCGGCAGCAGGGCGACCCCGGCATCGGCCAGCGACGCCTTCTCGGCGGCGGGGAGCTCGTGGTCGGCGAGCACGGCGGCCGGCGTGACGGCCGACCACAGGGAGGAGGTCTCCAGGTCGGCGCCGCCGGGGTGCACGAGCAGGGTGAGGCCGTAGCGCTGCAGCTCGCGGGCGAGTGCGTCGGTGCTGGCGGTGAGCGTCTCGGAGCCTGGCCAGTCCGGCATCAGGGCGAGCACGAGGTCGGATGTGCCGCGCCGCAGGGTGCGCGCGGCTGCGGACGGGCGGTAGCCCAGCTCCGTTGCGGCGGCTCGCACGCGCTCCCTGGTGGCCTCGGGGATGGTCTGGCCCTGGGTGTCGTTGAGGACGTAGCTCACCGTGGCGCGGGAGACGCCTGCGAGCCTGGCGACATCGCTCGAGGTCGGACGGGACGGGACGGGCCGATCGCTCATGCCTGCGCTCCCCTCCGTCACGAACTGGGCCTGGCCTCAGACCCGAGATGCGTGTAGCCTACACGTGTCACCTACTCGTGTAAGTAATGATGCTGCGAGGCATCTGCCGACTCGAGCGCAGGTGAGGCAACCAGGCCGCCTCCGCCGCGAGGCGGCGCACACCCGACCGGGCTCGCCGCTGAGCCCACGCCCAAGGGAGGGCACCATGACCGCAGCAGCCGACATCGTCTCCGCACTGAGCCGCGAGGACAAGATCCGCCTCGTCTCCGGGCGCGACTTCTGGACCACCGAGCCCGTGCCCGAGCAGGGCCTCGACGCGATCATGGTGTCCGATGGTCCCCACGGCCTGCGCAAGCAGGGCGAGGACAGCGACCACGTGGGCGTCGGCGAGTCTGTGCCCGCCACCTGCTTCCCGCCGGCCGTCACGATGGGCTCGACCTGGGATCCCTCGCTGCAGGCGCGCGTGGGAGCGGCGCTGGGCCGTGAGACCCGCGGCAACGACGTCGCCGTGCTGCTGGGCCCCGGCCTCAACATCAAGCGCCACCCGCAGGGCGGGCGCAACTTCGAGTACTTCTCCGAGGACCCGTTCCTCGCCGGCCACTCCGCAGCGGCACTCACGAGGGGCATCCAGTCGGAGGGCGTGGGTGCCTGCCTCAAGCACTACGCCGCCAACAACCAGGAGGCGTTCCGCATGCGCCTCGACACGATCGTCGACGAGCGCACCCTGCGCGAGATCTACCTCACGGGCTTCGAGATCGCCGTGAAGGAGTC
>JAUIBG010000144.1 GCA_030428165.1 Actinomycetes bacterium
TGAATATTCGCTTCTCTGAGCGCCATGAGTATTGGGGTTGAGCGCCACGTGCTCGTGGGCGCGATCGTGTCGTTGAGCGCCACCGAGTATTTGGGTTCGGCGCCATCTCTCTAGGCTCCTTCTGCCGCGTGGCCAATCACGCGGCAGAAGGAGTAGTTCGGATGGTACGCAGGATCAAGGCGAAGCTGGTGTTGAGGCTTCGCGCGGAGGGGCTGACGGGTCGGCAGATCGCGGCGCAGGGCATGTCTCGGCACTCGGTGGCGGCGGTGCTGGACGCGGCCGACCGGGAGGGCGTCGGTTGGGACGATGTCGCGGAGCTCGACGAGGCGGAGGTGTATGCGCGGTTGTTCCCGGGGCGGGGTGAGCACGAGAGTGTTCACGCGCAGCCGGACTGGGACAAGATCCATCGCGAGCTCGCCCGGGTCGGGGTGACGTTGAAGCTGCTGCACGGCGAGTACGTCGACGCCTGCCGGGCAAAGGGCGAGACCGCGATGGGCTACGACCGGTTCTGCAAGACCTACCAGCGCCACGTCCTCGTGATCGGCGCGGCGTCGAGGGTCGGCCACAAGGCCGGGCAGACGGTCGAGGTCGACTGGTCGGGCAAGACGATGCAGCTGACCGACCCGGTCACCGGCGCCACGACGAGGGTCTACCTGTTCGTCGCGACGCTGCCGTTCTCCCGCTACTCGTTCGCCTGGCCGACGCTGGACATGAAGCAGGACACCTGGCTGCGCGCAAACGTCGCGATGTTCGAATGGTTCGGCGGCAGTGTCCCCAGGATCGTCCCGGACAACCTGAAGGCGGGGGTGATCAAGCACCCCGCGGAGGGTGAGGTCGTGCTCAACGATGCGTATCGGGAGCTCGCCGCGCACTATTCGGCGGCGGTGCTGCCCGGGCGGGTGAAGAAGCCGAAGGACAAGGCGAGTGTCGAGGGCACGGTCGGGAACGTTGCGACGGTGGTGATCGCCGCGCTCCGCGACCGCACCTTCGCGACGTTGCCGGAGTTGCGGGCCGCGGTCTACGAACGCGTCGCCGCTTACAACGCGAAGCCGTTCCAGAAGCGCGCCGGGTCGAGGCTTTCGGTGTTCGAGGGTGAGGAGAAGCCGCTGCTGCGGCCGCTGCCGCAGGTTCCGTTCGAGATCTCTCAGTGGCTCTATGGCCGCAAGGTTCAGCGCAACGGGCACGTGGTGTTCGAGCGGAACTTCTACTCCGTCCCCTACGAGAACATCGGCCGCACGGTCGACCTGCGCATCACCGACACGATGATGGAAGTGTTCGCCGGGGATCAGCGGCTCACCAGTCACCTCCTCGCTGCGGCCGGGGTGGTCAACGAGTACCGGACGCACGACAGCGATCTGCCCGACGGGCCCCGCTATCAGCAGATGGACCCGGAACGGGCACGTGAGTGGGCCGTCCGGATCGGGGAGAACACCACGGTCATCGTGAACCGGATCTTCGAGTCCGTCCCCGTTGACGAGCAGGGTCTCGGCGCCGCGCTGGCCGTGCTCAGGTTGACCCGCCGCTACTCCGCCACCCGGGTCGAGACCGCCGCCGGCATCGCGCTCGAATCGAGGGTGAGGTCACCGCGGTATGCGCATCTGCGTCCGATCCTGGAGTCGGGCCAGGACCAGACCGGCAGGCGGCTGCCGAGGTTCGAACCGAGTCCTTGGGAGGAACCTACCGGGTATGTCCGCGGCGCCGACTACTACGCCGGAGGGACCCGATGAGCCGGCTCGATGCGGAGACGAAGCGGAAGCTACGGGAGATGGGCGTCCCCGCCCTGGTCGACGCGTTCGACGTCCAGGACGAGGGCCTCACGATCGGGTTGGTGTTCGAGGAGCGGCTCAAGCTCGCCGTCGACGACGCCCACGCCGCGTTCACCCACTCCAAAGTCGAGGGCCTCATCCGTCGGGCCGGCCTGCGCTACCCGAACGCGGACCTCCGCCGGGTCGACCTGCTCGAACAGAGAGGCCTGGACAGGGGTGTGATCGCGCAGCTCGGCACCTGCCAGTTCATCACGAGGCACATGAACGTCGTGTTCCAAGGCTTCACCGGCTCCGGGAAGTCCTACCTCGGGTCCGCGTTGGCGAAGCAGGCGTGTCAGCACCGCTACCGGGCGCACTACATCCGCATGCCCGACCTCGAAGAGACCTGGGCCGCGGCGAAAGACAGACCCGCGGGTCGGGAGAAGTGGCTGCGGAAGTACTCCACGTTCACCCTCCTCGTGATCGACGAATGGCTACTCGACCCGCCCACCGACGACGTCCGGTCCATGCTGCTCGAGCTCCTCGAACGCCGCTACGACGCGACCTCGACGGTCTTCTGCACCCAATACGCGAAGAAGGACTGGCACCAGCGCCTCGGCGGCGGAGCCCACGCCGACGCGATCATGGACCGCATCGTCCACAACACCCACTGGATCGAGACCGGCGACGTCAACATGCGCGAGCAGACCGCCGCAGCCGGCTGAACTCAGGCCGGTGAGCGTCGCACCCGCGGGAGTGGCGCTCACCGGCAATACCGGCGGCCCCGACAGTGACTATCGACTGGCGCTCAACCGCAATAATCAGTGGCGCTCACAACTCCAAATACTCACATGCGCAATACGCCCAGTTAATACACGCGGACGAGTCACCGTGAGACCGGCTAAGTACAGACTCCGCACGACCGGCGACCGAACGGCAAGTGCCCACCAAGGAGAAGGAACTGGGGTGATGCACGCAGGCACTTTCTGTGTAACTCGTTTCGAACATAGCAAAATGCGCGTACTCTGGACCCATGCGCGGAGGCCTGGAGCGCTGGAAGAGGGGTGTCGGATCGCAAGGGGTCCGACAGGCTCTTGCGTACGCCTTCCAGGGGACGTGTGACTCGCACCTGCGGACGACGGTGGGCGTCGAGGCGCTCGCCGCATACGGCGACGTCGACCACGCGGGCGTCACGCGGTACGTCATCGAGGGTGGGAGCATCCGTACCGATGCCCTCGACGAGCAGCAACTCCGCCGCTGGGTCGACGGCCGCGATCCAGACACGGATGAACGCCGAGGCCGAGACCTCACGTCTCCCGATGCAGACCTAATTCTCGACGGCACGATCAACGCCCCGAAGTCCTCCAGCATCGCGGCGATGATCAACCCCGACCTCGCGCGCGAGTTCGAAGCACTGCACGACAGGCTGCGCGACCGCATCATCACGACCTGGCAGAGCGAACTGAACGCGCGCCGCGGCGCCGGCGGCCGCATCCGAGAATCACTCCACCGCATCGAGGTCGTCGAACTGCAGCACCGTCGCTCGCGCGCGCTCGACCCCCACATCCACCGCCACCTGTGGCTGAACGTCAAGGTGCTCGGCGAGGACGGCAAGTGGTCGAACGTCGACTCCCGAGTCGCGATGAAGATGCAGACGGTCATCAACGCCGAGGGGGAACTCGCGGCGCGGACGGACCCGCAATGGGTCAACGCGCTCGCGCGGCACGGGTTCACGATCGACGCTGACGGCGAGATCGCGGAACTCGCGCACGCCGTCCGTCCGCTCTCGCGTCGGTCGACTCAGATCGAGTCCAACCGTGCCGTGCTCCTGGCTGCGTGGCGCAGCGAGCATCCGGGACTCGAACCGAGCCCGGACGAACTACACCGCATCGACCGGCTGGCGTGGGCGAAAGCTCGCCCCAACAAGCCTGGCGAAGTTGATGAAGCCGCGTGGGAGCAGCTCATCGCCGACGAACTCGTTGCGATCGACTCCACGATCTTGCGCGAGCGTGGCGAGGTTGCACTGCCGTCCGCGACGCTCGATGAGCTGGATCTGGGGCTGCTGGCTGCGCGCGCGGTTGTCGAAGCAGACGCGCGATCGGCAAGCTGTGGCGGACGCTTCAGCATGTTCGACATCCGTGCCGGCGCAACGCGAGCGGTCGCGGCATCCGGAGTCGTCGCGCGTCGAGGCGACCTGCAAGGCGTCATCGACGACGTCATCGATCGCGCGCTCGAGCAGACGGTCGATCTGCTCGAAGGAGAGCCCGAGCGGCCCGCGCACATCAAGGGCTACATGGCGTCGGCCACGGCGGCAGCGAGGTTGGAACTCGCCGCACGATTCGAAGCCCTCGCCCACGCTGGCGTCCGAGCCGCTGAGGACGAGATCACGAATGCCGCATCCACTGTGCTGAGCGACCGTATCGAGCTCGAGGGACGCCAGGTTGAGGCTGCGGCAGCGATCGCCGGAACGGATCCGCTGGTGTCGGTCACCGGTCCGGCCGGGGCGGGTAAGACGACGATGTTGCGGGTTGCGAGGGCGGCGCTCGCCCACCGCGGACGCCGCATGGTCGTGGTCGCCCCCACCAAGAAGGCGGCATCCGTAGCAGGGCGCGAGATCGGCGCGTCGGCATCGAGCCTGCACGCTCTGCTCGGCGACCACGGATTCCGGTGGGGACGAGACGCCGCGGGCGCGGAGACCTGGACGCGGCTCGAGGTTGGGCAGATCGACCCGGTGACGGGGATCGTGTACGAGGGCCCGAAGCGGTATACGCTCGTCGCGGGCGACCGAATCGTTGTCGACGAGGCCGGCATGGTCGACCTCCACGCAGCCAATGCGCTCGCCGCGATCGCCGCTGAGTCTGGCGCGGGCATCGCGATGGTCGGTGACCACCTCCAGGCGCGCCCTGTCGGACACTCGGGCGCCATGGCCACAATGACTCGACGTGCGACGGCCGTGGTCGAGCTGACGGCCGTGCACCGTTTTGCAGATCCCGAGTACGCGGCCCTCACGCTTCGCATGCGGGAGCCGGCATCCAAGGATGCTGCGCTCGCCGTGGCAAGGGAGCTCGCCGACCGCGGGCTTGTGCATCGCGTGTCCGATCACGTTCACGCGCGCGACGTGATGGTGGAGTCGTACTTCCGCTGGGCTGCCGGTCACCGGCGCGTTGCCCTCGTGACGAGCACCAACGAAGAGGCGGACGCGATCAACGAGGCCATCCAGCAGCGGCGAGTCGAGCACGGGGAGTTGCCGCTCACTCGCATCGCTGTGGGGCAGGGGGAGCAGCGGTTGCTTGAGGGTGACGTCGTGCAGACCCGCCGCAATGATCGCGCGACCGGCGTCGACAACCGCGCGGTCTGGGCTGTGCGTCGCATCACGCCCGCCGGGCTCGAGTTGGCTAGTGTGTGCGACGCCGTCGACACCCGCGTCGTCAGCCACGAGTACGCCGCCGACCACGTGCACCTCGCCTACGCGTCCACCGTGCACGGCATCCAGGGCGAGACGACGGATGCCTCGATCGTCGGCCCGGGCGTGGACGCCTCAGGCCTGTACGTCGGCATGACGCGCGGCCGCGCGCACAACGAGGCGATCGCGATCGCGCGAACGGATGCTGCCGCAACGGAGCAGATTGCCGAGAGCATGATGCGCGGCATCCCCGAAGTCAGCATCGACGACTCGGTACGCGCGGCGCGGAGCGAGCTCGGGCGGGCCGCCCGTCGAGCCGAGCGTGCCGTCGGCGAGGATCTGCGGCAGCTGAACGAATGGATGCGTACCGCACGGGCGACACTGCTCAGCCTCGACAGCCAGGTCGCGGCGCACGAGGCGGTGGCTCATGGTCGAGCGGTTGGCAACGACTCGAGCGGTGATCTGGTTGAGGTTCGTCGCGTGCTGCGCGATCGGTACGAGTCGGCCTCTCAGCGGCACGATGATCTCCTGCGTTTCTACCTCGAGACTGGGCGCGGCCCGGCTTCTCGGGGTCGTGCTGAGGACATCGCGGCTTCGATTGCCGCGCCCGAGGTGCGAACCCGCTCGTTACTGGGCCGCTGACCTTGACCGATCTGGGTCGAGCAGCCGTTCGATGGGTGAAGTACCTGATAGAGATCTCATCATGACCGAACTGATTGGCTACCAGACTCGCGAGGAATGGATGGGGCGCGAGGTCCTCACACTTGCAGACGTGTGGCCCGACGAGCCGCGCGCGATGATCGTGGGGCTCAACCCCGCACCGTCGAGCGTCGACGCAGGCCACTACTACCAAGGCCAGGTCGGCCAGGGACAGCTACGCAAGCTCGCCGCCGCCGGGTTGTTCCATGCGCCGTCCGGCCGGTACTTCGAGGATGCTGCGCTCGCCGCAGGAGTCGGCTTCACCGACATCGTCAAGCGGCCGAGCCG
>JAUIBG010000145.1 GCA_030428165.1 Actinomycetes bacterium
GTTCTGGAACCGCGACGCGCTCTCCGACCTCTTCGCCGGCTCCGAGCCCTCGCCCTCGCCGTCCGTGACCGCGACCGTGGAGGCCAGCCCGACGCCGTCGGCCACTCCGTCCTCGACTCCGTCGCCCACCCCGACGCCCTCCGAGACGGCAGAGCCCGAGCCGGTCATCGACTACGGCGCGGCGATCGCCGTGCGCAACGGCGCAGGCATCACCGGCCTCGCAGGCGAGAACCAGGCGCTCCTGACCGATGCCGGCTTCACCGACGTCGACGCCAACGACCTCCCGACCGGCGACCGTCCCGGCGCCAACGCGGTGCAGTACGTGGGCGAGGACCTCGCCGACACCGCTGCGCTCGTCGCCGAGACGCTGGGGATCTCCTCGGTCGAGCTCGTCTCGGCGACGCCTGGTGGCACCTCCATCGAGGTGCTGCTCGTGACCGACCCCGCGGCGTAGCGCAGCCCTCGGCTCCGTCGCTGCACCGCACGCCGCGACCCGACCGAGCGTCCGGCGCCTGCGTGCCCGCCGACTCGACCCCGGCATCGGCTCCGAGCCCGCTTGCACTCGACGGGTGAGAGTGCCAGAATCGGCCCTAGCACTCTCGACGTGAGAGTGCTAAGACCGTCGGCTTCTCGCTGAGGTGGCCCGACCGGCGTGATGTGAACGCCGGATGCGGGCACCGTCCGTCGCGGGCAGTGAGTGGCCACATCCATCGAAAGAGGATTTCCACCCATGGCAAAGATGATTGCCTTCAATGAGGAGGCCCGTCGCGGCATGGAGGCGGGCATGAACAAGCTCGCCGACGCCGTCAAGGTCACCCTCGGCCCCAAGGGCCGCAACGTCGTGCTCGAGAAGAGCTGGGGAGCCCCGACGATCACCAACGACGGCGTGTCCATCGCCAAGGAGATCGAGCTCGAGGACCCCTACGAGAAGATCGGCGCCGAGCTGGTCAAGGAGGTCGCCAAGAAGACCGACGACGTCGCGGGTGACGGCACCACCACCGCCACCGTGCTCGCCCAGGCGCTCGTGCGCGAGGGTCTGCGCAACGTCGCGGCCGGCGCGAACCCCATCGCCCTGAAGCGCGGCATCGAGAAGGCCGTCGCGGCAGTGACCGCGCAGCTCGTCGAGAACGCCAAGGAGATCGAGACCAAGGAGGAGATCGCCGCGACCGCCGGTATCTCCGCCGCCGACCCCGCCATCGGCGAGCTCATCGCCGAGGCGATGGACAAGGTCGGCAACGAGGGCGTCATCACGGTCGAGGAGGGCTACCAGCTGGGTCTGGAGCTCGAGCTCACCGAGGGCATGCGCTTCGACAAGGGCTACATCAACCCCTACTTCGTCACGGACCCGGAGCGCCAGGAGGCTGTTCTCGAGGACCCGTACATCCTGCTCGTCGAGTCGAAGATCTCGTCGATCAAGGACCTGCTCCCGATCCTCGAGAAGGTCACGCAGGCCGGCAAGCCGCTGATGATCATCGCCGAGGACGTCGACGGCGAGGCGCTGCCCACGCTGGTCGTGAACAAGCTGCGCGGCAACCTGAAGGTCG
The DNA here is from genome assembly GCA_030428165.1 of Actinomycetes bacterium. Taxonomy (GTDB): domain Bacteria; phylum Actinomycetota; class Actinomycetes; order Actinomycetales; family Demequinaceae; genus Demequina. Next base: position 1,545 of record JAUIBG010000145.1, read on the forward strand.
CGGCCGTCAAGGCCCCCGGCTTCGGTGACCGCCGCAAGGCGATGCTGCAGGACATGGCCGTCCTCACCGGCGGTCAGGTCATCTCCGAGTCGGTCGGCCTCTCACTCGAGACCACCACGCTCGACATGCTCGGCACGGCCCGCAAGGTCGTCGTCACCAAGGACGAGTCCACGATCGTGGACGGCGGCGGTGACAAGGAGATGGTCGACGGTCGCGTCGCCCAGATTCAGGCCGAGTACGAGAACTCGGACTCCGACTACGACCGCGAGAAGCTCAAGGAGCGCAAGGCGAAGCTGGCGGGCGGCGTGGCCGTCCTCAAGGCCGGTGCCGCGACCGAGGTCGAGCTCAAGGAGACCAAGCACCGCATCGAGGACGCCGTGCGCAACGCGCAGGCTGCCGTCGAGGAGGGCATCGTCGCCGGCGGTGGCGTCGCCCTGATCCAGGCCGCCACCACCGCGTTCGAGACGCTCGAGCTCGAGGGTGACGAGGCCACTGGTGCCCGCATCGTGGAGGCCTCGATCTCCGCGCCGCTGCGCCAGATCGCCGTGAACGCCGGCCTCGAGGGCGGCGTCGTGGTGGAGAAGGTGAAGACCCTCCCCGTCAACCACGGCCTCAACGCGGCCACCGGTGTCTACGAGGACCTGCTGCACGCGGGCGTCAACGACCCGGTCAAGGTGACCCGCTCTGCCCTGCAGAACGCGGCGTCCATCGCGGCGCTGTTCCTCACGACCGAGGCTGTCGTGGCGAACAAGCCCGAGCCCGAGGCCCCGGCCATGCCGGCAGGTGGCGACATGGGTGGCATGGGCTTCTAGTCCACACTCGCGGGCTCAGCCCGCACCTGGACTCGCTCGCGAGTCCGCCTCAGCCGGGAGCCGGTCCGCGTCAGCGGGCCGGCTCCTCGGCGTCTCGGCGGCGGTGGAGACACCGCCGCCGTTGTCGTGTCCGGGCTGCTCTGGCACCCGACTCCGGCATCGGCGCCGCCAAGCGCTGCGCCCACTTTGCGGGTCCCTCGGAGACACTCCGGTCCAGATGTCCTCAGACCGGCGATTGTGCCGCGGGGCGCTCCGTCGACCCGCAGGATCGGCACGGGAAGCCGGTGACGATGCCGGCTGCGTTGGCTAGAGCGCCCGGCGCTCCGCGTGCGTGACCCTGAGCCCCGAGGCACGCAGCGCACGCACGAGCTCGCGACCGTCGACGAGCACCGCCCCGAGCTCGACCAGCTCGTCGTAGCGCTCGGCCGGCACGTCGTAGTGGTCGTGGTCGAAGGCCCTGCGCGGGATGCCGGCCCGCTCCGCCAGTGCGTGGAGCTCGTCGTAGTGGACGTCCGAGACCAGATGACCCCACACAGTGCCGTGCCGGGGCCACATCGGCGGGTCGAGGTAGACCGTCACACCTGTCCGTCGACGCCCGGCGTCCGCGTCTCGTCGACCACCGGGATGGCGGCGGTCTGCGCGGTCGTGAGGCGCGACAGCTCCGCGGTGAGGTTCTGGCGCGCCGCCGTCTCCCACTGCGCGCCCAACGGCGACTGGTAGAGGCGCTCGCGGGCGAGCAGCTTCTCGACGACCGTGCGCCTGGCCTGCCAGAAGACGTCGTCGGGAATGTGGGCGTACTCCTCGCGCAGCCCGGTGAGGTACTCCTTGTAGCGCTGCGGCTCGCACGCGAGGATCGCGAGGTCGGCGTCGCAGATGACCGCGGCGTCGATGTCCTTGGGGTCCGCCTCGTGGCCGCAGAGGCCGCGCACCAGCTGCGCGACGCGCTCGACCGTGGGCTCCGGCAGGCCCAGCTCGCTCAGCTCCTTGCGCGCATACTCCGCGCTCGCGGCCTCGTCCTCGCCGGGCCTGCGGCCCGAGCCGTCGGCCTTCGCCGGATTGAAGACCGCGCCGTGGTACCAGGCCGCGACTCGCACGACGTTGGGCTTGTGGGTCTCCTGCTGGAGCTGGTCGACGCGCTGCAGCAGGTCCACCAGATGCCCCGTGCTGTGGAATCGCCGCTCGGGTGAGGACCAGCGATCGAGCAGGCGCTGGGCGGCGTCGCCGATCTCGGGGTCGCCCGCAGTCGCGCCGAGCGCCTTGACCGTCCGCGCGAACGCAGGCGCAAGCCAGGACGCTGTCGTCGTGGGTGTCATGATCTCCTCTGCGGCCAGTCAGGTCGGCGCCATCCGAGTCCCGTTGACTTCCAGCAGTCTTGCCCAGGCCGGGCCGACATGCAACATCCGCCAACGGTACAATGGATGGGCGCTCATACCGGGCGCCAGCAGACGACAACGTGAGGTGACCGTGCCTACCGGCAAAGTGAAGTGGTTCGACGACGACAAGGGCTTCGGCTTCATCGCGAGCGATGAGGGTGCCGAGGTGTTCCTGCACGCGTCCGCGCTGCCCGCCGGCACGCCGTCGCCCCGTCCGGGCACCAAGGTCGAGTTCTCGATCGCCGACGGCCGCCGCGGCCCGTCCGCGATGGCAGTGACCATCGTCGAGCAGGGCCCGACCGTCTCCCAGGGGCTTCGCAAGAAGCCCGAGGAGATGACCGTCATCGTCGAGGACCTCATCAAGATGCTCGACAGCGTCTCGACGTCTCTGCGCAAGGGCCACTACCCGGAGGCCGCCAAGGGCAAGAAGGTCGCGGCGCTGCTGCGTGCCGTCGCCGAGCAGCTGGACGCCTGATCCCATGCCCGTCGACGCCGTGCTGACCGACGCGCTCGACCTCGCGCGCGCTGAGGCCGAGGAGGTCGCGGGGGACGCGGCCGCCGTCGGCGAGCACCTGGGGGCGACCGAGGTCGCCGACCGTCTCGTCACGCACCGCTTCGCCACGACCCTGCCCGGGTACCGCGGCTGGGTCTGGGAGGTCACGCTGTCGCGCGCGCCGCGTGCCCGTACGGCGACTGTGTGCGAGGCGCACCTCATCCCCGCCGACGACGCCCTCCTGGCGCCCTCGTGGCTGCCATGGGCCGACCGCGTCCGCCCCGGCGACCTCGAGCCCAGCATGGTGCTGCCGCTCATCAAGGACGATCCGCGCGTGGTGCCCGGCTACACGGTGACCGAGGAGCAGGACGCCGATGCCGTGGCCAACTGGGAGTTCGGTCTGGGCCGTGAGCGCGTGCTCGGTCCGGAGGGTCGCGAGCAGGCCGCCGAGCGCTGGATGTCCGGCTCGCGGGGGCCGGCAGCCCCGTCCGCCCAGGCGTCGACGTCGCCGTGCGCCTCGTGCGCGTTCTTCCTGCCGATGCCCGGCTCGTTCCGCCTCGCGTTCGGCGTGTGCGCCAACGAGTGGTCGCCGTCCGACGGCACTGTCGTCGCCGCGACCCACGGATGCGGCGCCCACTCGCAGACCGACGTCGAGCGCACCGGGTCGGTGTGGCCCGATTCCCAGCCGCTGTACGACACGGTCGCCCGCGATCAGTTCGAGATCCCGGGGCCTGAGCCGGAGGCGCCCGCCGCCGAGGAGGTCTCCACAGAGGGGGTGTCCGCTGAGGACGCCTCCACGGAGGTCCCCGCCGAGGATGCCGTGGCCGATGCCGGGGTGTCCGAGGAGATCGTGGCGCCCGAGCTGGCGCCCGACGCTGCCGAGCCCGTGGCCGTCGAGGAGCAGGGGGCGGGGAAGCAGGCTGCCGAGCAGCCCGTAGACGTCACCGAGACGCCTGAGGTCAGCGAGACCGTCGAGCCGGCGCAGGAGCCTGCCGCGGACGCCGCGGCCGAGACGGACGAGAAGCCCGCCTCCTAGGAGGCCATGCGCTCCACGACGTAGTCGATGCACGCCGTCAGGGCGCGCACGTCGTCCGGGCTCACTCCCGGGAACACCCCGACGCGCAGCTGGTTGCGGCCGAGCTTGCGGTACGGGTCCACATCGACGATCCCGTTGGCACGGAGTTGACGCCTGAGCTCGTCGGACGACACCGACTCGTCCAGATCGATCGTCACCACGACGCTCGAGCGGTCCTCCGGCCGGGCGACGAACGGCCTGGCCCAGTCGCGGTCCTCGGCCCAGCCGTACAGGTGAGCCGACGACTCCGCCGAGCGCCCCGCCGTCGCCGTCAGGCCGCCGATGCCCAGCATCCACTCGAGCTGCGCGCGCATCATCACGAGCGTCGCGACGGCGGGCGTGTTGAGAGTCTGGTCCTTGAGGGAGTTGTCGATCGCCGCGGTGAGCGAGAGCGACGCCGGCACCCAGCGATGCTCCTCGATCCGCCTGGCGCGCTCCATGGCCGCAGGGGACAGCAACGCGAACCACAGCCCGCCGTCGGACCCGAAGCTCTTCTGCGGAGCGAAGTAGTAGGCGTCGGCCTGCGCCAGGTCGACAGGCAGGCCGCCGGCTCCCGAGGTGGCGTCTATCAACGTGAGCCCGGCACCGTCGGGGCGCTTCACCGGCGCCATCGCGCCCGTGGACGTCTCGTTGTGCGGCCACGCGTAGACATCGGCCTCGCCCCCGATCGGCACGGCCACGGCGCCGGGCTGTGCGCTGCGGACGATCGACGCGTCGAGGAACGGCGCTGCGTTGGTGGCGGACGCGAACTTCGAGCCGAACTCGCCGAAGGAGCCGTGCTCCGCGAGGCGGTCCACGAGGCAGAAGGTCGCGACGTCCC
>JAUIBG010000146.1 GCA_030428165.1 Actinomycetes bacterium
CTCTCGGGTTCAGCCTCTTCCAGGTGCCGTTCCTCGCGCTTCCCGCGGAGATCACGTCCAGCTACACCGAGCGCGCCCGGCTCGTGGGATGGCGCGTCGTCGCGCTCACCCTCGCGATCCTGATCTTCGGCGGCGTGGGCCCCGCACTGCGCAACCTCGGCGAGACGGAGGTGCACGGATACGCGGTGATGGCGGTGATCTGCGCCGTCGTGATCGCGGTCGGCATGGCGTTCGCCGTCCCCTCAGCTCCTCGCACCACGCCCGCGGCCGATGCCACGCGCACCTCGCTGATGGGCGCCTACCGCGACGCTGTGGTCGGACTCAAGCGCTCACGCCCGTTCCGCGTGCTGTTCCTGACGTTCGTGATCCAGGCGATCGCGGTCGGGCTGATGCTCGCGGGGGCGCAGTACGTCGCGACGTGGCTGCTCGCCTCCGAGGACGCCGTCACCTACCTGTTCGTCGCGATGGTCGCCCCCGCACTGTTCGTCGCGCCTGTATGGGCGGCCCTCGCCAACCGCATCGGCAAGCGCACGTCCTTCATGATCGCCTCGGGACTGTTCCTGGCCGCGGCCGTCGGCATGGTGCCCCTCGCGTGGACGGCGGGCTGGTGGGTGCTGCTGCCGACCGCGCTCGTCGGCATCGCCTACGCGGGCCTCCAGACGCTGCCGCTGTCGATGCTCCCCGACGTCATCACGGTCGACGCCAAGACCCACGGGACCGACGAGGCCGGCGGGTTCGCCGGCACCTGGACCGCTGGCGAGACGGCAGGAATGGCATTGGGCTCGACCGTGCTCACCATCGTGCTCGCCGTCACCGGCTACATCGAGAGCACCGCGGGCGAGACCGCCGTCCAGCCGGAGACGGCCCTCACCGGCATCGCCATCGCGTTCAGCATCGTGCCTGCGGTGCTCGCCGCGCTCAGCTTCATCCCGCTCTCCCGCTACCGCGTCGCGCGCAGCGACATCGAGGAAGGACACCCAGCAGACCATGGATAGCCGTTCCGAGGAGATTCTCGCCGAGCTCGCCCAGCTCAGGGCACTTGACGCCCCCACCCACGGCGGCCGCGTCATGAGCTACGTGTACGACGCCGACCGCGAGGACCTCGACGAGCTCGCGTCCGCCGCGATGCGCGCGGCGATGCCGCTCAATGGGCTCGACCCGACGACGTTCCCGTCGATCGCCGCGATGGAGCGCGACCTCATCGGCTTCGCGCGCGACATGCTCAACGGGGACGAGGATGTGGTCGGTTCGATCACGTCGGGCGGCACGGAGAGCTGCATGCTGGCAGTGAAGACGGCGCGCGACCACTGGCGCGCGAACGGCGGCGAGGGCCGCCCGCGCATGGTGATGCCGACGACCGTGCACGCCGCCTTCCACAAGGCCGCGCACTGGCTCGAAGTCGAGGTGGATCTCGTGCCCGTCAGCGCCGAGACCGGCGCCCCCGACCCGGCCGACGTCCTCGGTCGCCTCGGCCCCGACGTCGCGATCGTCGTCCTCTCGGCGCCCTCGTACCCCTTCGCCACGCTCGATCCCATCGCCCAGGTGGCCGCAGGCATCGGCGACGCGTGGCTCCACGTCGACGCCTGCATCGGCGGCTGGGCGCTGCCGTTCTGGCCCACCGAGCTTCCCGAGTGGGATCTCGCGATCCCCGGCGTGACCTCGATCGCGGCCGACATCCACAAGTACGGCTACTCCCCCAAGGGCGCGTCCGTGCTGCTGATCCGCGGGCGTGACCGCCAGCGTCGCCAGTTTTTCGCGATCACATCCTGGCCGGGCTACCCCGTGGTCAACCCGACGATGCTGGGCTCGCGCTCGGCCGCGCCGCTCGCGGCGGCGTGGGCCATCACCAAGCGCCTGGGCGTCGACGGCTACCGGGCGCTCATCGCCGATGCGGCGGGGGCCACCGCGGCGATCCAGGCCGCAGCCCGCGACATCGAGGGACTGCGGCCCGTGGGCGAGCCCACCGGTCCGCTCGTGGCCGTGGCGGCGGACACCTCGGTTCCCATCGATCGGCAGGTCGACCCCCACCGCTGGACCGACGCGATGCGCAGGCTCGGTTGGGTCGTCCAGTCGCAGCCGTCCGCGCCTCAGCCGGACGGATCGAGGCTGCCCTCCACGACGCACATGACCGTGACGCCCGTGACGCACGCCCGCGTCGACGAGCTGACCTCCGCGATGCGCGAGGCTGCCGATGCGGTGCGCGGCGTCCCGCACGCGACGCCCGCTCTCCCGCCTCTCGATCCCGCGGCGCTCGCCTCAGGGCTGGACTCGGAGGCCGCATGGGCGCTGCTGTCGGGATTCGGGCTCGGCGAGGGCGTCGTGCCCTCGGAGAGCTCGGACCTGCTCGCGCTCATCGAGTCGCTGCCCGCGCCGCTCGTCGAGCGGCTGCTGATCGAGCTGCTGGGTCGTATCGACGAACCTGCCTAGTCAGGACGCCTCGTGAGGGTCACGCCTCCTGCGTGACCTTCACGACGACCTCGAGCTCGGTGGTCTCCCCCGCGACGACGCCGCGCATGGGCGGGATGTCCTTGTACTCGCGGGCACGCCCGACGATCACGTGGTGGTCTCCCACCTCGCGGGCGTTGGTGGGGTCGAAGCCTCGCCAGTCGCCTGCCCACCACTCGACCCACGCGTGCGACTCGCCGTGCACGGTCTCGCCGATGCCGGCGTCGGGCTTCGGGTGGAGGTAGCCGGACACGTACCGCGCCGGGATGCCGACGGACCGCATGGCTCCGATCGCGATCTGTGCCATGTCCTGGCACACACCCGATCGCGCCTCCCATGCCTCGCCTGCTGGCGAGTGCACGGTCGTGGCTCCTGGCACGTACTTCACCTCGTCGTGGACGTAGTCGCAGATGGCCCGCGCCGCGTCGTCCGGGCTCTTGCCAGCCGCGAGTTCCGCGGCCTTGTCGGCGAGCTCCTCGCTGGGCTCGGTGACCTCGGTGTTGACGAGGTACTCGCACATCAGGTCCTGCAGACGCGGGCCCGAGATCGCGTCCCAGTCGGCGCGCTCCTCGCGGTGCGGGATGGGAGTGACCTCGACGAGCGACGACGACACGACGGTCAGCGAGTCATGGGGCTCGACGACCTCGAAGACGAGCACGTCGCAGTCCCAGTAGTCGTGATAGTGCGTCGACCAGGACATCGGCGTGACCGTCAGCTTCGAGTCGATGACGCGCTGACGCGGCAGCCACGCCGGCGCGAGCCTCGCCTCGTTGTACGACGATCCGACCTCGTGGCCGTACCTGAACGTGGTGCGGTGGTCGATGCGCAGGGAGCTCACAGCGCCTCCTGGTTCCAGGCGACCGATGCCGCGGGGAGGAAGTAGCGGTCGCGGATCAGGTCGGACGCCGTCGAGCACGCGCGCTGCACGTCCTGCATCTGTTCCGTCAGGCTGTCGAGGATCTCGCGCACCGGCGAGTACTCGAGGTTGGTGCGCGCGCGCCCCAGTGCGATGCGTGCGCGGTCCGCGAGCGCGCGGTTCATCGCGGATCCCTCGATCTCGTTGAGGATGGTCTCCGCACGGTCGAGGTTGTAGGCGATCGAGCGCGGGAAGCGCCGGTCGACCAGCAGGAACTGCGCCGCGCGCTCCTCGCTCACGAGCTCGCGCACGGTGGCGAGGTACGCCTCGTGCGCGCTGCACGAGCGCAGCAGCGTGGTCCAGTTGGGCCCCGTGGTGCCCTCGAGGTTCCTGGTCATCAGCAGGCGGGCGATCATGTCGGCGCGCTCGATCGAGCGTCCCAGCTCCATGAAGTGCCACACGTCGTCCCTGGTGGTGGTGGCGCTGGACAGGCCCCACACCACGGCGGTGCGCTCGCGCACCCAAACGAAGTAGTCGTGCGGCCTCGAGCCGCGGCCCCACCTGGGCAACTGGACGTGCGTGGTGTTGAGCGACTCCCAGACCTCCGTCGAGATCACCTCGCGCGCACGCCTGGCATTCTCGCGCGCCGCGCTAAGCGTGCCGGCGATCGACGAGGCGCTGTCGCGCTCGAACGCCAGCAGGCGGACCACATCGGCCCTGGTGACGGGCGGCTCCGCCGGCACGTTCATGACGGCGAGGAGCGAGGCGTTGGCGCTCGGCTCGTCGACCCACGGGTCCTCGAGCAGCACGTTGAGGTGGACGTCCAGGAGCCGCGCCGTGTTGTCGGCGCGCTCCACGTAGCGCCCTATCCAGAACAGCGACTCTGCGATGCGGCTCAGCACGAGGCACCTCCCTGCTGCTGTTGCTGCTGTTGCTGCTGCTGGGCCCCGTAGTCCTCAGGGTGAGCCCCCTGGGGAACCGAGGCGAGCGCCGAGAACTCGACCTTGGACTCCGGCGGCGGCACCGCGGAGCCGCGGTGGCGCACCCCGCCGAGCACCCAGGTGTCCTTCGAGCCGCCGCCCTGCGACGAGTTCACGATCAGCTGGCCCTTGCCGAGCGCCACGCGCGACAGTCCGCCGGGCAGCACCCAGACGTCGTCGCCGTCGTTGATCGCGAACGGCCTCAGGTCGACGTGCCTGGGCTCGAGCCCGTCGTCGGTGAGGGTCGGCACGGTCGACAGCTGGATCACGGGCTGGGCGATCCAGCCGCGCGGGTCCTCGAGGATCGACGCGCGCGCCTGGTCGAGCTCCTGCTTGGACGCCTTCGGGCCGATGAGCACGCCCTTGCCGCCCGCGCCGTCGACCGGCTTGACCACGAGCTCGTCGAGGCGGTCCATGACCTCCTCGCGGGCCTCCGGCTCCTCGAGCCTCCACGTGTCGACGTTGGGGAGGATGGGCTCCTCGCCCAGGTAGTACCGCGTGAGCTCGGGCATGTAGGTGTAGACCAGCTTGTCGTCGGCGATGCCGTTGCCGATCGCGTTGGCGATCGTCACGTTGCCGAGCCGTGCGGCATTGACGAGTCCCGGCGCGCCCAGCACCGAGTCGGGCCGGAACTGGACAGGGTCCAGGTAGCCGTCGTCGACGCGGCGGTAGATGACGTCGACCCTGCGACGACCTGCGGTGGTGCGCATGTACACGCGGCCGTTCATGGTCTCGAGGTCGCGGCCCTCCACCAGCTCGACGCCCATGGTGCGCGCCAGCAGCGAGTGCTCGTAGTAGGCCGAGTTGAACACGCCTGGCGTGAGGACCACGATCGTCGGGTCGTCGACTCCCTCGGGAGCGCACTTCTCGAGCGAGTGGCGCAGGCGCTGCGAGTACTCGAGGACGGGACGAATGCCCATCGCGCCGAACATCTCGGGGAACATCTGGCTCATCGCGCGGCGGTTGGACAGCACGTAGCTGACGCCCGAGGGCACGCGCACGTTGTCCTCGAGCACGCGCCAGATCCCGTGCTGGTCGCGCACGAGGTCGATGCCGGAGACGTGGGCGCGTACACCGCCGGGCGGCTCGAGCCCCGCGACCGTGCGCAGGTAGTTGGGGCTCGACGCCAGCAGCGAGCGCGGCACCAGGCCGTCGGTCACGCAGTGCTGGGAGCCGTAGACGTCGGCGAGGAAGGCCTCGAGGGTGCGCACGCGCTGGCCGATGCCGGGCGAGATGATGTCCCACTCCTCGGCGCCGATCACGCGCGGCACGATGTCGAGCGGGAAGGGCCGCTCCTCGCCCGCGTGGTCGAACGTGACGCCCTGGGCGAGGTAGCTGTTCGCGAGCGCCTCCGCCCTGGAGTGCAGATCGTCGCCTGACATCCTGGCGATCTCCGCGTACACCCGGGTGTACGGCTCGCGGACCGCCCCCTCGACGTCCATGGCCTCGTCCCACGCCTGGACGGGCGCGTACCCGCTCCAGGGCGTCGTTGCGTCGTCGGCGCTCATGCGCTCCACACTAGTGCGACGGTGTGTCGGCCACGTGTCCGGAGCGTCACGGTTGCCGCCGGGCGGGCGACCGGCGCCGTGGCTAGGCTGACCGGCGTGAGCGAGACGATGCCGCAGGACCCCAACTCCCCCGACTACGCCGCGGTCGTCGCGGCCGGATACGAGTTCGAGGGCGAGTCCATCACTCTCGGCGCGCTGGTGCAGGGCGAGTCCGCCACCGAGTCAGCCCAGGTGCGCATCCCGCTGGCCATGATGAACCGCCATGGCCTCATCGCCGGCGCCACCGGCACCGGCAAGACCCGGTCACTGCAG
>JAUIBG010000147.1 GCA_030428165.1 Actinomycetes bacterium
CCGCACTGACCTCAACAACGGGGTGCTCTTGTGTCGCGCATGCCACACACGCATCCACGAAGGCCGGTGGAAAGTCGAGATCCACGACGGAATGCCCGTGTTCCTGCCACCACCCGAGTACAGCGGGAGCAGTGCACCTCAGGCGGGCGGACGCCGAAGGTTCGACGTCCTGCAGTGATCGCGGCTCCGTTGCGGGACTGCCAGGACTCGCGATCAGCAGTAGGCGCGGCGGTGACGCGAGACGGCGTCCGCGACGACCGCGTCGACGATCTCGTTGTCCGAGGGGAGCCACGCGACGTCGCGCCAGGCGCCGGGCTCAAGCACCCGGATCATGTCGTGGTCCTCGAGCGGGGCGGGCTCGCCCTCGACGATCCTGGCCCACCACAGGCGCATCACCAGCGGCGCATCGCCGGCGACGAGCGACCAGGAAGGACCAGTCTCGCCGCCGTGAGCCGCGGTCGTGGACTCGAGCGGTCCGACGATCTCCTCGCCCACCTCGATCTCGACGCCCAGCTCCTCGCGGATCTCCCGACGGAGCGCCTCGACGGGCTCCTCGCCTGCCTCGACCTTGCCGCCGGGGAACTCCCACAGGCCGGCCGTGTGCTTGGGCTCGGTGCGACGCGCCGCCAGCAGCGTGCGCGGCAGGTGCAAGTCGTCGGTCAGGGCAGCCGCGACCACCAGGACCGGCGGCCGCGAGGACGTCGGGGCGGTCACCCCAGCAGGCCCTCGTATCCGGCGGCGTCCATGAGGCCCTCGGGCGCCCCGGACAGCTTCACCTTCACGATCCAGCCCTCGCCATAGGGGTCGGAGTTGATCGTCTCGGGCGCCGGGTCGAGCGCGTCGTTGACGGCGACGACCTCACCCGACACCGGCGAGTAGAGCTCGCTGACGGCCTTGGTCGACTCCAGCTCGCCGCAGACCTCGCCTGCGATCACGGCGGCGCCCACCTGCGGCGGGTCCACGAACACGACGTCGCCCAGCGCATCGGCGGCGTGAGCGGTGATGCCCACGACCACCTCGGCGCCCTCCTCGAGCGGGCCGCGGACCCACTCGTGCTCCTTGGAATATGCGAGATCGGCGGGGTAGGTCATGCGCGCTCCTGACGGGTGTAGAAAGGCAGCTTCGTCACGGTCATGCTCTCACGCCGACCGCGGATGTCGACGGTGACCTCCGTGCCTGGCGCCCCGATCTCGGCCGGCACGTACGCGCAGGCGATCGGGTGGCCCAGCGTGGGCGACGGAAGCCCCGAGGTCACGGTCCCGATCGCGCCGCCCTCGGCGTCGACGATCGAGTAGCCGTCGCGGGCCGCGCGGCGGCCCTGCGACACCAGGCCGACCAGAGCCCGCTCCGGCACCTGCGAGGCGGCGGCCTCGAGGGCCTCGCGCCCCACGAAGGCGCCCCGGGGCTTCGACTCCGTCCCGAACTTCACGACCCATCCCAGGCCCGCGTCGAAGGGCGTCAGCTCGCGAGAGAGCTCGTTGCCGTACAGCGGCATGCCGGCCTCGAGACGCAGCGAGTTGCGCGCCGCGAGACCGCACAGCGTGAGCGCGTCGCCTCCGGTCTCGACCGCGAGCGCCCACACGTCCTGGGCGACATCGGCGCCGACGAACAGCTCGAAGCCGTCCTCGCCGGTGTAGCCGGTGCGGGCCACGTAGGCATGCACCCCGCCCTTCAGCACGACGTTGGCCGCCGCGTAGTACTTGAGCGCGTGGACGTCGTCGTCGCCCCGCTGGCACATCCGCGCGACGATGTCCGCCGACTCCGGCCCCTGCACCGCGATGAGCGCGAGGCTCTCGGTCTCGTCGGAGATCGCCGCCTGGCAGGAACCGTCGCCGGCGGGGTAGGCCTCGCGGCGCGCCCACAGCTCCGACAGCACCGCATCACGATTGGCCGCGTTGGCGACCACCATGAAGTAGTCGTGGTCGCGGCGGTAGACGATCACGTCGTCGATCACGCCGCCGTCCGGCGCGCACATCATCGAGTAGCCGGCGCGGCCCAGGGCGAGGCCGGAGGCCCGGCCCACCAGCGCGTAGTCGAGCAGCGCGGCCGCGTCGTCGCCCGAGACGATGATCTCGGCCATGTGGCTGAGGTCGAAGAGGCCGGCAGAGGTGCGGACCGCCTCGTGCTCGGCGACGTCGGAGAGGTAGCGCACCGGCATCGACCAGCCGGCATAGTCGACCATCGACGCTCCCGCCTCCTCGTGGAGGCTCGTGAGCGGCGTCGTCAGCAGGGTCGTCTCGGTCACTGGTACTCCTCCATCGGCGGGCACGCGCACACCAGGTTGCGGTCTCCGTGGGCGTTGTCGATGCGGCCCACCGGCGGCCAGTACTTGGCCGCCGGGCTCACCGGGCCGGGGAACGCTGCCTGCTCGCGCGTGTAGGCGCGGTTCCAGGTCGAGCTCACGACCACGGCCGCCGTATGCGGCGCGTGGCGGAGCGCCGTGTCCTCAGGCTTCAGGGTGCCGGCCTCCACGTCGCCGATCTCCGCGCGGATCTCGAGCATCGCGTCGATGAAGCGGTCGAGCTCGCGCAGGTCCTCCGACTCGGTGGGCTCGACCATCAGCGTGCCCGCCACCGGGAACGACATCGTCGGCGCGTGGATGCCGAAGTCGATGAGGCGCTTCGCGACGTCCTCGGCCGTGATGCCGGTCGCGGCAGCAAGCGGGCGCAGATCGAGGATGCACTCGTGGGCCACCAGGCCGCCCGGGCCGCGGTAGAGGACGGGGAACGCGTGGTCGAGCTTCGCGGCCACGTAGTTGGCCGCGAGCACGGCGGCGCCGGTCGCCTGCGTGAGGCCCTCGCCGCCCATCATCGCCACGTACGCCCAGCTGATCGGCAGGACGCCGGCCGAGCCGAACGGCGCGCCGGCGAGCAGCGGTCCGTGGCGGCGCGCGGCCGATGCCGAGGGGTCGTCCGAGCCGGAGCTGTCGCCCGCGTCAGCCGCCGGCATCCCGGGGATGCGCGGCAGGAACTCCGCCAGGTGGGCGGCCGCCGCGACGGGTCCCACGCCGGGGCCACCGCCGCCGTGCGGGATCGCGAAGGTCTTGTGCAGGTTGAGGTGGCTGACGTCGCCGCCGAAGGCTCCGGGACGCGCGTAGCCCACGAGCGCGTTGAGGTTCGCGCCGTCGATGTAGACCTGGCCGCCGGCCTGGTGGACCGCGTCGCAGATCCACTTCACGTCCGTCTCGTACACGCCGTGCGTCGACGGGTACGTGATCATGATCGCTGCGACCTTGCCCTGGTGCTTCTCCAGCACCGCCTCGAGGTCGCGGTGGTCGATCGTGCCGTTCGGCGCCGTCGCGACGACGGCCACCTTCATGCCGGCCAGCACGGCGGACGCCGCGTTGGTGCCGTGCGCCGACGACGGGATCAGGCAGATATCGCGCTCCTCGCCGCGGGAGCGGTGGTAGGCCGCGATCGCCAGCAGGCCGGCGTACTCGCCGCGGGAGCCGGCGTTGGGCTGGACGGAGACGTCCGCGTAGCCGGTGATCCGCGCGAGCCAGCCCTCGAGCTGGGCGATGAGCGTCCTGGAGCCGCGCGTCTGGTCCGCCGGGGCATAGGGGTGGAGGCCCGCGAACTCGGGCCAGGTGATCGCCGCCATCTCGGCCGCGGCGTTGAGCTTCATCGTGCACGAGCCCAGCGGGATCATCGTGCGGTCGAGCGCCAGGTCCTTGTCGGCAAGCGAGCGCATGTAGCGCATCAGCGCCGTCTCGGACCGGTACGAGTGGAAGGTCGGGTGGGTGAGGTACTCGCTCGTCCGGCGCAGCGCCTCAGGGATCCGCACCTCGTCGGTGGGCGCGTAGCCCATCCAGCCCGCTGGCGCGGTGACCGCGGCCACGGCAGCCATGACGTCGTCGCCGGTGGTCGTCTCGTCGACCGAGATCCCGATCGTCCGCTCGTCGACGCGGCGGATGTTGACGCCGGCATCGGCCGCCCTCGCGACCGCGGCATCGGCGTCCCCGACCTCGACCACGACCGTGTCGAAGAACCCCGCGTGGACCGGCTCGAAGCTCGCCGCCTCGAGCAGGTCGTAGAGCATCACGGCGTGCGCGTGGACGCCCTCGGCGATCCGGCGCAGCCCGTCGGGGCCGTGGTAGACGGCGTAGAAGCTGGCGACGATCGCGAGCAGCGCCTGCGCCGTGCAGATGTTCGAGGTCGCGCGGTCGCGCCTGATGTGCTGCTCGCGCGTCTGCAGCGCGAGACGCAGCGCGGGGTTGCCGGACGAGTCGAGCGAGACGCCCACCAGGCGGCCGGGGAGCTGGCGCTCGAGACCGGCGCGCACCGAGATGAAGGCGGCGTGCGGGCCACCGAAGAACAGCGGGACGCCGAACCGCTGCGCGGACCCGACCGCGACATCGGCCCCGTACTCGCCAGGCGGCGTCATGATCGCGAGCGACAGGAGGTCGGCCGCCACCGTCACGAGGCCCCCGGCCTCGTGCACCGCGTCGACCACGGAGGCGAGGTCGCGGATCCGGCCCGAGACTCCTGGCTGCTGGAGCACGACGCCCACCACATCGGCCGGGGGCTGCCAGCCCTCCTCAATGTCCTCGACCCGCAGGAGCATGCCCATCGCATCGGCCTGGGCGCGCACCACCTCGATGGTCTGTGGGAGGCACTCCGCGTCGAGCACGATCGGTCCCTCGTCGCGGCCCTTCACGGCGCGGCGCATCAGCAGCATCGCCTCCGCAACCGCGGTGGGCTCGTCGAGCAGCGAGGCGCCGGCGGTCGGCAGGCCCGTGAGGTCGGAGATCACCGTCTGGAAGTTCAGCAGAGCCTCGAGGCGGCCCTGCGAGATCTCTGCCTGGTAGGGCGTGTAGGCCGTGTACCAGGCGGGATTGTCGAGGACGCCACGCTGGATCGCGGGCGGGGTGACGGTGTCCGCGTAGCCCTGGCCGATCATCTGCGTCGAGACCGTGTTCTGGGCCGCGAAGGTGCGGAGCTGCTCGAGCGCCTCGCGCTCCGACAGCGGCGCGTCCAGCACGAGCGGCTCGCGATCGCGGATCGCGGCGGGCAGGGCCGCGTCGAGCATGTCGTCGACCGAGTCGAATCCGAGCGCGGCGAGCATGGTCGCGGTGGCGGGGGAATCGGCGCCGATGTGGCGTGCGGAGAACGAGGTCACAGTGAGCATTCTCTCGCATGCGGCACGCGTGCCATGTAAACGTCTTGTGTCGTCGGGACCCTGGGACTGGCACGCTCCACCTCAAGCGCTTACATTCGTCCCGTGAACAACGCACAGCACCCCATCGCGACCCGCGATCACACCGTCGAGAGCTTCACGCGCGAGTTCCTGCGCGAGCTCAACTTCGGCCAGGGCGTCAACTTCGACCGCGCCTCCGACAACGACCTGTACCTCGCGCTGGCGCGCACTGTGCGCCACTACCTCATGACGCGCTGGCTCGAGACGCTGCGCCAGCAGCGCGAGGGTCAGCACAAGGCGGTCGCCTACCTGTCCGCGGAGTTCCTGCTGGGCCCCCAGCTCGACAACAACCTGCTCGCCGCCGACCTCGAGACGATCGCCTCCGAGTCGCTCGCCGGACTGGGCATCTCGCTGGACGACCTGCGCAAGGTCGAGGTCGAGCCCGGCCTGGGCAACGGCGGCCTGGGCCGCCTCGCCGCCTGCTTCATCGACTCGATGGCCACCCTGAACATCCCCGCGATGGGCTACGGCATCCGCTACGAGTACGGCATCTTCCGGCAGACCTTCGTCGAGGGCCGCCAGGTGGAGCAGCCCGACAACTGGCTCGAGCTGGGCTCCCCGTGGGAGATCCCGCACCCCGAGAACGCGGTCGAGGTCACGTTCGGCGGCCACGTCGAGGACGCCCCCGAGAACGGGCCGGACGCGCGCTGCTGGGTGCCAGCCTGGCGCGTCAACGGCGTCCCGTACAACTACATGGTCCCCGGCTATCACAACGCTCGCGTGAACACCCTGCGCCTGTGGAGCGCCAGGGCCACCCAGGCGTTCGACCTCACCGTCTTCAACGAGGGCGACTACGAGGAGGCCGTCCGCGCGCAGACCTTCGCGGAGAACATCTCCAAGGTGCTCTACCCCGAGGACTCGACGCCGCAGGGCAAGGAGCTGCGCCT
>JAUIBG010000005.1 GCA_030428165.1 Actinomycetes bacterium
CGTCGGGCCGATCTCCACGATGTGGAGCCCAGCGGAGACCGCGGCTGCCATCAGGGCCTCCCAGCGCCGCGCGCTCGCCCACGAGCTCGCCGGGCCCGAGACGAAGGCGACGGAGCGGTGGCCGAGTCCGGCGAGGTGGTCGACGAGCTGGCCGATGCCCGGGACCACGTCGGGGGCGACCGAGAGCACGCCCTCGGCCGCGCCGTTGATCATCACGATCGGGGTGCGACCAGCCAGCGTGCGGATCACGTCCCCCTCGAGTCGCGTGTTCGCGAGCACGACGCCGTCGGCTGCCGGCGCGATGCGCTCGACCGTCGCGGCCTCGCGGTCCCCCGACTCCTGCGACTCGGCGAAGATCAGGGTGTAGCCCGCCTCCGCCGCCGCGCGCTCGGCTCCGCGGAGCATGCCGAAGACGACCGGGTTGGTGATGTCCGAGACGACGAGCGCGATCGTGCCGCGGCGCCCGGTCGGCAGCGACCGCGCCATCGGGTTCACCTGGAAGTTGAGCTCTTCGGCGACAGCACGGATGCGGGCCTCGGTCGCGGCGGACACGCGGCCCGGCTGGTTCAGTGCCCGCGACACTGTCGACGGATTGACGCCGGCGCGCTCCGCGACGTCGTAGATGGTGGGCGCCGTCCGGCCCTGGCGCCTCTGCCTGGGTGTGTCTGACATGCGCCCATCTTGCCGCGAGATGCCGATACCGCTAGGACCTGTGTCCGGTGTGGGGGGGTAATCGGAGTGCAAAAGTCATCACAACGGAAGTCCCCGCTTCCGATTGGGATAGTCCCCGACCCAGGAGGTTGCCGTGCGTGCCACCCTTGCGAAGAACCCGGCCGACGTCGAGGCGATGTTCGACGACGTCGCCGCCCGCTACGACCTGACGAACTCCGTCATCACTGCGGGTCAGGACACCTACTGGCGGTGGCGCACCGCCAGGACCATCAAGGCCGGACCAGGCGATCTGGTGCTGGACGTCGCCGCGGGCACGGGCCGCTCGGCGGAGCCGCTGCTGCGAGCGGGAGCCGATGTCGTCGCGTGCGACCTGTCGGGCGAGATGCTGCAGGTGGCCCGCGACCGCGTCCCCGGCCTGCGTACCGTGCAGGGCTCCGCGACGGCTCTCCCCTTCGAGGACGACGTGTTCGACGTGGTGACGATCTCTTTCGGCCTGCGCAACGTCGACCGTCCCCACATCGCCCTGGCCGAGATGCTCCGCGTCACCAAGCCCGGAGGGAAGCTCGTGGTCTGCGAGTTCTCGATGCCGGACGACCCGCTGGTGGCCCTCGCGCACGACGCGTACATGACGCGCATCATCCCCACCCTCGTGAAGATGGTCACCCCGGCGTGCGACGCCTACGACTACCTCGCCGAGTCGATCCTCGGATGGCACTCGAAGGAGGAGCTGTCGGCCACGATCGCCGAGCAGGGCTGGGACGATGTCCGCTTCGCCCAGGTCACCTCGGGAATCGTCGCCATACACTCAGGCGTCAAGCCCGCGTAGTCCGCGCGGCGACGCCAGCCGCCGCGTCCCAGGCGGCTTCCGCGAGGAGGCAGCACGCGTGCAGCACGACGACGGCATGACGATGGCCGAGCGCTGGGAGCAGCGCTACCGCGACGGCGAGATGCGATGGGGCACCTCGGTGAATCCCGCGCTGGCCGATGCGGCGGCTCGACTCGACCTTGTCCCTGGACGCGCGCTCGACATCGGCGCCGGCCACGGAGGCGACGCCGTCTTCCTCGCATCGTTGGGCTGGGACGTTGTCGCCGTCGACATCTCCCCCACCGCGCTGACGCGCGTCGCCAGCCTCGCTCAGGACCGGGGCGTCGCGGACCGCGTCGCCACCGAGGTCCACGACGTGTCGCAGACGCTTCCCGAAGGGCCGTTCGCGCTCATCGCCGCGGCGTTCGTGCACAGCCACGACGAGTTCGACCGCGATGCTGCGCTTCGCGAGGCGTCGACGCGACTCTCGGAGGGCGGCGCGCTCGTGGTGATCGACCACGGCTCCGCCGCTCCGTGGATGGGGCATCACGCGCACTGGGAGTTCCTCAGCCCCGCCGAGACGTGGGCCAGGCTCGCCCTCGGGGACGGCTTCTCGCTCGAGCAGGCCGAGTCGATCGAGCGCACCGCCACCGGCCCCTCAGGCGAGACGGCGCCTCTGATCGACACCGTCATCGTCGCCCGTCGCGACGCGTAGGGTCACCCGCGCGGCCGCTCGCACCGGCATCGGCGCTCACCGGAAACCGGACAAGGGACCCAAGTCCCCCAATACCCGCCGGGGTGTGCCTACCGTGAAGTGAGGCGCATCGACGGGCCGAGCTCCCGCGTTCCCACGGGCTCCGACGGGCGCCGTGAAGAGGGCTGCGATGAGGCAGGTCAGAGTCCATGGGCGGGGCGGCCAGGGGGTCGTCACCGCGGCGGAGATGCTCGCGAGGACGGGATTCATGGCGGGCCACGAGGCCCAGGCAATCCCCTCGTTCGGATCCGAGCGCACCGGCGCTCCCGTGATCGCGTACTGCCGCTTCGACGACCGTCCACTGCGCACACGCGAGCCGGTGCTCCACCCCGACGTCGTGCTCGTCCAGGATCCGACGCTGCTCGTGTCGGAGCGGGTCTTCGACGGGGTGCCTGACGGCGGCGTGGTGATCGTGAACACCGAGGGCGACGCTGACGACGTGCGGACCCAGGCCGGGGTCGACAGGCCGGGCGTCGACGTCATCACGGTGCCGGCGATGCGCATCACGATGGAGCACCTCGGCACCCCCAGGCCGTCAGCGGCGATGTCGGGCGCCTACGCGGCAGTCTCCGACGACATCACCCTCGAGGCGATCCAGGCCGTCTACCGCACCCGATTCCCAGGACGCGTCGGCGAGGCCAACGCCAGGGCCGCAGCCGCGGCGCGTGCGCATGTCGCGGCGCAGCTCGCCGGCGAGGACCCGGAACAGGCGGCGGCCGCCGCGGTCGACGCGATGGAGGTGTCCCATGCGTGAGGTGCTCGAGGGCTCGCAGGCCGTGGCGATGGCGGTGGCCCGCTGCCGGCCCGGTGTCGTGTGCGCGTACCCGATCTCGCCGCAGACCCACATCGTCGAGGCACTGTCGCGCATGTCGCGTACCGGGGAGCTCACCGACTGCGAGTATGTGAACGTCGAGTCGGAGTTCTCCGCGATGTCGGTGTCGATCGGCTCGTCTGCCGCGGGATCGCGCACCTACACGGCGACAGCCTCGCAGGGCCTGCTGTACATGGCCGAGGCCGTCTACAACGCCGCCGGCATGGGTCTGCCCATCGTGATGACCGTGGCCAACAGGGCGATCGGCGCGCCGATCAACATTTGGAACGATCACTCGGACTCGATGGCCATGCGCGACGCCGGGTGGCTGCAGCTGTTCGCGATGGACAACCAGGAGGCCGCCGATCTCCACGTCATCGCCTTCGCGGTCGCGGAGGAGCTGGGGATGCCCGCCATGGTGTGCATGGACGGCTTCGTCCTCACCCACGCGTCCGACGTGGTCGACGTGCCATCGGCCGAGGACATCGACGCCTTCCTCCCTCCGTTCCGTCCGCTGCAGTCGCTCGACGTCGAGAACCCGGCGACGATCGGCACGATGGCGGGCCCGGAGTCCTTCACGGAGACCAAGTACCTCCAGCACATGCGCTTCCTCGACGCGGCCGATGTGATCGCCTCCTGGTCGGCGCGGTTCGCCGAGCGCTTCGGCAGGGAGGCCGGCGGCCTGGTCGCGCGATTCGACCCCGACACGCTCGACCGCAGCGCGACCGCGCCGCCCGCGAAGTGGGACGACGTCACCGTGATCGCGATGGGATCGGTGCTCGGCACCCTGCAGGCCGCGATCGAGCCGATGCGCGCCGCAGGCGCGCACGTGAGGCTCGTCGGCATCAGCGCGTTCCGCCCGTTCCCGACCCAGGCGCTGCGCGACGCGGTGGGCGCGAGCCGCAACATCGTCGTGGTCGACCGCGCACTCGAGCTGGGCGC
The DNA here is from genome assembly GCA_030428165.1 of Actinomycetes bacterium. Classification (GTDB taxonomy): domain Bacteria; phylum Actinomycetota; class Actinomycetes; order Actinomycetales; family Demequinaceae; genus Demequina. The sequence goes on from JAUIBG010000005.1 coordinate 3,985, forward strand.
CCAGGGCGTGCTCACGAGCTGCGTCGGAGGCGCCCTGGTGGGCACGGGCTCGCGCATCCACTCGGTAGTCGCGGGCCTGGGCGGCAGGCCGATCCTCGCCAGCTCGCTCACCGCGGTGATCCAGCGCGCGATCGACGGCGATCTGCGCAGGCTCGAGTTCCTCGACCTGAAGGAGGGCGGGGTCCCGGCCCCGAGCCTCGGAGCCACGGAGGTGTCGCGATGACCACCGTCCACATCCCCTTCATGCAGACCGGCACGCTCGCCGTCGGCGGACGCCTGCTGGACCTCGAGGAGCGCTCGGTCCAGTCCCAGGCCGACAGGCCGTCGTCGCTCACCAAGGGGCACCGCGCCTGCCAGGGCTGCGCCGAGGCGCTCGCTGCCAGGTGGGTCATGGACACGGCCGTCGAGGAGTCAGGAGGCAAGCTGATCGTCGCGAATGCCACGGGCTGCCTCGAGGTGTTCTCGACGCTCTACCCGGAGAGCGCCTGGAAGCCGCCGTGGATCCACTCGCTGTTCGCCAACGCCGCCGCGGTGGCCACCGGCATCGCCTCGGCGCTCAGAGCGCAGGGCCGCGACGACGTGCGCGTCCTCGCGCAGGGCGGCGACGGCGGCACGGTCGACATCGGCCTGGCCGCGGTGAGCGGGATGTTCGAGCGCAATGACGACGTGCTCTATGTCTGCTACGACAACCAGGGCTACATGAACACGGGCGTGCAGCGGTCGTCCGCCACGCCGCCCACCGCGCGCACCGCCACGACTCCTGCGGTCGGCAAGGCTCCAGGGGCGCCGTACGGCCAGGGCAAGTCGATGCCCAAGATCGCGATGGCCCACGAGATCCCCTACGTGGCGACCGCGACGGTCGCGGACCTCAGGGACCTCGAGTCCAAGGTGCGCACGGCCATGTCGATGCACGGTGCGCGGTACCTCCACGTGCTGGTGCCGTGCCCGGTGGGCTGGGGCACCTCCGCCGCGCAGTCGATCGCCCTGTCGAGGGCGGCGGTCGAGTCCGGCATCTTCCCGGTGCTCGAGGCGCGCGACGGGGAGATTGTCGCGACGCACCCCATCAGGGAGCGCGTTGACGTCGAGGAGTACCTGCGTCCGCAGGCGCGCTTCGCGCACCTGTTCAAGCCCGGCGGCGAGGAGGGACTGGAGCGCTGGAGGGCGCTCGCGGAGGCCAACATCCGCCGCTTCCGACTCACGGAGGCGACGCCATGAGCAGCCACGACGCTCCCCCGACGCACGGACTGTCGACGTCTCCGGCGACGTCGCTCGCGTATCACACGGGGACCTGGAGGACCGAGCGGCCGGTCTACGTCGAGCTCACTCCCCCGTGCCAGCTCGCCTGCCCCTCGGGCGAGGACATCCGCGGGTGGCTGGGCGCCGCCCAGGAAGGCGCTCCCGGCACCGAGAAGGCATGGCGGCGCATCGTCAACACCAACCCGTTCCCCGCCGTGATGGGGCGGATCTGCTACCACCCGTGCCAGGAGGGATGCAACCGCGGCGAACTCGACGAGGAGGTCGGCATCAACGCCGTGGAGCGCTTCCTGGGCGACGCGGCGCTGGCGGCGGGCTGGGCGCTGCCGGCGCCGTCCGCCGCGACCGGCAGGCGGGTCCTGGTGGTCGGCTCCGGCCCTGCCGGCCTCTCCGCGGCGTACCACCTGCGCCGCATGGGCCACGAGGTCACAGTGCGCGAGGCCGCGGCCGAGCCCGGCGGGATGATGCGCTACGGCATCCCCGCCTACCGACTGCCACGCGACGTGCTCGCCGCCGAGATCCAGCGCATCGTCGACATCGGGGTGGTCATCGAGTGCTCGACGCGCGTCACCGACCTGGCGCAGGCGCAGCGCGACTTCGACGCCGTCGTGCTGACGGTCGGCGCGGGCATCGGCCACCACGTCGACATCCCCGCGGGGGCCGCCGCCAAGATCGTCGACGCGATCGACGTCCTGCGCGAGACCGCCGAGGGGCACCCGCCCATGCTCGGCCGCAAGGTGGCCGTCTACGGCGGCGGCAACACGGCGATGGACGCCGCGCGCACCGCCAAGCGCATCGGCGCGTCCGACGCCGTCGTCGTCTACCGCCGCACCCGCGAGCAGATGCCGGCGCACCCCACGGAGCTGGAGGACGCCATCGGCGAAGGCGTGCGCGTGCAGTGGCTGTCCACGATCGCGCAGGTCGAGGGTGAGCGCCTCACGATCGAGCGGATGGAGCTCGACGAGGACGGCAGGCCGCACGGGACCGGCGAGTTCGAGGAGCTCGACGCCGATGCGGTGGTGCTCGCCGTCGGTCAGGACGCCGACCTGTCGCTACTCGAGGGCGCCACCGACATCTCGGTGAACGACGGCGTCGTCGCGGTGGACGAGGGCACCATGATGACCGGCAGGCCGGGGGTGTTCGCCGCGGGCGACGTCTCGCCAGGCTCGCGCACCGCGACCTACGCGATCGGACGCGGGCACCGCGCGGCCCGCGCGGTCGACCGCTTCCTCGCCGGCCTTCCGATGCCCGCCGAGCCGCCGGCGCGGGAGGCCACCTACGCGCGCCTCAACACGTGGTACTACTCCGACGCACCCAAGCAGCACAGGGCGACTCTGGAGGCGGCCAGGAGGGTCACGGGCTTCGAGGAGGTCATGCAGGGTCTCGACGCCGAGCATGCCGTGTTCGAGGCGCGCAGGTGCATGTCCTGCGGCAGCTGCTTCGAGTGCGACAACTGCTTTGGCATGTGCCCTGACGACGCGATCAGGAAACTCGGGCCGGGGCTGAAGTTCGAGATCGACTACGACTACTGCAAGGGATGCGGGATCTGCGCGAACGAGTGCCCTGCGGGCTCGATCGACATGATCCCCGAGATCAAGTAGACGAGGCCGGCGTCGCGTGGACGGGGACCCGCGCGGCGCCGGTCGCCCGTCCCCATCGCAGCACGGCGAAGGCCACGAGGCCCGCGACGAGCGCCCAGAAGGCGGCGCCCACGCCCGCCACGGTGACGCCTGAGGCAGCCACCACTAAGGTCAGCGCCGCCGGGATCCTGTCGCACTCCTCACGCATCGCGGCCGCGAGGGAGGCTGCCAGAGTGCCCAGCAGCGCCAGGCCGGCGACCGACTCGATCACGCCAGCCGGCGCCAGCGCCACGACGGCGGTCACGGTCGTCGCGCCGAGACCCAGCACCAGGTACGACGCTCCGGCGGACACCGAGGCGATCCATCTGCGCGCAGGGTCGGGATGCGCCTCGGCCGATGCCGGCAGCGCCGCAGTGATCGCCGCGAGATTGACCGCGTGCCCGCCAAACGGGGCCGAGACGGCAGAGAGCGCGCCGGTGACGAGCATCGCCGGCCGCCACGGGACCGCGTAGCCGAGGCCCGACATCACCGCGGCGCCCGGCACGTTCTGGGACGCCATCGTGACGAGGTACAGCGGTAGCGCGATACCGACGACGGCCGCCAGGTCGAGCGACGGAGCGGTGAGGCTGAGCGCAGGCCAGGCGAGCACGGAGAGCCCACCGGAGAGCGCCGCGTCCACGGCGACGATGCCGAGCGCGACGGCGAACGCCGCGGGCGCCGACCACCGCGGCGCGAGCCGCTGGAGCACCAGCCAGACCAGGATCACTGGCGCGACGACGAGCGGCGTCGCGATCGCGGCGGTGACCGGCGCGAGGCACAGCGGCACCAGCACGCCGGCGAGCATCGCCTGGGCGATCGCCGGAGGAATCCTGGCGATCGCCCTGCCGAGCGCTCCCCACAGCCCGGTGACGACGATCAGGACGCTGGAGACGAGGAAGGCGCCGACCGCGGCGGACCACCCGCCCTGCAGCGCCGCGGAGGCGGCCAGCATCGCGGCGCCCGGGGTCGACCACGCCAGGGTGACCGGCATGCGATAGCGCAGCGACATGGCGATGATGCCGATGCCCTGGGCGAGGCTCAGCGCCACCAGTCCTGAGGCGGCCTGGTCGGCATCGGCGCCGACGGCCCGGAGGCCGGCGATCACGACGGCGAACGACGACGAGAAGCCCACGAGCGCTGCCACGACGCCGATCGACGCCGCGTGCCACCTGAAGGGATCGCGAGTATGTTCCATATTCAGAACACTAGCGCGCCTGTTCGGTTTTCAGAACATCGCGACTATCCTGGGCGCATGGAGGCAGAGCTCAGCGTGATCGTCGGCGAGCGGCTGCGCGAGGCGCGCACCGCACGAGGGCTGTCCCTCGGAGCGCTCGCGGGGCAGGCCGCCCTGGGCAAGGGCACGCTGTCCGAGATCGAGAACGGCCTGCGCAACCCCAACCTGTCGACGCTCTACGCGCTGGCGAACGCGCTCGACCTCCCGCTCGCGTCCCTGCTCGGCGGCACCACCGGCGCCGAGGTGTCGTCGCCTGGCATCCGCACGAGGCTGCTCGACTCGACTCAGGACCCCGGCGGATCGGTCGAGGTCTACGAGCTCCTGCTCGAGCCCGGCTCGACTCACGAGTCCGCCCCGCACGGCCGGGGCACCGCCGAGCACCTGTACGTGACCGCAGGCACCGTGCGCGCCGGCATCGCCGGCGACGAGGACATCGCCTCCTCGGGAGGCTCGCTCACGTGGGTCTCGGATGCGCCCCACACCTACGCGGCAGCGGGCGACGAGCCGGCCAGGGCCGTGCTCGTCATCACGCGCTCACCCTAGGGCCCGCGGGCGCACCCGCCCGAGCGCCCCGTCGGCAAGTGGAATGCTCACCGACCGACGAGGCAACCCGGGGGGTTGCGCTACCCCTCGCGCCTGCGCCGCAGCACTGCGAGTGCCGCACCGAAGGCCATGAGCACCGCACCGAGTGCGGCGATCGGGGCAACGCCGTTGGCTCCGGTGGCGGCCAGCACCCGAGGCGTGACGTGCTCCGTGCTGCACACCTCGCACTCGCCGCCGGGTGTGCCAGGCGTCGCGACATTGCGCAGCGTGACCGGTGTCTCAGCATCGCTGACGAGCACCGAGTAGCTCACCTCCACAGACTCACCCGGCGCCACATCGGGCACCGCCCAGGTGAGCGTGTCATCTACGAGCGTCAGTCCATCGCCTAGAGACTCGATCGTGGCGTTGTCGAGCACATCGGACAGATCGTCGGTGACCGTGGCGCCCTGCAGCAGCACCTCCGCGGTGTTGTCGACCTCGAGGGTGTAGGTGATCGTCGACCCGGGGACCACCACCGTGCCGCTCTCCGGGTCGGACGACTTGTTCAGCGTCCAGGCCGGCGTCATGTGGGTCGTGGTGCACTCACCCTCCTCGCACACGCCGCCCGGGGGCTCCTCGTCCTCAGTCACCGTGACGACATTGGTGAGCTGCACACCCCTGGCATCGTCGTCGACGATCACCGTGTACGACAGCACCAGCTCTCCGGACTCCGCATCGAAGTCGGCACTGGCGACCACATCGTCCAGGGAGCCGACCGTCCACACGAGGTTGGTGCCGTCGAGCACCGTCGTCGTCCCGTCAGGCGCGGCCACGCTCTGGAGCTCGGCGTACGCCAGCACACCGCTCAGGTCGTCGGTGATGACGATCTCCCCGCTCGCGCCGAGAGCCGCGACACTGAGCGTGACCGAGTACGTGATGGGCGAACCCGGCAGCACGGTAGACCCGGATTCCGGGTCAGCCGACTTCTCGACGGAGAAGTCGCCAGCGGCACGCGCCAGCACGTTGGTCAGCGAGACCCGGGGAAGGATCTGCTGCTGCTGAGCGATGATCGCCACCGAGTTCTCCTGAATCGGCGTGCCCCAGAAGTAGGAGGGATCGGCCTCGATCGGGTTCGTGACCATGATCTCCGTGATCTCGCACGAGGATCCTGCGTAGAGGTCGTACAGCTCGATGGCCGTGCCGACCTCGATCGGACCCCACGACCCGGTCTGCGGCTCCTCGCCCTCGACCTCGCATCGATAGGTGCCCTCGACCATGATCCCGGACAGATCCGGCAGGTTCGCCACGTTGGTGCCGGGCACCACGTACTTGTCGATCGCGAACCCGCCGAACGCACGGTTGATCGTGTTGTCGACCGAGGCGAGGTGCCCCTCGGAGGAGACGACGACCTCGTCGGTCGCATCGCCATCGATCTCGACGACGCCGTACGCGCCCCAGATGTACGACTCGTTGGCGAGGCCGTTCGCGAAGCCGTCGGGACCGTCGGGAGCACCCTCGGAGACCGTGCAGGTCCAGCCGACAGGCACATCGGCGATGAGGATGACCGCGGAGGCGCCAGCGACCACGTCCACCGTGTTGACCCACGGGATCGGCGCGTCTCCCAGTTGACAGGACGCCGTGACCGGGAAGACGGTGCCGTCGACGAGTCCGTCGGCGACGCCGGAGAGGGTCTTCTCGACCATGATGTCGGCGGTGTCACGCTCGAGCGTGTTCACCACGCGCATCGTTGCCACGGCGCTCGCCGCGGTGGCGTTGTGCAGCCCGGGCGCCGCCCACTCGAACGACGTGTCGGCGCTGGGTGCCGGGATCGTCGGCTCTGTCGGCGTGCACACCGATCCGATGAGCACCTCGACCGACGATGCCGCGCTGCCGCCTGACGGTGTCAGCATCGCGAGCGTCCCGCCGTCGTTGTGGCTGGCGTCGACGCCCGACCACGTGCCGGAGACGGTCGCGTTCGGCACGTCGCCTGGACCGGTGTAGACGCACTGCCAGCCGCCCGAGTAGGTGAGGCCGCTCGAGACGACGCCGGCGTAGTCACCCACCTGCACGTCCTTGCTCAACTGAACCGTGCCGTAGACGCGGACGATGTCATTGGTCACCGTCAGCCGCGCCGGCGTCTGCTCGGACGTCACACCGACGGGATCTGAGTAGGACACGGTGCCCCATCCGAACGATCCGTCGGCAAGGCCTCCGGTGATCTCCCCCTCGGTCACGGCGCAGTCAGTCGTGCCGAGCGGAATGCCGGTGAACGACACTGACCCGCCGGCAGCGACATTCTTGGTGCCGTAGTTGACGCTGTCGCAGACCAGCGTCACCGGGAAAATCGCATCGGATCCGCCGGTGAAGCCCACGGTCTCGCCGGTCAGCGACTTGGACACCGTCACCGAGCCGTAGCGCTCGGAGTAGGAGTTGGTCGCGGACACGGTGACGGCCGCAGCGGACTCGTCGACGTCCTCGGTGTCAGGGTTGTCGACGGGCGTGGTGAAGGTGTAGCCATCCTCACCGGTCGTGCCGCCTGCGACTCCGTCGTACGTCACGCCATCCCAGCGCCACGGGTCGTTCGGCACCGGCAGGTTCGCGTCGAGCTCCCACACGGTGCATGTCGAGCCCGCAGGGATGTCGTCCGGGATGGCAACCGTGTCGCCGACGCCGACCATCACGGGCGTGCCGCCCACGTTGGTGTAGACGTCGCCGGTGTCCGCGGACTCGCAACGGTAGGCGAAGGCGAACTCGGCGTCACCGGCGACGGCGGCCGCGTCGGACACCGACTTCGAGATGTTGACCGCGCCCGTCGCCCTGGACAGCGTGTTGGTGACGGTGGCGCTTCCTCCGTTCGCCGCGATCACGACGCCGCTCTGGTCGCCGCCCACCGTCGTCCAGCTGTACGACGGATCCAGGGGCGACGTCACGGTGTTCTCGGTGACGGTGCAGTCGGAGCCGATGAGGAAGTCGACATCCGGCGACAGCGTCGCCGTGCCGCCCGCGGAGCCGACGGACCAGGTGCCCGAGACGGGCGTGTCACTGCCGTACTGGCAGGAGTAGGTGCCGGAGAACGTCGCCGGCGTCGGTCCGGCGACGCCGGCGACCACCTTGGTGATCGTCAGCGACGCGTAGACCCGGTCGATGTCGTTGGTCACCGTGACCGCGAGCGGCGTCGCCTGGGCCGTGACCTCCACCGTCGACGACGGCGAGACGGAGTAGCCGTCCCACGCGAAGCTCTCGTCGATGAGGTAGCCGGACGGGGTGACCTCGCTGATGGTGCAGTCGGCGCCGTCCGGCAGTAGCGGCGTCACGGCCGCCACCGGCGACCCGCCGTTCCAGTCAATCGCGAAGGTGTGGTCGTAGTTGGTCCCCGAGCCGAGCGCAGGGGCGTCGCACTGCACCCGGATGTCGAACTCGGCGTCGGAGGCGACGGCCGAGGCGAACTCGTCGATCGCCTTGGTCACGGAGATCTTGCCGTAGGTGCGGATCAACTCGTTCGTCACGGTCACGGTGACCTCGTCACCGGACTGCACCACGAAGGTCGTGTCGCCGGTGCCAGCACCGCTTGGCGAGAACGAGTAGTCCACGGCGGCCCACTCGAATCCGGGCACGGCACCAGGCGTAACCTCGGTCACCGAGCACGTGACGCCGACCGGCACCCATACGGTGTCGTCCGTGCCGTCGGCGATCGAGAACCGGTAGTTGCTGTTGCCGCAGTAGATGTTGCCGGTGAAGGTCGGCGATTCGCCGAGCTCGTTGACGTCCCAGCCGAGGAGTTCCTTCTCGACCGTGATCTCCTCGGAGACGTACCGGTAGGTGTTCGTCAGATCGGCGCGCGCCTCCTGACCCGCGACGATCGGCACGTCGTTGACGGGCGGTGCAGCGCCGGTCCAGACGTACGACGCAGTCGTGAAGTCTCCCGGCTCGGTGACGGGGGAGTCCTCGGTCACGTCGCACTCGGCCGTTGCCGGGATGCCGGTGATGACGAGGTCGGTACCGATGGAGACCGCGCCAGAGCCCGACGCGACCACATCGCCGTCGATCGAACACGTGTAGTTCGCCGTGAACTCGCGGTCGTTTCCGCCGATCCACGCGCCGGAGTGGTTGGTGGGCGGCTCCACAGTCTTGGTGATGCGAAGCGAGCCGAACTGCTGGGCGTTCGCGTTGGTGAACGTGACGAGGTTGGGGCTCTTCGGGTCGATCACCACGGTGCCGTCTGCCGGCACCGACGAGGGCGGCGACCATGTCCATGACGTGTCGACGAGCCCGGTCGACGTACCGACGTGCGCAGTGGACTCCGTCACGACGCAGCTCGCGCCCGCCGGAATGTTGGGCACGGTCACGACTGCGCCAGGGGCGCCGTTGCTGGCGGCAGGGTGGATGACCACGCCGGTGTCGGAGATCGGATCACGACCCGGCACCGTGCAGGTGTAGTCGACGAGGAAAGACGCGGCCGTGCCGCCCTCGTATCCGTCACCGGTGACCACCTTGGCGATGCGGAGGGTCCCAGTCTCGAACGTGTTGGTGATCTCGCAGGCCACGTCCTGACCGGCATCGACCTGGACCTCGCCGCCCACGACCTCGACGTTGCCGCCGGTGTCGTCATCGGTGCACACCCAGATCCCGTCCACGTATCCGGACGTGGACGTCGGGTTGGTGGAGGCCTCGCCCAGGGCATAGGTGCCGGAGGCGACGGTGCCGCTCGCCCCGCCCGCTCCGGATAGGAACGTCGCGCCAGTGACGCTCTCATCGGTGCCGGTCTGGCGCGTGGCGGACAGCGTCCAGTCCGTCGCCGCCGCCGGCGTGTACTGGACTGGCATGTCGTCGGAGTCGACGTTCTTCACGAGCGTGAGACCCGAGGTCGGCGTGAAGGTGTTCGTGAAGGTACAGGTGATCCCGTCGAGGTCCGGGTCAGCCTCGCCGGGGACGCCGTCGAGCGTGATCGTGCCGGTGTCGTAGTCGTAGGCGGCACCCGACAGGACGTTGTCTCCCTCGTCGACGCACTGCATCGAGGTGAGCTCCCAGCCCGCAGGGAGCGCATCGGGATCGACCTCGGTGATGGTGACCTCGTCCGTGGTGACGTATCCGATCGGGCCCTCGGTGTCAGGGGTGGACTCGCTGGGCAGCAGCGAGAAGGTCTCGGGGTCGTTCGAGCCGTCGACCCAGCCGGGGTTGTTCAGCTCGCTGTCCGTCTCGAAGTCGAAGCTGGGGATCGTGGCGCCCTGCAGACCGTACGGAAGGTCGACCTGCTTCTCGATGGTGACGTCGCGCACCTGCTGCAGCGAGGCATACAGGCAGCCGTACGTGATCTCGCGCTCCCAGGTGTAGAAGAAATCGTTCATCCCGAAGGTGCTGTCGACGGTGCCCGAGCAGGTGTTGCCGCTCTGGGGCCGGATGAAGCCGACGAGAACGACCGTGTACTCGATGCCAGCCTGGGTGAACGAGGTCTCCACCGTGTTGTTGAGCCACTCGAGCGTGTCGCGCGACGCCTCGTTGTTGCCGTCACCGACGTTCGGCGTCTCATTCATCTCATAGTCGAAGACCATCGTCGAGCCGTTGATGTCGAGCTCGAGCTCGCCGCGGTAGTAGTTGGAAGGCGACTGGATCGGGTTGTTGTTGTGGATGAAGCGGCCGAGGTTGAAGTAGCTGCCGACCGGCACGGCGGAGAGACCAGTCGTCGCGACCGGCTCGAAGCCGATCGCGCTCTGCTCGTCCAGATCCAGGGAGGACGGGTCCGGGCCGGACTGGTTGATGTCAGGACACGAGCCGCCGTCGCTGCCGTGTGCAGCCCAGGCGGTCGTGCCATTCCCGACCCATGCCGTCGCCCCTCCGGGCATGTCCGACGTGGCGAGGTGATTTCCGGTGAGGGTGCCGGTGGGAGTCTCGACGAACCTGATGCATGCCTCGTCCGTCTCGATCGCGCCACCAGGGAACGCCCCGGTGTACGGCACGTGGTCGTCGAGTCTCGCCTCGAGAGTCGAGATGCCAGGATCTGCGGCGCGCGCCGCAGGTGCCGGCGACACCACGGCAACGAAGACCGTGGCCGCCAGTAACGCGAGTACGAGGATCCAACTGATAGGCGGCGCCTTCACGACGGCGCGGCCGAATACAGACGTGGAAAAGAATGCAGACATGACCCGTGTCCCCCAGACATCGGAAAGCGCATCTTTGCGCTGAAGCCCCCCGACTTCGTTTTCAGACTAGGAGGAGGAACAGGACACGTCAATAGCGGTAGTTGAAAACTCCAAATTTGTATAGTAAAGAGACATGGTGTCGTTTCCTGGCGGCGACTTCGTCCGCTCTACGCCTCCTGCATCGCGGGCAGTGCCGAGACGATCGCCTCGACCTGCGTCTTCGCGTCGCCGAACAGCATCGCCGTGTTCTCGCGGAAGAACAGCGGGTTCTGCACGCCGGCGTAGCCGGTGGCCATCGACCGCTTGAAGACGATCACCTGCCTGGCGTGCCAGACCTCGAGGACCGGCATGCCGGCGATCGGCGAGCCAGGATCCTCCTCAGCGGCGGGATTGACCGTGTCGTTCGCGCCGATCACGAGCACCACGTCCGTGTCCGCGAAGTCGTCGTTGATCTCGTCCATCTCGAGCACGATGTCGTACGGCACCTTCGCCTCGGCGAGCAGCACGTTCATGTGACCGGGCAGGCGGCCGGCGACGGGGTGCACGCCGAAGCGGACGTCCACTCCCCTGGCGCGCAGCTGCTGCGTGAGGGAGGCCACTGGGTACTGCGCCTTCGCCACCGCCATGCCGTAGCCAGGGGTGATGATGACGCGCTTCGCGCCCATCAGCACGTCGACGGCGCCGGAGACGTCGATCTCGCGATGCTCGCCCACCGGCGTGCCCGAGGCCGCGGGAGCCGCACCGTCATCGGACCCGAATCCGCCCAGGATCACCGAGATGAACGAGCGGTTCATCGCCCGGCACATGATGTAGCTGAGGATCGCACCGGACGATCCCACGAGGGACCCGGTGATGATGAGCAGGCCGTTGCCGAGCATGAAGCCCGCCGCTGCCGCGGCCCATCCCGAGTAGCTGTTGAGCATCGAGACGACCACGGGCATGTCGCCGCCGCCGATGGCGGCCACCATGTGCCAGCCGAGCGCGAAGCCGATCAGCGCCATGGCGATCACCAGCACGAGGCCGAGAGTCCCGCTGTCCTCACCCAGCACGATGAGCCACACCATCAGGCCGACGAAGACGACGAAGGCGCCGAGGTTGAGCCAGTTGCGGCCGGGCAGCACCAACGGAGCCGATTTCATGCGCGCCGACAGCTTGAGGAACGCGACGACGGAGCCGGTGAAGGTGTAGGCGCCGATGAGCACGCCGAGCGCCACCTCGACGGTGTGCACGGCTCCGCCGACACCCTCGGGCTCGAGGAAGGAGTTGATGCCGACCAGCACCGCCGCCATGCCCACGAACGAGTGGAAGGCCGCGATGAGCTCGGGCATCTGGGTCATCTCGACCTTGCGGGCGATCGGGGTGCCGACCAGCACGCCGATGGCGAGGGCGCCCACGATGAGCAGTCCCGTGAGCCATACCGGCAGGCGGTGCTCGGGCTCGGCGTAGGACCAGTAGAGCGAGTAGACGATGGTGGCGAACAGGGCGAGCGCCATGCCGACCATGCCGGCGAGGTTGCCCATCCTGGCGGTGTCCTGCTTGGACAGGCCGGCGAGCGAGAGGATGAACAGGACGCCTGCGACGATGTACAGGCCCTGGACGAGCGTGGCGATCCACTCCATGAGCTTTAGGCCTCCTTCCGGAACATGCCGAGCATTCGGTAGGACACGAGGAATCCGCCGAAGATGTTGATCGAGGCGATCGCCGCGGCGATGAAGGACATCACCAGCACCGCGACGTCGGTCGAGCCCAGCTGCAGCAGCGCGCCGACGAGGATGATGCCGGAGATCGCGTTGGTCTGCGCCATCAGCGGGGTGTGGAGCGAGTGGGAGACGCCGTTGATGACGTAGAAGCCCACGACGACCGCGAGCGCGAAGATCGTGAAGTAGGACGCGAAGGACGGCGGCGAGAGCGTCACCGCCACGATGACGAGCACCGCGGCTACGGCGGCCCAGGCGAGCCTGCCCCGGACCTTGCGCTGCGACTGCAGGGCGTCGAGCCTGGCCTTCTCCTCGAGGTCGACCGCGGGCGCCGCGGGCTCGGCCTCGTGCGCGGGGGCGGCTGCCGACACCTTGACGGCGGGCGGCGGCCACATCACCGCCCCGTCGTGAGCGACCGTCATGCCGCGCACCACCTCGTCCTCGAGGTTGAGGTCGACCGCGCCGTCCTTGCCAGGCGTCAGCAGCTTCACGACGTTGACGATGTTGGTGCCGAACAGCTGGGAGGTGTGCTGCGGCATGCGGCTGGTGAGGTCGGTGTAGCCGATGATCACCACGCCGTTCTCGGTGACGATCCGCTCGCCGGGAACGGTCAGCTCGCAGTTGCCGCCGCCGGAGGCGGCGAGATCGACGATCACGGAGCCCGGCTTCATCGCCTCGACCATGGCGGCCGTGATGGTGCGCACGGCCCGACCGCGCACAAGCGCGGTGGTGACGACGACATCGGCCTTCGCGGTCTCCTCGGCGTACATGGCCTCCGTGAGACGCTGCTGCTCGTCGGTGAGCTCCTTGGCGTAGCCGTCGGAGGAGGCCTCCTGCTGCGCCTGCTCGGCCTGCACGAAGGTCGCACCCATCGACTCGATCTGCTCCCCGGCCTCGGGACGCACGTCGAACGCACGCACCTGGGCGCCCAGGCTGGCCGCCGCGCCGATCGCCGCGAGGCCGGCGACGCCGCCGCCGATCACGAACACGTTCGCGGGGCGGGTCTTGCCGGCTGCCGTCACCTGACCGGTGAACATCCCGCCGTAGTTCTCCGCGGCCTCGATGACCGCGCGATACCCGGCGACGTTTGACATCGTGGACAGGACGTCCATCGACTGTGCGCGGGAGATGCGCGGGACGGCGTCCAGCGCCAACCCCGTGATGCCGCGGGAGGCCAGGTCCGCGAGGTACTCAGGGCTGGAGGGCGCGCTCATCATCGAGATCAGGGTCGCGCCCGAGCGCATCAGGTCCAGCTCGTCCGGAGTGGGCGCGTTCACCGCGCACACGATGTCGGCGGACCACACCGCGGCGGCGTCGGCGACGGTTGCCCCGGCCTCCTCGTAGGCGGCGTCGGCGTAGGTCGCCTCTGCACCCGCGCCCGACTCGACGACGACCGCGTAGCCCAGCGTCACCAGCTGCGCCGCCGTGGCGGGTGTCGCGGCGACGAGCCGCTCCCCCGGCTTCGTCTCCCGCGGGACTCCGAGCGTCATCGGCTCCGGGGCCTCATCAGGGGTGGCTGCGCTGTCTTCGGGGACGGACATCGTTCCTGCCTTACGTCAACAGATATGGGGGACGACCGTCGCCATCCTATTGGCGCATCGGCCGCCCCCAACCCGGACGAAAGGCCGGTACGGCATCGTCCCCGGGCGCACGAAAGCCCCGCCGAGAGGACTCTCGACGGGGCTCGATATGCCCGTGACGCGGGTGCGTCAGCGGATGTCGGTGAGGCTGGTCGCCTCCATGGCGCTCAGCACCTCGTCGCGCAGGGCGGGGGGAAGGTGCGAGTAGTCCTGGCGAGCGTTGCCGCGCACCAGCTTGGTGAGAATCGAGTCACGCATGTGTCTCTCCTTTGGTCGTACCGGGACCGGGAGAGGGACGAGGCGTCCGGATCTCCCGGTGGCCCCTCGTTGGGACAATGAAAAAGTCCTGCGATGACCGTTGCCGTTACGACGTTGTCATTGCAGGACACTGTGTCCACTATATCATCGCCGCGAATGTGACCGCAAGCACCGCGTCGCGGGCGCGTCGGGGGCGCAGTGCCATCCACCGCTAGTGGTACGTCTCACACGGGAGAACGGCGGGTTTCCGTGCAGGAGGTTCCATCAATGTCCGCAGCAGGGCCCGGACGGGAACGGTGACTCCGGTGCGAGCGGGAGCGGCGCATAGTCGATGGCGCCGCGGCACGAGGCGCGGCGCCGGACTCGGTGGGCCAGGTGGGGCTCGAACCCACGACCGACGGATTATGAGTCCGCTGCTCTAACCGGCTGAGCTACTGGCCCGCAGCGCCTCCGCGAGGGTGGCGCCGCACGCCCTCGAAGGGCGGCGGCCAGTCTACAGATCGAGGCCGCAGGGCGGCTCCGGAGCACCTGCTGATCGTGTAACATTGCTGTTCGCGATCCTCCATAGCTCAATTGGCAGAGCATTCGACTGTTAATCGAAGGGTTGTTGGTTCGAGTCCAACTGGAGGAGCCAGACAACGAGGCCCCGGATCCCGCCAGACGGCGTGGATACGGGGCCTTCGTCGTGTCCGGAAGCGCGGCTGCTACAGGAGTGCCTCGGCCTCCGATGCGGTGTCCTCGTCGCGCGACTTCGCCTTCTCCCCCGCGATGATGCGGTGGCGCACGGCGCCGGAGATCGAGTCGACGATCAGCGTCACCACGACGATGACGACGAAGAGGATCCCGATGAAGTCCCACTCGCGGTAGCGGAACGCCTGGTTCAGGATCGAGCCGATGCCGCCGGCACCGATGATGCCGAGGATCGCGGACGCGCGGATGTTGATCTCGAAGCGGTACAGCCAGAAGGCGAGCACCTCGGGCAGCACCTGGGTCCAGTAGGCCCATCGGAGGATCTCGGCGCCGTTCGCGCCGACGGCCCTGGCCGACTCGACCGGACCCGGGTCGATGCCCTCGAGTGCCTCGGCGGTGAGCTTGCCGAGCGTGCCGACCGCGCCGACGCCGAGGGCGAGCGCGCCCGCCGTCGCGCCGAAGCCGAAGATCGGCAGCAGCAGGATGATCGCGAAGATGAGCTCGGGCACGGTGCGGATGATGTTGAGGATCACGCGCGTGACCTGCACCACGACAGGGTGGGCGACGTTGCGCGCGGCCAGGAAGCCCAGCGGGATCGACAGCAGCGCGCCGATCAGGGTGCCGACCCACGCCATTGCGATCGACTCCAGCATGCCCGTGAGGGCCTGGAGCCAGTACTCGCTGTAGGGCTCGGCGAACGGGTTCTGGACCACGCCCTGCACCATCAGGCCGAAGTACTTCCACCCTTCGGTGAAGAGCGCGCTCAGGCTCCCCCAGTCGGCGTTGGCGAAGAAGCCTCCGCCGACGACGATCGCGACGAGCGCCAGGGCGCCGAGGGTGGCGCGGAGCTTGCTCGGCTCCTGCGGCCTGGCAGTGGCCGATTCGGTCGGCAAGGTCATACCAGCCTCCTCCTCGCGTACTGCGAGAACTGGTCGATCAGCAGCACCACCACGAACATCGCGATCACGATCGCGGAGACGTTCTCGTAGTTGAAGCGCGCGAACTGGACCTGGATCACCTGGCCGATGCCTCCACCGCCGGCGTATCCGATGACGACGGAGGCGCGGATGTTCAGCTCGAAGATGTACAGCGCGTACGACAGGTAGTTGGGCAGGATCTGCGGCAGCACCGCCCAGCGCGAGCGGCCCGCGGTACCGGCGCCCGCCGCATCTGCCGCCTCGAGCGGCCCGGGGTCGACCGCGTCGATCGTCTCGGAGGTGAGCTTCGCGGCGATGCCGATGTTGAACACGAACAGCGCGAGGATGCCCGCCATGGATCCCACTCCGACGATGGCCACGAAGATCAGCACATAGGCGACGTCGGGAAGCGAGCGAAGCACCGCGAGGAACCACTTGGTGGCCTGGTAGAGCCATCCCGACCGGTTCGTGACTCGCGAGGCCATGAACGCGAAGAGCAGACCGACCGCGACGCCGAAGAAGCTCGCGATGACCGCGATCGAGACAGTCTCCACCCAGGCCGACCACGTGCGGCCGAGGTAGGACCAGTTGGGGTTGAGGAACTGCTCGATGACCACCCAGCCGTTGGTGAGGTCCGTGAACAGCGGCGTCAGCGTGAAGTCGATCTGGATGGCCGCCCACACGGTGATGGCGACGACGCCGGCCAAGCCGCCAATCAGGAGGCGGCTGGGCGCCGGCTTGCGGGGTCGTGCGGTGGCCGGAGCCGCTGCGACGCTCATGCGTCGCCAGGCAGCACGTCGCTCGCCTTGAGCGAGCGGCCGTAGATGCTCTCGAAGACGGCGTCGTCCGCCTCGGCGCCGGTGCCGTCGAACACGACCTGGCCGGCGCGCATGCCGACGACGCGGTCGCCGAACTGCCTGGCGAGGTCGAGGAAGTGCAGGTTCACGAGCGTCGTGATGCCGAGCTCGCGGTTGATGCGCTGGAGGTCGGTCATGACCATCTGCGCCGTCGGCGGGTCGAGCGAGGCGACCGGCTCGTCCGCCAGCATCACGCTCGGATCCTGGGCGAGTGCGCGCGCGATGGCGACGCGCTGCTGCTGTCCGCCGGAGAGCTGCGAGGCGCGCGTCCACGTCTTCTCGACGATGCCGACGCGCTCGAGCGACTGGAACGCGGTCTCCTTCTCCGCCGCGGTCCACGCGCCGATGAGCGAACGCCACGTGGGGATGCCGTGCAGCTGCCCCATCATCACGTTGTTCATGACGGAGGTGCGCTTCACCAGGTTGAAGGACTGGAAGATCATGCCGATGTGCGAGCGCACCTCGCGCAGCTGGCGGTTGCTGGCGCCCGCGATCTCGACACCGTCGACGGTGAGCGACCCCGAGGTTACAGGGACCAGGCCGTTGATGGTGCGGATGAGGGTCGACTTGCCGGCTCCGGAGAGTCCGACGACGACCACGAACTGGCCGTCGGGGATCGTCAGGGAGACGTTGTCGAGGCCGACGACGCCGTTCGGGTAGCGGACGGTGACGTCCTTGAGCTCGATCATGGGTCCTTGCCTACCAGGGATGGCACCGGCGGCCAACCTCTTCAGGCTGGCCGCCGGTGCGGATATCCGTGTGGATGTGTGTCTGGCCTACGCGTCGCCGAAGTTCGAGTAGGTCGAGGCCACGATGCCCTCGAAGGCGCTGAGGTTCGCAGCCTCGAGGCCCTCGATCTCGTAGACCGCGTCGAGGGCGGCGAGGCCGTCCTCGGTCTCGGCGACGGCGAGCAGCGCGTCCGTGATCGCGGACTGCGACTCGGCCGAGAGGTCGCCGGACACGACGACGCCGTCGTTCGGGATGTTGTCGGTGTAGGCGAACACGACGACCGTGGTGCCGACGTCGGAGAACTCCTCGGCGAGGTTGCCGCGGGCGTCGTTGTAGGACAGGCCGATGGTGGCGTCGCCGTCGTACACGGCCTGGACCGTCTGCGGGTGGCCGCCGGCGAAGAAGCCGCCGGTGAAGTCCTCGACGGAGACGCCGAGGATGCCGGAGAGCTGGGTGGCCGGGAAGTAGTAGCCCGAGGCCGAGGTGGCGTCAGTCCACGCGATCGACGCGTCGGCCGGGATCAGCGCGAGAGCGTCCGCACCCTGGGGACCGTCGTAGCCGGTGGCGCCGTTGCAGTACGAGTACTCGATGCCCTCGTCGTCGGCCTCGGTCGTGACCTCGTCGAGGCAGTAGGTGGCCGGGTCGTTGGTGAACCACTGGCCCACGTACTCCGACGAGCCGTAGCGAACTGCCTGCAGGACGATCTCAGCGCCGGCCTCCTCGTGGGCCTGCCACATCGCGATCGGACCGAGGAAGCCGATGTCGGCCTGACCGGTCTGGAGCGCGACGACAACCGCGTTGTAGCTGTCCGGCACGAAGACCTCGACGGTCACGCCGAGCTCCTCGGACAGGACGGCGGCGAGCGCCTCGCCGTCGGTCGTGATCTGCTCGACGTCGTCCGAGGGGACGAGCGCGAGGGTCAGCGGGTCGGGCAGCTCGGCGCCGGCCTCGACGGTGGGCTCGGCCGACATCGTGTCGTCGGTCTCGGGGTCTTCCGAGGAGCAGCCGGCGGCGACGAGGGCGAGACCGCCCACGAGCGCGGCGGCAGCGAAGGTCTTGCGCGCGTTGAACACGTAGGACACCTTTCACAGTGGTGGATGAGACGGAGCGGGCGCGCCAGCGCGGCCTCGCTCCAATGCCAACCTACGGCGATTTCGCGCCACTCGGCGCTTGCGAGCGGAAAGTTCACCACTGCGCAACACGCAGTTCACAGGATCGTGACCGGATAGTGACCTTTCGGCTGGTTGAGCCGTGGTTGCGCCGGAGGTCACTCGCCCCGCAGCGCCCGGCGACGGCCCTCGAGCTGGATCATCTCGGCGAAAGCCGTTGACGCCTCTGGCGTGCCCTCCCCGGCGCGCTGCATGCGTCCGCGGGTCTCCGCCACCTGTCGCGTCAGCGACATGTCGAGCACCCTCGCGAGGACCGATCGCGCGTACTCGGGGAGCGTCTCCGGCTTGTCGTGCGGCAACGGCGTCACCGCGAGCCTCGAGACGAGCGGCCGCAGGTCCTCCGGCGCGTCGTCGACAATGCGGGTGGCCCAGTCGCGGGTCGCGGCGGCCGGCCCGCCCGCGGCTGCAATGAGCGAGAATACGGCGCGATACTGCGGGACGACGAAGGACTCGGGCTCGAGCTGCGCGGCGATCTCCCCCGCCGAGGCAAGACCCGCGATCTCTGCCGGGGCCTGCAGCAGCACGCCGAGCGCGAGGGCCTCGGCGCGGGTCGCCGGGTCGGCGGACGACGGGCGAGACGCGGGACGCTGAGCGGATCCCTGAGCACGCGCGCCCGAGGACGCGCTCCTCACGGCGGCCTGCACGGCACCCAGATCCATGCCGAGCCACTTTGCGAGCAGCCTGGTGTACTCCGGTCGTAGCGCCGTGTCGCGGATCCCGGCGACGGCCGGCGCCGCCTCTCTGAGGGCCGCCACTCGACCCTCAGGATTGTCGAGGTCGTGAGAGGCGAGGCGAGCGCGGATCACGAACTCGAACAGCGGCTGACCGCCGGACACGAGCGCTCTCACCGCCTCGTCGCCGTCCCGCTGCCTGAGATCGCACGGATCCAAGCCCTCGGGCTGCACGGCGACGTACGTCTGCGCGAGGAACCGATCGTCCAGCTGAAAGGACTTCAGCGCGGCGTTCTGGCCTGCCTCGTCGCCGTCGAAGGTGAACACGACCCTGGGGCTCTTGCCGCCGACCTTGATCTGGGTCGTCGAGGTGTCCCCCATGAGCCGTCGCACGACCTTGACGTGGTCCTCGCCGAACGCGGTGCCGCAGGTCGCGACCGCGTTGGTCACGCCGGCGAGGTGGCACGCCATCACGTCCGTGTAGCCCTCGACGACCACGACCTCCCTCTCGGTCCTGATCGACTGCTTCGCGAGGTCGAGGCCGTAGAGCACGTGCGCCTTCTTGTAGACGGCCGTCTCGGGGGTGTTGAGGTACTTCGGCCCGTCGTCGCCCTCGGCGAGCCGCCTCGCACCGAACCCGATGACGTCGCCCGAGACATCCTTGATGGGCCACACCAGGCGGTCGCGGAAGCGGTCGTACACGCCGCGCTGACCCTCCGAGACCAGGCCGGACGCACGCAGCTCGTCCTCGGTGAAGCCCTTGCGCCGCAGCTCCTCGCAGATCGCGGACCAGCCGCCGGGCGCGTAGCCCAGGCCGAACTGCTCCGCCACCGCCTTGTCGAACCCTCGACCGCTCAGGAAGTCCCTGGCGTGCTGCGCCGCAGGCGACGAGAGCTGCTCCTGGTAGAAGCGCGCGGCCGTCGCGTTGGCCTCGAGGACGCGCTTGCGGCCACTGCTCGACGGGCCGGAGCGCTGTCCGCCGGACTCATAGCGCAGAGTGATCCCGGAGCGCTCGGCGAGCATCTCGACCGCCTCGACGAAGCTGAGGCCGTCCATCCGCATGACGAACTCGATGGCATCGCCGCCCTCGCCGCAGCCGAAGCAGTGCCAGCGCCCGGACGCCGGGCGCACATGGAATGACGGCGTGCGCTCGTCATGGAAGGGGCACAGGCCCTTGAGCGACCCCACGCCGGCGGGCTTGAGCGCGACGTGGGCGCTGACGATCTGCTCGATCGGCGCCCGCTCGCGCACCTGCGCGATGTCGTCCGCGTTGATCATGCCAGCCACGGGGACACAGTACGCGTAGGTAGGCTGGACGCATCACGACAGAAAGGTCACCTGTGAGAGTCGACGCCTTCCTGGCAGATTCCGCCGAAGTGGTCCAGGGCAAGATCTACGCCCTCGGCGCCGGCTGGAACACGATCTTCATGCCCCGCTTCCCCGCGGCGCACCGCCGCCTGGCGGTCGCGGCCACCGTGCACGTGCCGTTCACGGACACCAACCTCAAGCACCACCTCCAGCTCACCCTCGTCACCGAGGACGGCAAGGACTACCCCATCGGCCTGCGTGCCGGCGAGGACGGCAAGCCGCAGGCCATCCGCGCCATGGGCGGCGACTTCACGCTGGGCCGCCCGCCCGCTCTCGTCGACGGCGACGAGCAGGTCGCCTGCCTCGCCTTCACGATCGAGGGACTGCGCTTCGCGGAGCCCGGGATGTTCAACTGGGTGATCACCATCGACGGCGAGGAGTCCGCTCGCCTGCCGATGCGGGTGCAGCTGAAGACGCAGTAGCGGATGGAGCTCTACCACTCCGTCGTCTACCCGCTCACGCTCGTCGTGTTCGGCGCCACGGCGATCATGGGGGCCGTGACGGCGATCACCACGCGCTTCGGCTCGGTGCTGGCGTGGTTCGGCACGTCCGTGTGGATCGCGACCGCGATCCAGGCCATCGCCGTCATCATCGGCCTGTTCTCCGGATGGGACGTCTCGCTCCCGCTGGTGCTGGGCTACGCCCTGGGCGGTGTCATCCTGCTCTTCCTCCTCGGCATCGGCCGGCTGGGCGAGCCCTCAGCCGCCGAGCTGAAGGCGGAGCCGGACCGCCCCGTGCTGGCACCCGACCAGGTCGCGCGCGTCAACGGAGTGGCCGCGATCATTGTGGGCGTCGCCGCGATGGTGATCGCATGGCGACTCGACGTGATCGTCGCCTCCGCATGAGCCCGATCACCCGAGTGGCGATCGTGTCGCTCTACGCGGTGCTGGGCATCGCCGCGACCGGCCGCTCGAGCTACCAGCTCGCCGTGAAGGCGTCGGAGGCGCCGGTTCCCTACGCACTCTCGGCTGCGGCCGCAGCGCTGTACATCGTGATCGCGCTGCTGGTGTGGCGCGGAAGGTGGCGCGCGGCCAGCATCGCCGCTGCCGTGGAGCTCGTGGGTGTCGTCGCGGTCGGGCTCGTCACCGTGATCGAGCCCGCGTGGTGGCATGACCAGACTGTCTGGAGCTACTTCGGCATCGGCTACGGCTTCCTGCCGCTGATCCTGCCGATCGCGACCCTGCTGCTCACGAGGCGCGAGCGCGCGCGACGGGCGGCCGGCTAGTCGATCGACGTCAGGCGGCCGTGCCAGACGCGAGCCGACGCATCGGTGAGCGAGGCCACCTGGTCGATAGCGACACGGCGGCGCGCGTCGTCATCCTCGGCACGCTCGTAGAACTCGAGCAGCCACGGCTCGAGCACCGCCGCGCCGCCTGCGGAGATCTCGTCGACCAGCTGCGTCAGCATGCTGCGCTGCTCGACGTACATCGGCGATGACTCCCGCGGCGCCATCAGAAGATGGACGGCGATCGCCTTGAGCACCCGGATCTCCGCCTTGGTCTCCGGGGGCACGACGAGCCTGGCGTGGTGCCGGGTGAGCGCGCCGGTGCCGAACTCCTGCCTCGTGGCGCCGATCGCCGACGTCGCGAGCCTGCCGATCAGCTGGCTCGTCATGTCCTTGATCGCAGCAAGGGAGCGGTGGGTGCCGTCGAACGACGCCGACCACCATTCGAACCGCTGCAGCCGCTCGAGGGCCTGGCCGAACTCGTCCTCGTCGAAGTCACCCATCCACGTGTGCGCCTGCTCCAGGAGCTCGCGGCGGCGCCCCGGGTCGGCGAGCATGTCGAGTCCTGTTCCCGTCGTGACCACGGAGTCCTCGACATCGTGCACCGAGTACGAGATGTCGTCGGCCAGGTCCATCACCTGCGCCTCGAAGCTCTTCTCGAAGCGCGGGGCGCCTGCCCGCAGCCAGTCGAAGATCTCGCGGTCGTCCTCGTAGACCCCGAACTTGTTGCTGGGGCGGCCCATCGCCTCCTCGGCCTCGTGGCGACGCCACGGGTACTTGACGGACGCGTCGAGCACAGCACGCGTGAGGTTGAGGCCCACCGTCTCGCCGGTGCGGGGATGGTACGACTTGGGCTCGAGCCTGGTGAGCAGGCGCAGCGTCTGCGCATTGCCCTCGAAGCCGCCGATGTCGTCGGCGACGACATTGAGCGCCGCCTCGCCGTTGTGCCCGAACGGGGGATGACCGAGGTCGTGGGCGAGGCATGCGGCGTCGACCACATCGGGGTCGCACCCCAGCGCCATCCCGAGCTCGCGGCCGATCTGAGCCACCTCGAGCGAGTGCGTGAGCCGCGTACGGGCGAAGTCCTCGGTCCCCGCTCCCAGCACCTGCGTCTTCTGACCCAGCCTGCGCAGCGCGCTGGAGTGGAGGATCCGAGCGCGATCGCGCTGGAAAGGGGTGCGCTGGGCCGCCTTCATGGGCTCGGGGATCCAGCGGCTGAGGTCGGCAGCGTCGTACCCCTCGGAGACCATCGCAATCACCCGACGAGCCTATCCACACATGTCCAGAGGGCATACGCCGCAAACCGGGCATCCGGTTCGACACACCCCTGACGCGGTCCTACCGTGAACCCATGATCCGCGTGAATGCCCTGGCAGCGATGTCGCTCGACGGATTCGCGATCAGCCTGCAGCAGCTGCCAGAGGACCACCTGGGCACCCAGCTCGACGACCTGCTGCGCACCGCGGGATGCGTGCTGACGGACGGCGTGACCTGGCGCGACGCGGTGGAGCACGGGATGGACGCGATGGTGGGCAGCCGCCCGGTGATCGTCGCGTCGAGCCGCCCGGTCGAGCACCGCGGCGCGCGCGTGATCACGGCGAGCGGGCACATCGCCGGCATGGTCGCGCACGCAAGCGAGGCCGCAGCGGGCCGCGACGTGCTCGTGCTGGGAGGCGACCTGGTGGGGCGCGTGGTGCGCGCTGGCGACCTCGACGAGATCGCCGTCACGCTCGTGCCGACCGTGCTCGGTCATGGGACGCCTCTCTTCGGCGGGATCGCCTCCCCCGCCACGTTCGCCTTGACGCGACTCGAGCGCCTCGACGAGGGCCTGGCGACACTGCGGCTGGCACGCGCCGCATCGGCGGCATCGACTGCGCGATCGCGACGCTCGCAGTTCGCCGCGGCGCCCTAGCCGGCACGGTCCCTTGTCGCCGTCAGACCCGGGTCCTAGCGTGAGCGGATGGGAAAGATCACCGGATACCTCGCCATGTCCCTCGACGGCTACATCGCCGGTCCTCGCGACGAGATCGCCTGGGTGGAGGAGCAGCGGCCTTCGGGCGTGCCCTTCGCTGCGGGCGCGTGGGCGCAGCAGGAGCCGGACGCCCTGGGGTTCGCCGAGTACCTGGCGACGATCGGCTGCATGGTGATGGGACGACGCACCTACGACGTCGTGACCTCCTACGAGGGACGGTGGCCGTACGGCGACATGCCCATGATGGTGCCCACGCACCGGCCGCTGCCCGGCGACCATCCGAGCGTCGAGGCTGCCGCTGGCGACCTGGGCGCGATCCTCGACCGCGCCCTCGAGATCGCGGGAGACAAGGACGTCTACGTCGACGGAGGCACCACGGTGCGCGGTGCAGTCGAGCTGGGGCGACTCGACGAGCTGACGCTGTCGGTGATGCCGACGGCGCTCGGCGGCGGCATCGGGATCTTCGACGGGCTCGTGCAGCCCCACGAGTTCACCGTCGAGTCGGTGACGAAGTGGGGGCCGGGCCTCGTGCAGATGCGCCTGGTGCGCGGCGGGCCCGGGACGCTCGGGCCCGTGCCGGAGATGTAGTGCCCGCGCCGGAGCGCCTGCGCGCTAGCCGCCCGAGACGCTGAGCTCGGCCTCGAGCAGACGCGCCTCCATCTCTGGCGTGGTCTCCTGCGTGTCGAGCCAGCCCTCGGGGCAGGACGGGGACTTGGGCGTGCCCTGGCGCCCGCGCGGCCCCTCCGCAGCGTCGCCCGGATAGGGCGCGTCGAGGTCGAGGGTGTCGAGCAGCGCACGGAGGTCACCGAGGGTCTCGACCAGCCCGAGACCCTTGCGCAGCTCGCCGCCGACCGGATAGCCCTTGAAGTACCAGGCCACATGCTTGCGGATCTCCCGCATGCCCTTGAGCTCGTCGCCGTCGAAGTGGGCGATCATGAGCTCGCCGTGGCGGTAGATCGTGTCGGCCACCATGCGCAGCCCTGGACGCACGCGGTCGTCGCGTCCCTCGAACGCCGCCTGGAGGTCGGCGAACAGCCACGGACGCCCCTGACAGCCGCGCCCGACGACGACGCCGTCGCAGCCGGTCTGCTCGACCATCGCGACCGCATCGTCGGCCGACCAGATGTCGCCGTTGCCGAGCACGGGCACGCTCCTGACGGCCTCCTTGAGGCGCGCGATCGACTCCCAGTCGGCGGTTCCGGAGTAGTAGTCGGCAGCGGTGCGCGCGTGAAGCGCGACGGCGGCCGCCCCCTCCTGCTCCGCGGCCCTGCCGGCCTCGAGGTACGTGAGGTGGTCGTCGTCGACGCCCTTGCGCATCTTCACCGTCACGGGGATGCCGTACGGCTCCGCCGCGCGCACCGCAGCGCGGACGATCTCGCGGAAGAGGTCGCGCTTCCAGGGCAGCACCGCTCCCCCTCCCTTGCGCGTCACCTTGGGGACCGGGCAGCCGAAGTTCATGTCGATGTGGTCCGCGCGGTCCTCCGAGGCGATCATGTGGGCGGCCGCGCCGATCGTCGCGGGGTCCACGCCGTACAGCTGAATCGACCGCGGCGTCTCATCGGGGTCGTGCCGGATGATGCGCATGGACTCCGGCGTGCGTTCCACCAGCGCGCGCGAGGTCACCATCTCGGCGACGTAGAGCCCGCCGCCGTGCTCGCGGCACAGCCGCCTGAACGCGGCGTTGGTGATGCCGGCCATCGGCGCGAGGACCACGGGGGTATCCACGGTCATCGTTCCGATCTCGAGGGGCGGCAGGATCCGGTCAGGCATGGGTCTCCTCCCCTGCGCCCTCGGCGCCGGTCGCGTCCTCAGCCTGCGGCGCGCCGGACTCCTTGACCCACACGGGCCCGCTCGAGGCCACGATGGCCGCGATCGCGGTCGTGAGCGGCACCGCCAGCACGAGGCCGATGGATCCCACCAGCGTGCGCACGACCTCCTCCGCAATCTCCGAGGCGGTGAGCACGCGCAGCAGCTCGGCGTCGTAGATGCTGAGCAGCATGAGCGTCGGCAGCGCCGCCCCGGCGTACGCGAAGGCGATCGTGTAGACGGTGGAGGCGATGTGGTCGCGGCCGATGCGCATTCCGGACGCGAACAGCGTCCAGCGTCCCGCATCGGGCCGGGCCGCGCGGAGCTCCCATACGGCCGAGGCCTGGGTGATGGTCACGTCGTTGAGGATGCCGAGGCCTGCGATCACGATGCCGGCGAGCACCAGACCGCTGAGGCTGAGATCGGAGTCGTAGAAGCTGAGCGTCTGCGCATCCTCGTCGGCCATGCCCACCAGGTGCGAGTTCGGGACGGCCCATGCCGCGAGCGCCGCCGTCATCGACAGCCCCGCGAGCGTGCCGAGATAGGCGGTCGACGTGCGGGCGTTGACGCCGTGCGCGAGGTACAGCAGCGCGAACAGCGCACCTGAGCCCGTCACCATCGCCACCCACAGCGGATCCGAGCCGCTGAACAGCGCCGGGACGGTGAAGAAGGCGATCACGCCGAAGGCGCCGACCAGGCCGAGCAGCGCTCCGAGGCCACGCCACCGTGCGATCACGACGACAAGCGCGACGTAGGCGATCGCCAGCCACAGGATCGGTGACGATCTCTCGAAGTCCGAGAAGATCATCTGCCCGGTCGGCAGCACGTAGACGCTCACCCTGTCGCCCGGATAGATCTCGAAGCTCGGGTACGGCAGCTGCTCGAGTGTCACCAGTTCCCCGGTGTCGTCCACCGACACCACGACGGTGGGGCCGTCGACCTCCTCGACCGTGACGACGTCGCGCGTCACTCCCTCGGCGTCCAGCTCGACCGAGCCGCGCAGCGTGTCGCCCTGCGGCCACAGCGCCGCGGCGCCGATGCCGGTGGCCAGCACGATCGCGCCCACCACGGCGGCGAGCGCGAGGGACACCCGCCGTGACGCCCGCGGGGTGCCCTCGATCGCTCCGTGGCTGTGCATCGGCCCCTAGGCGCCGAGGAGTCGGGGCGCCAGGTACTGGGCGACCTGGTCGATCGCCACGCGCTCCTGCGTCATGGTGTCGCGGTCGCGGATCGTGACCGCCTGGTCGTCGAGCGTGTCGAAGTCGATCGTCACGCAGTACGGCGTGCCGATCTCGTCCTGCCTGCGGTAGCGCTTGCCGATCGACTGGGTGACGTCGAGCTCGATGTTCCAGTGCTTGCGGAGCTCGTCCGCGAGGCGCTTGGACACGGGCACGAGGTCCTCGGACTTCGACAGCGGGAGCACGGCGACCTTGACCGGCGCGAGGCGCGGGTCGAGCTTGAGCACCGTGCGAGTCTCCGTGCCGCCCTTGGCGGTGGGCACCTCCTCCTCGACGTACGCGTCGACCATGAACGCCATCAGCGAGCGTGTGAGGCCGGCCGCGGGCTCGATCACATACGGCGTGTAGCGCTCGTTCGTGGCCGGGTCGAGGTACGAGAGGTCCTTGCCGGAGTGCTCCGAGTGCGTGCT
This sequence comes from Actinomycetes bacterium, assembly GCA_030428165.1. Lineage (GTDB taxonomy): Bacteria > Actinomycetota > Actinomycetes > Actinomycetales > Demequinaceae > Demequina. The sequence goes on from JAUIBG010000005.1 coordinate 31,338, forward strand.
GAGGTCGAAGTCGGTGCGGTTCGCGATGCCCTCGAGCTCGCCCCACTGGGAGCCCTGGAAGCCGAACCGGTACTCGATGTCGACGGTGCGCTTGCTGTAGTGGCTGAGCTTCTCCTGCGGGTGCTCGAACAGCCGCAGGTTCTCGGCGTCGATGCCGAGGTCCGTGTACCAGGCCATGCGCGTGTCGATCCAGGTCTGGTGCCACTCCTCGTCGGTGCCCGGCGCGACGAAGAACTCCATCTCCATCTGCTCGAACTCGCGCGTGCGGAAGATGAAGTTGCCCGGCGTGATCTCGTTGCGGAACGACTTCCCGGTCTGGGCGATGCCGAACGGGGGCTTCATGCGTGCGGCGCGCATGACGTTGTCGAAGTTCACGAAGATGCCCTGCGCCGTCTCGGGGCGCAGGTAGTGCAGGCCGGACTCGTCCGAGGCGGCGCCCAGGTACGTGCGCAGCAGCCCGTTGAACATCTTGGGCTCGGTGAACTGGCCGCGCGCGCCGCAGTTGGCGCAGGCGATCTCGGCGAGGCCGCCCTCGGGGGCGCGTCCCTTCTTCTCCTCGAACTCCTCGATGAGGTGGTCCTCGCGGTAGCGCTTGTGGCACTGCGTGCACTCCACGAGCGGGTCGACGAACGCCTTCAGGTGGCCCGAGGCCTCCCACACCTGAGGGGGCAGGATGACGGACGAGTCGAGGCCGACGATGTCGTCGCGGCTCGTCACCATCGCGCGCCACCACTGGCGCTTGATGTTCTCCTTGAACTCCACTCCCAGCGGGCCGTAGTCCCACGCCGAGCGGGTGCCGCCGTAGATCTCGCCGCACGGGAAGACGAAGCCGCGGCGCTTCGCGAGCGAGATGACGTTGTCGAGGCGGGTGGTGTCGGCCACTGAATGCTCCTGGGATGGGGTGAAGAACTGTCCGCTCGATTCTAGACGTGCGGCCGATCTGCCTCGACGTTCGAGAAGCGGCAGTCGCCGACAGCATCCGCGCTCTCCCCGATCTCTTTCGCTAATTGACAATGATTCTCATTCTGCTTACTCTGGTGTGCATGAACCTCCCCCAGAAGACCCTGGTCGCGCTCGGCGCGGCAGGCGCCCTGACCCTCTCGGCATGCACCGCCGCGACCGACGACTCCGCGGCCTCCGAGGCCTCGCTCACGGTCGCGACGGCCTTCTACCCGCTGCAGTTCGTCGCCGAGCGGGTGGGCGGCGACGCAGTCGAGATCGTGTCGATGACCCCGGCGGGCGTCGAGCCGCACGACGTCGAGCTCTCCCCCGCGACCGTGCTGTCGCTCGGCGAGGCGGACCTCGCGCTCTACCTGTCGGACTTCCAGCCCGCGGTGGACGACGCGATCTCGACGACAGGAGTGACCTCGCTCGATGCGGCGGAGATCATCGCGCTGCACGACGCGGAGGAGCACACGGACGACGATCACGCCGACGAGGACGCTCACGCCGACGAGGAGGACGGCCACGACCACGGTGACTCCGACCCCCACTTCTGGCTCGACCCGCATCTGCTGGCCGCCTACGCCGACACGGTCGGCGCCGCCTTCGCCGAGGCGGACCCGGACAACGCGGACCTCTACACGTCCAACGCTGAGGCGCTGCACGAGGAGCTCGAGGAGCTCGACGGGGCGTACGAAACCGGGCTCGCGCAGTGCGAGCGCGACACGATCGTCACCAGCCACGACGCGTTCGGCTACCTCGCCGAGGCCTACGGACTGCACCAGGAGGGCATCGCCGGGCTCGACCCCGAGAATGAGCCCTCCCCCGCACGCCTGCTCGAGCTGCAGGAGATCATTGCCGAGACCGGCGTGACCACGATCTTCACCGAGGACGCGGTGTCGGCCTCAGTCGCCGAGGCGCTCGCGAACGACGTCGGAGTC
>JAUIBG010000148.1 GCA_030428165.1 Actinomycetes bacterium
GCGATGATGTCCTTGTAGTCCCAGTAGGTGTTGAAGATCTCGCCGATCGCCAGCGGAGTCGTGGAGGCCTGGCGTACCAGCTTCAACGCCTCCTGGTTCTCCGCCGGGGTGCAGTCCTCGAGCCAGAAGAGGTCGTACGGCTCGAGGGACTTCGCGAGCTTCGCCGCCTGGAGCGGGGTCATCCTGTGATGGCCGTCGTGCAGCAGCGGGAGCTCGGGGCCGAACTCGTTCCTCACCGCCTCGAAGACCGTCGGGATGTGGCGCAGGTAGGCCCTGGTGTCCCAGTCCTCCTGCGTGGGCTTGGCGCCGCGCCTGGCGGGCTCGTGGTCATAGCGCGCTCCCCCGCCGCCCACATCGGACGCCTGCGACGCGATGCCGTAGATCGCCTTGAGGCCGGGGACGCCAGTCTGCACGCGGATCGAGCGGAAGCCCTGCTCCTGGTGCGCCCTGATCGAGTCGAAGATCTCGGGGAGCTCCTTGCCGGACGCGTGGCCGTAGGCCATGAGCCCGTCGCGGCTCGCCCCGCCGAGCAGCTGGTAGACGGGCATGCCAGCCGCCTTGCCCTTGATGTCCCACAGCGCCATGTCGACGGCCGCGATGGCGGCCATCGTCACGGGGCCGCGACGCCAGTAGGCGCCCCGGTACAGGAACTGCCACATGTCCTCGATGCGCGAGGCATCGGCCCCGAGCAGCAGGGGCGCGACGTGCTCCTTGAGGTAGGCGACGACCGCGAGCTCGCGCCCGTTGAGGGTCGCGTCGCCGATGCCGACGAGCCCGTCGTCCGTCGTGAGCTGCAGCGTCACGAAGTTGCGGTCGGGGCTGGTGACGATGACCTCTGCCTTGTCGATGATCATGAGTGGTCCTTCCGGGGCGTCTGACGGCGTCCGAGTGCTGAGTGGTCCGGGGGCTACTTGCCGTCGCGCAGCGCGGTCCAGCGGGCGCGCAGCGAGTGCGCCACGGCCTTGGGCTTGCGGTCCCTGGTGAACACGCCCTTCTTGTTGCCGTCGACGCGGAAGAAGCCTGACGACGTCTGGAAGTCGGCGAAGTTCCACACCTGCTCGCCGATCATGGAGTCCACGCGGTCGAACACGCGGTGGTACATCTCGAGCATGGTGACCTGGTACTCCTCGGTCCAGGGCTGGTCCCAGATCGAGTGGTAGCCGGCGACCGTGTCGGCGCCGTACTCGGTCATGATCATGGGCTTGCCGTACATCTGCTCCCAGCCGCGCAGCTCGGCCTCGAGACCCTGCTCGGCGCTGGTCAGGTCGCCACCCATCAGGTACCAGCCGTAGTAGCGGTTGAGGCACAGCACGTCGGCGAACTTGGACGCCTTGCACACGTTCGGCGGCGCCATCATGACGTTGACGAACGTGTAGGGACGGCTCGTGTCGAGGGTCCGGGCGTACGCGAACATCTCCTCGAAGTAGCCCTCGGTGATGTCGGCCATGGTGTCGGGCTCGTTCGCGATCGACCACATCACCACCGACGGGTGGTTCTTGTCGCGGGCGATCAGCTCGCGGATCTCGCGCTTGTGGGCGGTCGCCATCGCCTCGCCGAAGCCCTCCTCGCCCTGAGCCTCTCCGCCCATCATCGCGCCGAAGTCGGCGATGCCGCCGGAGATCTTCGCGTTGAGTCCCACCGCGGCGGTCTCGTCGATGACGACGATGCCGTGGCGGTCGGCGTAGTCCATGACCTCCTCGGCGTACGGGTAGTGCGAGGTGCGGAACGAGTTCGCGCCGATCCAGTCGATGAGCTGGAAGTCGTGGACCAGGTAGGCATCGTTGTGGCCCTTGCCCTGCACCGCGATGTCCTCGTGCTTGCCGAATCCGGTGAAGTAGAACGGCTCTCCGTTGATGAGGAACTGGTTGCCCTTGACCTCGACTGTGCGGATGCCGACGTTCAGCGCATACGCGTCCACGACGGCCTCGCCGTCCACGGCCTCGATCTCGAGAGAGTAGAGGTAGGCGGCTCCCGGCTTCCACAGGCGGACGTCGGCGACCTCGAGGGTGCCCGCGGCACCGGCGCCGGTGGCGACGACCTCGCCGTCCTCGTCGCGCAGGGCGACCCGCACGTCGGAGCCGCCGGCGACGGACACCGAGTAGTCGACCAGACCGGTCGCGCCGTCGAGGCGAGTGACGACCGTCACGTCCTCCACGTGGATCGCAGGGGTCGAGTACAGCCACACCGAGCGGTGGAGGCCCGCGTAGTTGTAGAAGTCGTGCATGTAGGTCTGCTGCTTGCGGCCGTCGGGCAGGGTCTTCACGGTGCCGGGCGGGATGGTGGACGCGGTGAGCTGGTTGTTGACGCCCACCGTGAGCCTGAACTCCTCGCCCGCGGAGACGACGTCGGTGATGTCGGCCTCGAAGGGCAGGTAGCCGCCCTCGTGGCTCACCACCAGAGTGTCGTTCACGTACACGGCGCCCTCGTGAGTGGCCGAGTCGAGCCGGATGACGATGCGCTCCCCGGCCCAGCCGCGGGGCACGCGCACCGAGCGCTGGTACCAGACCCAGCCCACGTGGTTGCGGATCTCGGGGTCGGCGAACAGGTCGTTGTAGCTGGCCGGCACCGGCGCGTCGAGCGGGCCGGGCAGCGCGCCCGTCCAGGGCTCGGGAACGTCGGCGGACTCGAGGGCGAACGACCAGATGCCGTCGAGGTTGACGAGTTCGCGGGTCGCGGAGGTCTGGGGCTTGAGCATCATTGCTTCCTTCGGTGGCGGGGTCGGGTCACAGCGCGGCGTGCGCCGTGGTCGTGGTGGTGGCCGCGCGGACCGCGGCGAGGAAATCGGCATCGGCCGCGAGGGCCTCTGAGAGCAGGGCGGTGAGCGCGACGACGGTATCGGCGGACGCCAGCGCCTCGTCGATCGACGGCTGCTCGGAGTCGGTCGCCGCGGACTCGACCGCGAGGCTGTCGATCCAGGACGCGATCGCCCTCGCGCACGCGGCGCCGCTGCGGCCGTCCGCTCGTTCCGCTGCCGCGACAGGCACGACGCGCACGCGCAGCTTGGTGACGGCGTCGGTCGCGATCTGCGGGAGGAGGTGCCGCATGCGGGGATTGAGGAACCGCTCCTTCAGGTCGGCGCGGTACACGTCCAGGTCGAGACCCTCGGGCAGGTGCCTCGCAGCCTCGTCCCAGAACGCCTCGACGCTGCTCCACAGCTGGGCGTCTGCGGTGGCCTGGGCGACGGTCTCGTGGCCGGCGACGATGCCAGCGGCGGCGAGCATCGAGTGGGCGCCGTTGAGCAGCCACAGCTTGCGGCGCTCATACGGCTCGACGTCATCGACGAACCTGGCCCCGGCGTCCTCCCAGCGCGGCCGGCCTGCGGGGAAGTCGCCCTCGAGGACCCACGCCGAGTAGGGCTCGGTGACCACGGGGGCGCGGTCGATCCAGCCCGCCTCGCGCACGGCCGCCGAGACCTCGGCACCGGCGCGCGGCGTGATCCGGTCGACCGAGGTCGAGACGAACGAGACGTGCTCCTCGATCCAGCCGGCCAGCGAGGCGTCCACCTCGGCGGCCCACGCGAGGACACCGGTGCGCAGCCACGGCCCGTTGCCGGGGACGTTGTCGCAGGGCACGACCGCGATGGGCCCGGCCCCGGCCGCGCGTCGCGCGTCCAGCGCCATCACGAGCCGGCCGACCGGAGTGGACACGGACTCCCCCGCCCTCGCGGCGGCGATGTCCTCGCGCACGGCGGGCCGGTCCAGCATCGGCCGCCCCTTGCCGTCGAGCAGGTAGGCCGCCTCGGTGACGGTGAGCGTGATGAGGGCGAGGTCGGGACTGGCGGCGTATGCCCGCAGCGCGGAGAGATTCTCGCCCCAGTGGGCCCTGGTGATCGACGGAATGACCTCGACGTCGTCGCCCTCGGCTCCGCGCACGACGAGGCAGTACAGGGACTCCTGGGAGTCGAGCAGCCTCGCCATGGTGGCGGTACGGCCGGTGAAGGCGGCGATGCCCCACTCCGAGGCGTCTCCCGCAAGCGCCGTGTACCAGGCCTGATGTGCCCTGAAGAAGTTGCCGAGGCCCAGATGCACGATGCGCACGGGAGCGCGGCGCGCGTCGACCCCCTCGCGGGTCAGCTCGCGCGGTACCACGGCGGTCACAGCTTCCACACCTTGGTCGGCATTGTCGTGGTCACGTCGGCGATCACGCGCATGGCGGTGCCGTGGTCGATGCGACCCTCGGAGACCAGCCTCGCGATGAAGGCCGCGTCCCGGCGGCGAGCGGTGTCGTGCCGCACCGGAATCGACAGGAAGGCACGCGTGTCGTCGATGAAGCCCGCGGTCTTGTAGAAGCCCGCCGTCTCCGTGACGGCCGCCCGGTACCGGTCGATCGCGTCGGGGGCGTCGAGGAACCACCACGGCGCACCGGCATAGACGGCCGGATAGAAGCCGGCGAGCGGAGCGATCTCGCGCGAGAAGACCGTCTCGTCGACCGTGAACAGCACCAGGTGGAAGCCCTCGGCCGTGCCGAAGCGCTCGAGCAGGGGTCGCAGGTTGTCCGTGTACTCGGTCCGCAGCGGGATGTCGTGCCCGGTGTCGGGGCCGAACCTCTCGTACGTCGCGGTGTGGTGATTGCGGCGCACGCCGGGGTGGAGCATCATCACGAGCCCGTCGTCGACGCTCATCTCGGCCATGCGCGTGAGGATGTGGCCGCGCAGCACCACCGCGTCGTCGGCGTCGATCTCGCCGCGCATCGCGCGGGCGAACAGCTCCTCCGCCCTGGCGGGCGAGAGGTCTGCCGTGAACGGCACGTCGACTCCGTGGTCCGTGGCGGTGGCGCCGTGGGCGGCGAAGTGGGCGCGACGCACCCGGTGGGCCTCCAGATAGGACTGGAAGCCCTCGCCCGCGACGCCGGCGGCGTCCAGCAGCGCCGCGACCCGCTCGGGGAAGTCGGCGGCAGCGGGCTCCATGTACTTGTCGGGACGGTACGTGGGGACCACGCGGGCGTCGACGTCGGTGGCCGCGGCGATCGTCGCGTGGTCCGCCAGATCGTCGCACGGGTCGTCCGTGGTCGCGAGGAAGCCGATGCCGAAGCGGCTGAGCAGCGCGCGCGGCTGGAAGTCGGGCGTGGCCAGGGCCGCGGCGATCGTGTCGTAGGTCGAGTCGGCGGTGGCCGCGCTGAGGGGCGCGTCGATGCCGAACACGGTGCGCAGCGTCTCGGTCATCCAGTACCCCGACGCGGTGCCGGCGAACAGGTGCCAGTTCGATGCCGTGACGCGCCAGATCTCGCGGGGATCGGCGGCAGCGCCTCCCTGGCCGAGGCTCTCGAGCGGGATGCCGTTGGCGTACAGCAGGCGCGTCACGTAGTGGTCGTGCACTACCAGCAGGTCGGCGGGATCGCGGAACGGCGCGTCGCTCGCGAGCCACGCCGCCGGCACATGGCCGTGCGGCGACACGATCGGCGCCTCGGCGACGCTCTCGTAGAGCTCGCCAGCCAGCGCCCTGGTCTCGGGGTCGGACGGCAGCAGCGCGTGCGCGCCGGTCCTCAGCATCGTTGCCATGGCGCCATCGTGGCACCGCTCCATCCGATTTGTCAACCGGTTGCCAACGCCGTTGCCACCGTCGTTCTAGTCGAGACTGACGGGCACCCTTCCCGTCGAATCGCGCACGACGAGCTCCGTTGGCAATCGGTCGCCCTCAGGGCTCCCCTCAACGACGCCCACCTCCGCGAGCAGCATGCGCACCGCGCGTGCTCCAGCCTCGTCGAGGTCGACGCGCACCGTGGTCAGCGCCGGCACCAGGAGCTCGGAGACGAAGATGTCGTCGAAGCCCGCGACCGACAGGTCGATCGGCACCGAGACGCCGTTCTCGTACGCGGCCTTGACGAGTCCGATCGCGACCAGGTCGTTGAAGCACACCGCCGCGGTCACGCCGGAGGCGGCGACCCTCGCGAATGCCGCGGCACCGCCGTCGACGGTGGGGGCCGTCGGGCCGATCTCCACGATGTGGAGCCCAGCGGAGACCGCGGCTGCCATCAGGGCCTCCCAGCGCCGCGCGCTCGCCCACGAGCTCGCCGGGCCCGAGACGAAGGCGACGGAGCGGTGGCCGAGT